>NZ_JBSFHY010000025.1:96470-139866 GCF_053597295.1 Streptomyces sp. NPDC001450
GGGTCCGCCGGGGGTCGGCTGCTGTCCCGGCTGGGGGAAGCCGTAGCCACCGGGCTGGGCCGGCGGGGTCGGGGTGCCGGGCTGCGGGGAGCCTTGAGCGGAGTCGGGGTTCTGCGGGGGCTGGGGCTGCTGTCCGGGCTGGGGGAAGCCGTAGCCACCGGGCTGGGCCGGCGGGATGGGGGTGCCGGGCTGCGGGAAGCCGTAGCCGGACTGCGGGTTGGGTCCGTTCGGGGTCGGCTGCGGCGCCGGAGGCTGGGGGAAGCCGTAACCGCCCGGCGGGGTCGGCTGCGGTGCCGGTGCGGGTGCCGCCGGCTGCTCGGCCGCGGGGGCGGGGACTCCGGGCGCGCCCGGGGTGTAGGGCTGGCCGGGCTGCGGTGCGGGCTGCGCGGACACCGGAGCCGGCGGAGTGGGCATGCCGGGCTGGTTCCAGGCGGCGGGCGCGGACTGCGGTGCCTGCGGCTGGAACGGCGGCTGCTGGGGCGGCACGGCCGGGTGCGTCGGAGCGGCGTTGGGCTGCGCCTGGGCGGCGTTCGGCTGCGGCATGGACGGGTCGGCCGGCTGAGGCTGCGCGGGCCACTGCGCGGCCGGGGCCGGGGCGGCGGGCTGGTAGGAGGGCGGCAGCGGGGGCACGTTGCCCTGCGGCGCCGGCGGGGGAGCCCAGCCGGGCTGGGCTCCCGGTGCGGCTTCGGGGCCTGCGGGGGCGGATCCGGCGTCCGGTGCGGCCTCGGGGCCTGCGGCGGGAGATGCGGTGCCCCCTGCTGCTTCGGCGCTCACGGCGGCGGGGCGGTCGCCCTGCGCGTCCGTGCTCGCGCCGGGAGCCTCTTCCCTCTGGGCGTCGCTGTTCTCCGGGGCAGCACCCGGTGTCTGCGCGCTCGGTGCGGAGGCGGCCGGGGACGCGCCGTCGGCCTGCGTGGCGTCCGCGCCGGCCGCGGCGCCTTCACCACGCTCGTGCTCGTGCTCGCTGACGGGCACGGACTCGTCGCCGGTGTCCGGGAGGTCGGCGTTCGCGGCGTCCTCGTGGGCGTCCGGCTCCGTTCCCTCGGACGCGGCCTCGCCGCCGTCCTGCGCCTCGCCGTCGTGCGCCGTGGCCGCAGCTGAGGACTTGTCCCCCGCACCCGTGTCCGGGTCCGCGTCCGTCTCCGGACCGCCGTCACCGTCCCCGCCGGCCGCCGACTCGGGCGCACCGACCGGCTGTTCGGCGGAGGGCTCGCTGCCGTGCGCCTGACTGCCGGTCTCGGCGTTCGCAACGGCCTGGTCGGCAGCGGCCGCCGCGGCCGACCGCTCCGCGATCTCCCGCTTCAGCGCGGAGGAGGAGATCCGCATGGTCGCGCCGCTGACGAGGTCTCCGCTGTCACCCTCGGTCGGCACCAAGGGCGCGACGACAGGGGTGGCCGGGGCCTCGGGCGGAGCGACAGGCGTGGCCGGTGCCGCAGGCGGGGCGGCAGGGGCGGGCCCCGTCGACCAGGCCGGCTGGAAGCCGCTCCCGGGCGGCACGTCCGGAACCCCGAAGGGCTGGCCGACCGGCGGCGGAGGCACGGCGGGAGTGGCCGCCGGGGGCGGCACCGGAGCCGGAGCGGGCGCACCGGACGCGCCACCCGACGCGTTCTGCGTGTACCAGGCGGGCGGCGCGTAGTCGATCGTGAACTCGCCCGTCATCTCGATGCCGGACTCCGCGTCGGTCTGGTCGTCGTCGGGTGTGTCCCAGCCCCCGCGGATCCCGTCCCGATCGCTGTTCACAGTTCCTCCTGGTGTGGTCGAACACCCTTGTGCCGTGCCGGGGCGACCATGTCGTGTCGTTCACGTCGTCCGTAGTCGTTCGAGGCAGTCCGATCCACCGGCTCTCCCCCCTGAGGCGACGACGCCTGGTCCACGGGTCTGGCATCGCGCCCGCTCCCAGCCTAATCACCACGAGGCACGCCTCGGCAGGCCCGCCCACCTCTCGGCTCCCGCCCAGTGGCACAAGTCGCCGACAAATCACGAACAAATCGTGTACAAGCAACGAGTAAGTATTGAACAAATGAGACGAGAAAGACCAATTCAGTCCATCCGGCGCGGTGTACCCAACAATCCGATCTCGGCGTCGGTGGGTTGGGTCATCACATACTGCCGGTCACGGTCGCTGCACCAGAGCGTCACACCGTCGGGCAGCGCGGGTAGCGACTCCACCTCGGTCCGGGGCAGCCCCATGGTGCGCCCCAGCTCCGCGGCCTCGTCCGGCGACACCCGCTGGATACCGGCGAGCCGAGCCTGCCGCAGCAGCCGCGGAGCGACCGGACTGAGATACGGCAGCAGGGTCAGCACGGACTGCCAGGGTCCCGACACCGTACGCCCGCGCGGCGGCCGCATCCCGCAGTCCCGCACCACCAGCACCGGCGTACCGGCCGACGCACCCTGCGGGGGCACCCGCCCCACCTCGTAGACGGCGAGGCCGTTCTGCCCGCCGCCCATGGCATGCACCATCTGTATCCAGGCCTGCGGCCGACCGGTCTCCACGGCGACCCGCGCCCCCGTGGCCGCCGTACGCAGCGCCAGCACCTGGGCCGTCCACAGGCCGCCGATCAGCACGACGTCGTACGGCGTGGGCCGGTTGATGCCCAGCACGGCCGGCTGCCCCTCGGCATCCACACCGGCGACCACCCCGTCGTCCCCGATGGGCAGGGCGAGCGCGTCCAGTTGCTGTACGGGCAGTCCGTGTCGGCCGTGCCGGGGCCCGATCAGCCCGAGCCCGTGCCGCAGCCGCTCACCCACCGCCTGCAGCCCGGAAGCCACCGACGGCCCCGCGGCATTCGGAGCCGCGGGCGTCGCCGTCGAAGTCGGAAAGGTCGTCACCGCGCACCTCCAAGGGGCAGCGTGGCCAGCATGCCCGGCAGCTGCTCACGATCGAGCCGGGCGAGCCCCGCCCCGGCCTGCCGCGCGGCGCCCTCCAAGGCGCGCCGCGCGGCCACGAGTTCGTCGTCACTGCGCCCGGTCACCCGCAGATGCCCGCACAGCGACACCTCCTGCCGCTCACCGCGCGTGAGCGTGAGGCTGAAGGTGGTGGCCAGCGCCGGTACGGCCGTCACTCGGGCGACGAACTGGGGCAGCGACTCGCCCCGGCCACCGCCCAGTTGGGGCCATCGCCTGACCCAGTACGTCGTATGCCGCCGGTTGTCGCAGCGCCAGCTGCGCCCGGACTCCTCCGTGCGCCGCTCCCGGGCCTCGCTGCGCCCCGCCTCGGCGGTGACCAGCGGGTTGGCACAGGCTGAGGTGGCGAGCGCGGCGATCAGCTCCTCCTCGTCGAGCGCCCGGGCCCGGAACCCGGCGCCGGTCAGCCGGCTCGCGAGGTGGTCGGCCGCCCGCACGACGCACTTCTGCGCCCCCAGCAGCTCGCCCCCGCGCGCGGCCACCGCCTCCGCGCACAGCTCGGGGTCGAGTTTCAGCGCGATCCAGGTGATGCGCACCGCCGGGGCACCCGTCTGCTCCTGCAGCGGCAGGTAGTTGGCGACGGCCACGGACTGCTGGGGCAGATGCAGCGCGGGCGCCGGCTGCGTGTGCAGCACGATCTGCGCCGACTCCAGCCGGATCCCGTCCACCTCGAGCGCGTCCCGCACCAGCCCCAGCGGCAGCGGCTGCCGGCTCCGCTCGGCCCGCAGCGCGGTCGCGTCGGCCTCCACCTGCAACACGGCGGTGACGAACGTCCCGTCCCCGACGATGCCGACCGGCCGCCGGTCACGCGCCCCGTAGGAGTACGTCCGCAGCGCGGGCTCGCACTCCAGGGCGGGGACCAGGGCCGGTTCCGTACCCGGCGGTATCAAGGTGTTCGCCGCCCGGCGTCGACGGGCCTTCAACTCCCGTGCGGTACCGAGCCACTCCGGGAGCCAACGGCCCCGGCGCCGGACGAAGGCCACCAGGAGCAGAGCCACGGCGACGACCGCGGCCGGTACCAGCGCCAGCGAACCGACGACCCAGCCGGCCAGCAGGACGGCGGCCGCGATTTCCACCAGCACGAGCCGTTGCAACCGGAACGAACCGGGCTGACCCGGTCGGGGCCTGAGGCCGAGCGTCACCGACTGCTGCGGCGCACCGCGCTGAGCGGACGCCCCACTCGCCGCCGGGGCCGACGCATTCGTCCGGCCTCGTGTCGCCGACCGGCCGCGCGATCGCGCCCGCGTTCCGGAAGCCATCACTCCATCCCCCCGATTTGCTCACAACTCGCTGGAACCAGGCGCCTGCACAAGACCCTGGAGGGCCCAGGTACCCTACCCGCTCCACAGGACTCGCCCCGTACCAGGCATAGTAGGGGCCGGGTCCGACAACGGAGGGCGGGGGAGCGTGTTCCCCGGGCGCACTCTGCGTGAGACACGGGGAGAAACGGGCACAGATGGCATCTCGGCGGGACCAACTCAACGCCTACACCTTCGCGAAGCGCCGCATGCTCGCGTCGTTCGTCCAGTCGTCCCCGGACGCCTCGGACGAGGGCGCGCCACGGCCGCTGCGCGCAGTGCTGCCCAGCGCGATCGTCGGCGTGGTCGTCCTGGCGGCCTTCGGGGCCTGGGGCATGTTCAAGCCGACGGCCCCGCAGGGCTGGGACGCACCCGGGCAGAAGGTGATCATCGCCAGCAAGTCGACCACGCGGTACGTGGTGCTGAAGACCAAGGGCAAGGTTCAGCTCCACCCGGTGCTCAACATGGCGTCCGCCAAGCTCGTCCTCGACACCGAGAACGGCGTCGACGTCGTCACCGTCGACGAGTCGATCCTCGACAGCGGCAAGATCCCGCACGGCGTCACGATCGGCATCCCCTATGCGCCCGACCGGCTGCCGTCCGACACGGAGGCGGGCGCCGGCAAGCGCTGGGCCGTCTGCGAACGCCCCAGCGGCAGCGGCGACTCCATCCAGAAGGCCGCGTTCGTCCTGGCCAAGCGCGACCAGGACCGGACCGAGGGCGCCAAGCAGAAGCTGCACGGCGGTGAACTGCTCTACGTCGTCACGCCCGAGAAGACCCGATACGTCGTCGACGCGCAGGGCTGGGCGTACAAGGTTGACAGCACGGACAGCCTGCTCCTGCAGACCCTCGTGGGCGCCAACCGCGTCCCCCAGCACGTGACCCGGCAGTGGATTGACACCCTGCACCCGGGCGACCCGATCAGCTTTCCCTCGATCACCGGCACGCCGGGCGCGGCCGCGGGCGTCTCCGGCCAACTGGACAGCCAGGCCAACCGCGTCGGCATGGTGCTCAGGGCCCCGGTCAACGGCAAGGAGAAGTACTTCGTCGTCCTGCAGGGCCAGGTCGCTCCGATCTCCGATTTCGTCGCCCAGCTACTCCTGGCCAGCAAGGACCTCGTGAAGCTCGGCCAGGCCGGGCACGCCCAGGAGGTCAGCTCCGGCGCCTTCGAGCAGGGGCAGCCGTTCGGAGCCGAGCACAAGTGGCCCACCGAGGCGCCCAGTGCGGTCAACGAGGCCTCCACCGCGAGCGGCAGCCGCAACACCGTCTGCAACGTCCTGCGCGACGTCAACGCCAAGGACGGCAGCACGACGCTGAGCACCTGGGCGGGCACCGACTTCCCGGCGGTCCTGCCCACCGGCTCCTCCAGCGCGTACGTCACCGCGGGCTCCGGCCAGCTCTACCGTCAGTTCCAGGGCACGGAGACCAAGGCGGGCCCGGTCTTCCTGGTCACCGACACCGGCCTGCGCTACGCCCTGCAGTCCAACGACGACAGCGCCACGGACGACGCGGGCATCGGCACCACGGCCAAGCAGCGCCAGCAACTCCAGCAGGAAGCCAAGCTGGCCCAGACCCACCTCGGGTACGGCGGCGTGGATCCCGCGCCGGTTCCCGCGGCCTGGTCGAAGTTCCTGCCGACGGGCCCGCGCCTGTCGACGGCAGCGGCACGCCAGCCGCAGGGTTCGTGAGGGGCAAGCCGATGACGTCCACCCACCGCATCCGTACGACCCTGGCGGCGGCCCTGGCCACGGCCGCCGCCGCTGGCACCCTGCTGACGGCACCGGTGGCGGCTGCCGACGACTCCGGCTCCGACCAGTGCACGTTCTCCAAGACGAACCACAAGTACGCCGGGACGCCCTGGGCCCTGCAGCGGGTCATGCTGGACGAGCTGTGGAGCCAGTCGAAGGGCCAGAATGTCAAGGTGGCCGTGATCGACACGGGCGTCGACACGACCAACCCGCAGCTCACCGGGGCGGTGGACAGCTCCCTGGGCGAAAACCTGCTGCCCCCGAAGGACAGCAAGGGACAGCCGGTCGAAGGCGCCAAGTCCAAGCCCACGACGGACACGGTGGGCCACGGCACCCGGGTGGCGGGCATCATCGCCGCCCGCCCGATGAAAGGCACGGGCTTCGTCGGCCTCGCCCCCAAGGCCACGATCGTCCCGATCAAACAGAACGACGCGGAGGGCCACGGAACGTCCGCCACCCTGGCCGCGGCGATCCGGCACGCGATCAAGGTCAAAGTCCAGGTCATCAACATCTCCCAGGACACAACGAATGCGGTCAAGCCGGACGAGGACCTGCGCCGGGCGATCAACGAGGCCCTCGCCGCCCAGATCGTGGTCGTCGCCTCCGCGGGCAACGACGGCGTCGGCGGCAACGTCAAGAAGACGTACCCGGCGTCGTTCGACGGGGTCCTCGCCGTCGCGGCCTCGGACCGTAACAACGAACGCGCGGCGTTCTCCCAGTCCGGCGACTTCGTCGGCGTCGCCGCCCCCGGCGTCGACATGATCTCCACGGTCCCCAAGGGCGGCCACTGCCCGGACAACGGCACGAGCTTCTCCGCGCCCTACGTGGCCGGCGTTGCGGCGCTGATCAAGGCCAAGCACCCGACCTGGACGGCCCGCGAGGTCGTGGCCCAGATCGAGCAGACGGCGGAACGCTCCATCGCCGGCCACGACCGCCTGGTCGGCTGGGGCGTTGTCGACCCGGTCCGCGCCCTCACGGAGGACGACCACCCGATCGAGTCCCCCCACCCCGACACAGGCCTCACCCATGCGGAGGCACCCACCCCCGCGAAACTCACCCTGGGCGAGACCCCGGCAGAGTACAACGCCCGCCTGGCCACGTATGTCGCGGTCGGCGTGGCGGTGTTGGTGGCGGGGCTGGGTGGGGGAGCGGTGGCGTTGCGGGACGCGCGGAGGAGGCGTCGGGGGCTGGAGGGGATGGCGTGACCTCGATGTCGGTGCTGATCTTCGTCGGGTCCGCCCTGCTGGCGCTGATGGCTTGCGTCAGGGCCGACCGCGTACGTGCCTGGCGGGGGGCACTCAACTCCTCGACCCCCGACATCCCGGATTCCGCTTTCGCGGTCGCCCGCGTCCTGCTGCTGGGGATGGCCGCGGCCGGGGTCTTCGTAGGTTTCCAGACCCTGGCCGTCGCCGACGACGCGAAGTGGAGCAGCGACGAACTGACCAGCGCGGTACGGGGTGCCACGGACGCCCTGGACGGTGGCTTCACCTACGGCGGCCCCCACGAGGAGGACATGCCTGCCGACTTCGAAGGCGAATACGCCATGAAGATCGAGGACGAAATCACCGAGCACGGTGGCGGCGACGCCCCGGAGTTCGGTGTGGACGCCGCCCTCAGCGGTTCCAAGTCGAACGAGGCCTATTACCTGATAACGGCCGACGGAGCGGATTCGGCCTTCTGCATGCAAGTCGAGCGCAGGCGGGACAAGGACAGTGACCGCGAGGAGCCGGGGATCGCCGGGAGGACGGTCACGGTGCCGAAGTTCGTGTTCGCTGTGACCAGCCGGGCGGGGGAGTGCTGAACGGACCTCAGGTGCCCGTCAACACTGCCGACGGCTTCTTGCCGTCCAGAACCTGTTCAGCCCGCTGCGCGAAGACATTGGCGAACTCGGTCAGGAGCGAATCCGCCGCGTCGACGCGGGACCCGGCTTCGGCAAAGCTCAGCATGATGACGCTACCGACCCGGACCTGAACCAGTCGGCCCTTCGAACCCTTCGCCATCGAGGCACTCAAACCGGCCACGGCATCACGCTGCTCACCGAGCTTGCCGGGGTTCACGGCCCGCGGTGAGGGGACTCGCCCCTTCCACGCATTCCAGACGGCTGGGTACGCGGACTTCGCGGTATCCGAGTCCTGGTACGTCTGGATCATGAAGGAAATGTCAGGCCTTCCCTCCTTGCGAAAGGCCGATACTCCGGTGAAGCGAACACGCGCACAGGAATCCGGCGCCTCCCCGTAACAACGGGCCAGGCCCATCGACAGCGCCTTCTTCAAGGAATAGCCGACCGGCTCCAACGAGACCTCCCAGCCGGGGAGGGACTTGGCATCCGGGAGCACTCCTTCAGCCTGCTTCGCGTCGAGAGCGGCTGCCTCTCCTGTTCCGCCGCCGCACCCGCTCAGCAGAGCGAGGGAGGCACTGACGGCCAGAGCAGTCTTACGAACACTCATCGGCGTTCTCCACAGCCTTCGTGTACGCAGTGGCCAGCTTCTTCATGGCAGCCGCATCCCCGAGGTCCGAGGCCCGGACCCGCAACGACGTGTACAGCACCTGCTTGGAGTGATCAGGGCTGTGGCAGTCCTTGACGCGCGCCACGGCGCCGGTCCCGCTGTAGAGGAAGCCGCCGCTGGCAGACGTCTCGGCCGAACCCAGCTGAGGATTGCCGGAGGCCACCGTGGCGATGGACACGTCCTGCGCCCACCACTCCTGATTTGCCATCAGTGCCCACTTGCCGCCGACGTCCACCTGGCAGAGTTGCCGGCTGGGTACCGGATGCGTACCCCGAACCCCGACCTCCTCGCCCGAGGGAAGAAAGGGGGAGATCAGGTCCGGGTCGACCGAGACGCCGCACAACTCTGTGGGCACGTTGTAGGCCTTCTTCTCATCGGATCCCGAGCAGCCGACGAGCATGCCGAACACCGCCAGCATCACTGTCGCTTCCACGACTTGCCGAGACATCAAATATCAAGCTTCCTTGTCCGGATGATCCAGTTGTCAGATGTCCGTGACGAGTTCGGGTCCGACTCGGTCCATGTAGGTGCCGCCCTCCATGAATCCCTGGGAGGAGGATTCCTCCGCCCACGTGGCTATATCGCCATGGTGGGCGAGATGGTAGGCCTGGGCTGCCTCGAAAGCGGCCCTTCGGGTGTATTTCTGGTTGTTCACGGAGCCGTTCTGCCAGTTCTCGCCCATCTTGGCACCGGCGTCGTCCTTGGCGCTGCCTTCGGCGTCCTTGAACAGCTCTTCCAGAATCACGCTGGTCGCGGTTCCGGCAGCGCCACCCACTCCGGCACCGACCGCAGGGGACGCGATGAAGGACGTACCGACACCCACGCCGGTGCCGATGCCTCCGGACAGGACGTTCTTCCACTGGGAAACCGAGTGGTCGAATTCCTTGTCCTTGAGGTCGGCAGGGCCCGCGACCGCTTCGTTCCGGCCCATGGCCAGGGTTCCCGAAACCTGGCCCGAGTGGCGCGCGATGTCCCGAATGGTGAGTTCCATGTCGTCATTCGGCCGCTCGCTCGCCGGCAGATCCGGGTTCAGGTGGTATTCCATCAGCTTGCCCATGTACCGCTTCTGGCCCACTTCGACGGCTGCATAGCCGTCGGGATCCTGACCGACGGCGAAGAGGAATCGGGAGACCTCGCGGTGGTCCAGATCGGCCGCCGAGCCGTCGACGGGATAGAGCTTCCGGGCGCGGTCCCAGGCCGCCTGGCCGTCCTCGTCGCCCTTGTCCGGATGCTGATCCACGTCGGTTGTCGCACGGTCGATGTCGGGCAGGTACTCGGAGGCGATCTGACCCATGCTGTCCGACATGAAACTGTGGTTCGTGAGGCGCTCGTTGTCGTCCGAGATCGAGGACACGATGCTCTCGAACAGCTTGGTCTGCCCCGGGTTGTGAGCGGGGGTGTCCACCGTGGGCAGCTCTCCGGCGGGATGCCCGGTGGTGGCCGCCTCCAGGGCCGCGGCGAGATTGTTGCGGCCGTCGATGCTCTCGCCCTGGCTGAGATCGCTGTTGCTCTCGTGCGGCCAGTGCCGGTCCTCGAAGAGGTACTTGAAGTTGGAGACGGCGCTCTTGTGGTCCCCGTCCTTCGGGATGAAGTCATCGTTGAAGAACTCGGTCGCCGCATCGGGACTGTTGGACAGTCCCTTGAGGTAACCCGACATGGGGTCCCAACCGGAGTCGCCCGACATGTGGTTGAGGTACGGGTCGAAACCGAGCCGCTGCCACGCGGTGTGCTTGCCGTCGTCCGTGAACTTCCGCTCGGTCTCCATGAGGCTCTTGCCGTACTGCGTCATGAAGTCGTCGTCGTAGTCGCCGGCGCGCATGAGGTTGCTCATGACCTGGAACCCGAGGATGTTGCCGCGCTTGCCGTTGACGGGCTGGTCCCCGAGGTCGATCATCTGCCGCTTCCACTCGGTCATGTCGGCAGTGTCGCTCTGGCTGGCGGTGGCGAGGGTGAGGCTGAGGTTCTTCTGCAGCTCACCGAGCTGCTCGCGCCGCTCCCTGGTGATGTCGGGGCTGACGGCCGGGTCGGCGACGTTGGCCCAGAACGACAGCGTCTTCTCCGGGCCGAGATCCTTCGCGAAGCGCTCGGAGAACAGTGGGTCGTCGTGGTACTTCTTCAGACCCGCGTTCAGCCGGTCGAAGTCCGCGACCGACAGGTCGTCGGGGTCCTTCTTCGCGAGCTTGGCCAGCTCGTCGGCCTCCTTGACGGCCTTCGCGGCTTCGTCCCGGTTCTTGTAGCTGGCGTCGGAGAAGCCCATAGCGCTCTGGTCCACGAGCGCCGTCAGGACCGTCTTGGCCGAGTTGTCGCTCTCGGTGGCCTTGCTGAGGATGCCCTGGATCTCGTCGCGGAGGGCGTCCACGTCCTTCTGGTTGGTCGTGCTCGTGTTGCCGCTCGGGTCGGAGGACCAGTCGGGGCGGGTGTTGCCGGTGACCGTGAAGCCGCCGTGGCCGGTGTCGATCACGGTGAGGTTCTTCGCCTCCCCCCGTGAGACCGCCTCCGTCAGCTGCCGGTGATAGTTCTTCAGCTCGTCCCGGGTGTCGCTCAGGATGTTGTGGATCGTGGTGGCCTGCGTGTGGGCGTCGGTGAACTCGCCGGCGGTTTTGCCGATGAACTCCTTGGACACCTGCGCGTTCACGCCGACCCAGTCGGCCTTGTTCGCGGCCTTGTGCAGGCCGTCCTCGGCGTCTTTCTTCAGTTCTTCCAGGTGCTTGACGAGCGTCGACCAGTCGGTGACGGCGTCGTCGAGCAGCTTGAAGTTGGCGTGGAACAGAGCGTTGAAGTCCATTGGTTGTCTTCGTTCCCAGGAGTAGCGGATTCAGGCGGATATGGCGCGCGTCGTCGTCTCCATCCGCCGCTACTCCTTCTTCTTGCTCTGGTCCTTCTCCCCGTAGACGGGGTTCTTCTCGCCCGGAGCCCCCACCCGCTCGTCGAACCCGGCGTCCAGCGCGTCGATGCTGCTCATCTGCCGCTGGATGTAATTGTCGTCGTTCGCGTGGATGCTCTTGGTGACCTGCATGTGGTTGGAGATCTGGGCGCACGCGTCCATCAGGGACTTCAGCTGCTCGTCCCAGCGGTTCGACACGTGCTCGAGCCCGGACCCGACCGCGAAGCCCTGCTTCGAGAGGTCGCCGGCCGCGGAGTCACTGCCGGGGACGGCGACACGGGCCTTGTCCCACAGCTGGTTGTACAGGTGGTGTGCGGCGCCGCCGATCCTCACCAGATCGGCGTGTCCGACCTTGAGGTCACCGGTCTGACTGGGCTGTGCGGTGTAGCCGCCGCCACCGTCGACCTGGTTCAGTTGCATGTGCGCCGACTGACCCTCGACTGCCTGTGCCTTGAGCTGCTCCCACTCGTCCCATGCCATGGGTGGACCCCTTCCCCCGTGCCCGACGGTCGGTGATCGCGTCGGGCGGCCAGCGCTGTGCCGATATCCCGGTGTCCGGTCAAAATAGCAACCAGGGCCATGGAAAATTTACGTCACGTCCGTTGTGCATGATTTGTCAGGCGTGAAGGTTCGAAGGAGATACGCGCTTGTGGCGGGCGAGGGCTGAACGGAGAAGTGGGGGCCGGGCGGAGGAACCCAATGCGCATCACCTGCCGGCGTCTGCCTGTCGCCGGGTGGATGTGGTACCTGGCCACAGGTCTGCGCGGTCTCCTGGTCGAGCCGCAGTTGACACTGTCGAAATCCGCTCTGTCCGGTACCGGCTCGGCCAAGCCGAGGAGGTACCGGAGACCCGCGAGGCCGTGGGCGCTTCCTCTGCGACCCGCACCCATGTGGGACGGCCCGTTGCACGCAACCTGGCGAGCAGCGTCACCGCCAGGACGGCCGCACCAACGTCACCTCCGCCGCGCTACCCGCAAGTGCAGTACGCACCTGTGACCGACGCCGGAATCGGCGGTTCAGACTGGGTGGCCACAGGCGAAGTGCTCACCCGCGGCCACATGCTGGAGCCGGGATGCTCTTGGTGGGAGTTACTTGGCTGCGGTCGGCCGAGCCCTCAACTCTCCAAGCATCTCCGGTAGTTCGCTCTCCTTGAAGCAACCGGCCGTGCGGGCGGCCTTGGCTGCGGCCGAGTAGGCCAGGCGGATGTTGTCCTCGCGGAACGTCTTGGACTTGGCGGGGTCGGATGTGTCGGGTGGGTATGTGGTGACCGTCGCTGTCAGATAACTGGTCTTCACTGAGACGGTGTCGTCCTGTTTTGGCGTGCAGCGGATCGTGATCCAGGCGTAGTTGTCGGTGGCCTTGGTATAGCGGGCGAAGGTGTAGGCGGTCGCCTTCCTGGACGACGTGGTGGCGGGGCTGGGGCTCTGGTCGGTGGAGGTCCAGTCGAACGAGACATCGACCGGGGAGTGGAGCTTTCCGCCCACTGCTGAGAACTGACAGAGGTACTTGCCCACCTGAGCATCGGAGTTGTCCGCCGAGGCGCCGAGCTCCTTGAGCAGTCGTGCGAAAGTAACCATGTCGGCAGGCTGCTTGATCTCGTCGAACCTGCGTGCTCCACTGACGGACTCGAGACTCCGTGCCGCCTGTGTGTCGAAGGCGCCGTCACATATCGAGGACGCGTCGGCGCCCTTTTTGGGCTGCCCGGAGTCGCCGTCTTTCGAGCAGCCGGCCAGAGAGAGGGCACAGATGAGCCCGACCGCGGCGACCCGGGCGGGGCGAGCGGGCAGTCCGAAGGTCACCATGTTGAGCTCGTCGATCCGTTTCATTCCGTGACCGGGAGGTTCCCGGCCTCCTGCTGGGCCTGGCTGCCAGCGCTGTAACCGGTCGCCTGTGCGGACTTGAGGTTGTCCCTGATCTGGTAGTAGGCGTCGTCGCTCTTCCATCCGCTGCCGTGCAGGTTTTCCAGAACCCGGCGTCCTGGCTCCCACGAGGACGTGTACCCGGCGTCGTAGATGGCCTTGCGGTCCCCCTGCCGGACGTCAGCGAGTTGACGGTGCTGACTCTCGCCGTACTTGTCCAGGTTGTCCTCGATGTGGCTCGACACCTGGTCCTGGACGTTCTCAGACGCGAGGGGCACGATGGTCGAGGCCAGACCTGTTTCCGGCTCGGGGACGAATGAGAAGGCTCCGCCGACGAGCGCCCCGGCAATTTCCTTCTGCCGCGCGATGCGCTCGTCCACGGCCTTGTTGTACTCCGCTTCCTTGGCCTGGCCCTCCGCCGTCACCTGGTCGGCGCGGGACTGGTCGATGATTCCCTGGACCTCGGCCCCGGTCCGTACCGCAGTCTCAGCCGCGGCCGAGTGCACCACGCCGTTGTGGTCGACGATCGGCGGATGGGCGTCCAGCACCGATGTCGTGTACACCTGCTGGGCGGCCCCGATCTGCGCGTACGCCTTCGGGTCCTGCCCCAGAGTGCCGAGGAAGCCCCGGGCGTCCGACGCGTGGATGTGCGCGCGTTCGTCGCTGAAGCGCCCCGTACCGTCCTGCGCGAAGATGGAACGCGTGTCGTCGTCGTCCATGGACCAGTCCAGATCGTCGATGTAGGCCGAGCCGATACGACTGAGGCTGTCCTGGATCCCGTCCTGCTTCTTCATCAGCTCGGCACCGCTGAACTGGGTCCGCTCCGCCTCCGTCCCCTCGGCGGGCCGCCCGTACAGGTGGATCACCTTCTCGGCGACCTTGGCGGTGTCCAGGTCTCGATGCAGCTGCGGCGGATGGGCGTCGTACGGAGCACCCGTCGTCGCCGACTCGAGCGCGTGGCCGAGTGAGTTGTACCCGGCGATGGTCTTAGCATGGTCCCCGGCGAAGTCCTCGGGCCATTCGCGCTTGTCGGCGAGGTAGTGGAAGTGGTCGCCCTCGTTGAAGAACTGGGTGGACGCCTCGGAGTTGTGTCCCAGCGCCTCCATGAGCCCGGTCATGGGATCGCGGCCGGCGTCGTTCGCGTCGCCGTAATGCAGTTGCTCCCACTCTCCCGAGTGGTCCCACGGAAGGACGTCCTTGCGGGTGACCCTGCGTTGCAGGCCGCCGTACTCGTCCGAGGTATGCGACTTCTCGTACGCGATGAGGTGGTCGCCGTAGTCGTGGAGGAAGTCGGTCTTGTACTCCCCGTTGCGCATGAGGTTGCTCATGACCTGGAAGCCGTAGACCGGGTTCTCGCCGTTGGAGCGGAGGTCCGTGCCGCCCAGGGTGATGACCTGGCTCTTCCAGGAGTCCATCCTGGGGCTGTCTGAGTGGCTGGCCGTGGCCAGTGTCATTCCCAGCTGCTTCTCCAGGCCTTCGATCAGGTGCATGCGCTGCTTCTGGGCGGCCGAAAGGCCTTCCCGGGAGCGGGGATTCACCGCGAACTGGGAGTCGTCGGTGATGCCGGCGTAGAACTCCAGGGTTCGCTTCGGACCCACGTCGGTGGCGAACCGCTCGGCGAAGAGTGGGTCGTCCTTGTACTTGGCCAGGGCGGAGTTGAGCGAGTTCAGCTCGGTGTCGGTGACCTCGCGCGGGTCCTTCTTCAGGATCTTCGCCAGCTTGTCGGCTTCCTCGACAGCCTTGGCCGCGTCGTCACGGTTCGCGTAGTGGGCGTCGGAGAAGCCGTACTTGGCCTGGTCGACGAGGAGGGTGAGGACCCTTGCGGCACTGTTGTCGCTCTCGGTGGCCTTGTTGAGGATGCGCTGGATCTCGTCGCGGAGGTCGTCGGCGTCCTTCTGACTGGTCGTACTGGTGTTGCCGCTGGGATCGGAGGCCCAGTCGGGGCGGGTGTTGCCGGTGACCGTGAAGGTGCCGTGGCCGGTGTCGATCACGGTGAGGTTCTTCCCCTGCCCGCGCTCGATGGCCTCCTTCAGCTGAGTGCGGTAGTCGATGAGTTCGCCGCGGGTGTCCTTGAGGATCTTGGTGATGGAGTCGGCCTGCGTGTGCGCGTCGCCTACCTCACCCGCGGTCTTGTCCACGAACTCCCGCGTCACCGTCGCGTTGAGGCCAGCCCAGTTGGCCTTGTCCGCCTTGGATTTGAGGTTGTGCTCGGCGTCGTGCTTGAGGTCGGCCAGATGCTTGGTCATCTGCTCCCAGTCGGTGATGGCCTCCTCGAGCTGGGAGAAGTTGCCGAACCGGAGGGTGTCGAGATCCATCAGTGCTGTCCGGTCCTCTGGTCGAATCCTTCGTCGAGCGTGGAGATGCTGCTGATCGTCCCGGCGATGTAGGCCTCGTCGCGGGCGTGCACGCCCTTGGTGTAGTCGAGGTGGTTGGAGATGTGCGCCGTGGCGTCGAGCAGGGACTGCACCTGGTCGACCCAGCGCTCCGCCACGTGATCCAGCGCGGCCCCGAGCGCGAAGCCCTGGTCCTTGAGTCCGCCGGCCGCCTTGATGGAGGCGAGGCGGGCGTGGTCGCTGTAGCGGGAGAAGTCCTGGTGAAGCTGGTAGGCGGCGTCGCCGACGGCGGCGAGGTCCTTCTGGCTCACCCGCAGATCGCCCTGGGGGCTGTCGCCGCTGGCGCTCCCACCAGGATCCGCCGGAATCGAATTGAGTTCCATCTTGGTGGAGTGCCGCTCAGCCGCCTGCGTCTTGAGCTGCTCCCACTCGTCCCACGCCATGCGTGGACCCCTTCCCCGTTGTCATCGCCCGGGCTCGGCCGAACGCTCGGCAACGTAACAATCGCTTCCTCGGGGGTAGGTTTTGTGGTTGCAAAGTTCTCGTGTGGTTGTAGCGGAGCGTCCGGTACGCGAGACGGATGTGAATCTTCTGCGCAGATGTCGGGATGCATCTGTCTTGATTGACCCGGTTGTCGGTCATGCGAGGTCTGAAGTCGGTCACTTCGGGACACCACTGCAACTGAACTGTCGCAGAGTTCAGTTGGCCTCGATTTACACAGTGACTACAGTGGTCAGCGATAGATCCGGGGGTGCGGGTCCCCGCTGCCCTGGTCTGTTGACAGCTGTATGAACGGGGAAACGGGGAAGGGGTCGCGGTGAGCGGCGGTAGCGGCTCGGGCATGAGGCGCGGCATCGATGCGCTGAAGGAGTTCAAGAACAAACTCGACGGCGTGCTGTCCGACTTCGACGACGGACACGGCGGTCCATCCAAGATCGCGCAGCAGCAGCTCGGTCGTTCGTCGTTCGGCGGTACGAACGCGCCGTTCGATGAGGCGGGTGACTTGCACACCGAGTACGGCACCGTCCACTCGCGCCTCATCCACCTTTCGCAGACTCTGGGTCTGCACATCCAGGCTCTGCAGCTCGCGTCGCATGCGACCGATGCAACGTACGACATGACCGAGGACGAGGTCCGGCGCCGGTTCTACCAGATCCGGGCGAAGCTCGACGCGCAGTACCAGGAAGAAGTGAAGAAGGCTGCTGCCGCTGACAAGTCGGAGGCGGGGCACGGACACAAGAAGCCGGCGGCGCCGCATCCTGCACGCAGCAACAACAAGTCGACGGGGGCGGACTTCACGTGAGCGACGACTGGCAGAAGCAGCCTGAGTACACGTCCGATGTGCAGCAGGTCGACAAGACGGTCGACAAAGAGGTCAAGCCCATCACGACCGCGCAGGACGTGTTGGCGAACATGCCGTTCTTCGGCGGTTTCCGGGTCAACCTCGTCGGATCGACGAACTTCGAGGACCACCGCCTCAACGACATGATCGACCTGGTCGAGCATGCCAACCCCGAGCACCTCGAACTGACTAGTAAGGCTCTGTTCGACGCCGGTAAGGACATCCGTAAAGCCGCGACGGAGTTGGAGCAGCATCTCAAGGTCGACTGGGAGGGCCAGGGCGCCGAGTCCTTCCACGGCTGGACAACACTTCTGCTCGAATACACTCACGGCCTCGCTCACTACGCCGATCAGGCCGGTACTCACCTCTCTGTGGCGGCCACAGGTCTGGCCGACGCCCGCGTTTCCATGCCGTCCAGGGATACCCGACCGGCCGGCGAGCAGAAGAAGCCCACCGAGCTGCCCGAGGCCAAGCAGGTCGACAGCAACCCGGACTACGTCCTTGCCAAGCAGGTCGAGAAGAACCGGCAAGAGGCCATCAACCAGATGAACCGGTTGGCCTCGTACTACAAGGTTGCGGCGACGGACCTGAGTAAGCAGAAGGAGCCGACGCCGCTCAAGCCCATTACGGATGTGGGAGTTCCCGAGCCGTCGAAGTCGGCCGGATACGACAAGGGCACCAATCAACACTACGGTTCGGGGACGTCGTCGGCGCCGACGTCTGCCGTCCGAGGGGACGTTACGGCAGGGCACCATGCGGCGAATGTGCCGAGCGGTACAGAGGTCGGCGGGCATGCAGGACCCCTCAAAGAGGTGCACGAGCCCGTCGCGAGTCACGGTCACGACGTCGGTACGGAAATAAACACGGTCGGCACCCTGCCCCCGGCGCCCGCACCGCACGACACTCCGATGCCGACTCTTCCGACGACAGGCGGAGGAGGCGGGCACACGCCTCCGTTGCCCACTGGCCCGATGGCGCCTCCCGTCGCGCCGACCGTCGGACGTTCCACCGGCTATGGCCCAGCACCCCGGCTGCCCCTGTCCGCGCAAGGCCGTACCGGCCCGTCAGGTACCTCAAGCGGCCGAGTCCCGCAGGGGGCTGGCCGAGTACCGCAGGAGCCTGAGGGACAAACGGGGCGTGCCACTGCCAGCGGCCGAGTGCCACAGGGTCCCTTGGGACAGGCGGCCCGTGCCGCAGGTCGCGCGACTCCGACCGGTCAGCCAGGTATGAGGGGTGCGACGCAGGCGGGACGCTCGCCTCTCGGCCGTGGTGTCACTGGCGGCACCCCGAGGCCGGTCAACACGCCGACCGGGCGTACCGGAGCGACCGGCTCCAGCGGTCCCGTGCGCAATGGAGTTGTGGGTGGCAAGCCCGTCACAGGTCGTTCGACGAGTGCTGGCTCCAATCCGCGTATGCCGCGCGGTACGGTCGTCGGTGCCGAGGAACCAGTCTCCTCCACGCCGCCGAGGGGGACCGTCGGCCAACGGGGGGTCGTGGGTGCACCTGCCGCCAAGGCGGAACGGGGCACCGCACAGGAGGTGCTGCGCTCTGCGGCCAACCCAGAAGGCGTGATCGGAGCCCCGCGCAACCCTGCCGCCTCGCCCATCAGAGGCTCTGCGGGCAACGGCGGCGACTCCGGACTCGGACGTGGTGCTGTCGGCGACCGACAAGGCTCGGAGGGTGGGTCCGGTCGCGCGGGTGAGCCGGCCGAGAAGGATCATCGCCGTCAGACCCAGAAACAGCGGCGCGACGCGCCACAGAAGAGCGACTGAACACGAGCGAGGACGTACACAGGCATGAAGCCAGGGACCCGCCGGCGCGGCATGAAGACTGCCCTCCTGTCGAGGCGCAATGCGAGACGGCTGTCTGCTGTGTGTTCGGCACTAGGTGCATTGGTCGTCACATCGGCCACTCTTGCTCCGGGAGCCGCTGCTGTGGACGTTCAGTCCAAGGAGTGGTACCTGGACGCGATGGGTGCCCCGGAGATGTGGAAGATCAGCACAGGCAAGGGGGTGAAGGTTGCCGTGATCGACAGTGGGGTCAATCCGGCCACCTCCTCTCTCAAGGGCCAAGTGCTTGTCGACGAAGTACCCAAGTCGGTGGCTTACCACGTCACCCGGGACTACACGGGGCATGGCACCTCCATGGCCGAGGTCATTGCAGGCACAGGTGCCAGCGGCGGGATCAAGGGCCTTGCTCCAGGTGCGAAGATCATTCCTTTTCGTATTGCCCTTGAAGGGCTGAAGGGCGCGGAGGAAGAGAGAAATACACCCAGCAAAGCCGCAGCGATACGAGCAGCCGCCAACAGCGATGCCAAGGTCATCAACATGTCCTTCGGCGGTATCGTCCCCGACGACGATATGAAGGCTGCCATGAAATACGCTGCGTCCAAGGGGAAGTTGATGTTTGTCTCCATTGGTAACGACGGTGACGAAGGGAACACGCCATCTTACCCAGCTATTTACCCCTATGCGATCGGTGTGGCCGCTCTCGATAAAAGCGGCACGGTGGCCAAGTTCTCGACACACGGTGACTACGTGGACCTCGCAGCCCCGGGCCTGCACATCCCCTCCTGGTGCGACAACAAGTTCACCGAGTACTGCGACAGTCGGGGCACCAGCCCCTCCTCTGCCATCGCCTCCGCGTCCGCCGCCCTGGTCTGGTCCGCTCACCCGGACTGGACGAGCAACCAGGTCCTGCGCACCCTGATCGACACTGCCGGTCGCTCCTGGCCGAAGAACAAGCCCAGCACGTACCTCGGCTATGGCGGCATCCGACCTCGGCGAGTGCTGATCAACAAGGACATCAACCCCGGCCAGGCCAACGTCGACCCCCTGGCCGACGAAAACTACGACGGCACCTCGGCCACCGCCACCCCCTCGGCCAAGACCCCGTCCACCAAGCCGACAAAGGACACCGGCTCCTCCAGCGGCCCCACCTCCGCCGCCGCAAAGGACTCCAACTCCAGCAGCAGCACCCAAACCTGGGTGATCATCGGCGCCGCAGCAGCCGTACTAGTCATCGGAGGCGCCGGCTTCGCCGTGCTGCGGGCACGTCGTAACGCCTGAGTGCTTTCCCCATACCTGCTCACTCACCGAGTGCGCAGGGGTCCGCTTGCCATCAGTGCTGACGCCTGACTCAGCGCCCGGCAAGGTCAGTTCACAAAGAAAGGCATGGAAATGGCGCAGCGCCAGAAGGTAAGCGATGACGAGATCATCCACCTTGAAAAGACCCTCGTCACCAAGTTCGAGAACACCAAGACGCAGCTGAGGGAACTCCAGCACATCATCGACACGCTCGAAGGCCACTGGAAGGGCATCGGCGCCGGCGCGTTCAACGCCAAGCAGACCGAGATCAACGAGCGCGTCGTCAAGATCGGCAACATCCTGGCCAAGTTCATCGAGGCGATGAGCCAGACCCGGAAGATCAAGAACAGTACCGAAGACGAGGTCCGCGCCAAGGTCCAGAGCATCGACGTGGATCTCGGCGGCTCTCACTCCGCCCTGACCAACTACTGATCACGGCCGGTCCAACCCCTCAAAGCGACGGAGTAATCATGGGTAATGTCAACAACGGCGACATGGAAGTCCACTACGCCGGACTCGACGAGACGGCCACCAGGCTCGCGGACCAGGCCAAGAAGCTCGAGGACAGCCTCCGGGACATCAAGCACGAGGTGGCCAGGGTCTCCGGTATGTGGGAGGGCGAGGCTCACCACACGTACACCGAGCAGCAGGCCGCTTGGGACCGCGAGGCCACCGGCATCCACGAGGCCCTGATGGCCATCTCCAAGGTCGTCCACGCGGCCGGCGGTGACTACCAGGGTGGCGACCGGAAGGCCGCCAGCTACTACATGTAAGGCCCGCGTGCCGGGCTGACGGCAGGACGCGGTGGCGGGGTGGACACGCACGGGAGGTGCCCACCCCCAGTCTTGCCCCCGGCCGGAAGAGAAGAACGAAGAGAGAAGAACGAAGAACGAAGAACGAGGATTCGGGACTGGGAATGCACGCCACAGGTGGTGGCACAGGGGTGGCCACCGGCGAAGGGCCGGGCAGAGCCGCCAAGTCGCGGAGACAGGTGGGCCCGTACACCTTGATCACCGCGCTGGACGACTCGCGTGCCAAGGTCCCGGTTCCCGAGCGTCGGTACCTCGCCCGCAGCGCTGACGGACAGCACACCGCCCTGCTCTCTCCCGTAGTCGGTATGTGACCCCAAGTGCTTCATGGCGGAAGCTGAGATCTCTCGCTATCTCCTCGGCCCCTGTGCCGCGCCCGCCATCGCTCTTGCCGGCCCGGGCGAGCCCGCCTGGTAATCCCGCCCGTACCTGCCCATACTGCCGTTGCCGACCGCCCTCGGCGTACATGGCGGTCCGCTGCCCGAGCGGACGGTACGCGCGCTGGGTGTGGCCCTGGCCGAGACCCTGGCCATCCTGCACGGGCAGGGACTGACCTTCGTCGGCGTGTCACCGGCGACCGTGTGGCCGAACCGCAAGTGCACCCGGCCACGAACGTCGACGTTGCGCGACGATCTCCTGGTTCGTCATTGGCTGTTCTTGTAGCGGGGCAGTTCCTTGGGAAAGTCGCGGGAATCCTTGCACTCGGCGAGTTCGTATGCGTGCTCGGTGAGCTGGTAGGCGAAGTCGGTCAATGTCTGCCGCAATGGCACGCCCTTGGCCTTGGAGCGTCCGTAGATCCGGGTCTCACCGATGACCGCGTAGGGCTGGGAGGCGTCGTGCTCGGGGAGGCCGGGCGGGGCACAGGGCACGTACACCGACGACGTGTCCGCACTGGGATCGATCTGGGCCAGAGCTTCTATGTCGCCCACGGAGACGCGGATGATCTGATGCCGGACTCCGGACCCCCGATAGTGTTCGAGCCATTCCTCGCGGGAGGCGGGCTGGACCCGCGCTTCCCCGGAGAGGGACACGTCATCGCTGGTGGTGACGTGACACCAGAAAGTGAGGTCGTCCCCCGCGCCCTGGCTGTCGGAGCCGCTGTCGGCCGATCGTGCTCGGGGCAGCACTTGTTTGACCATGTCCCGTTCGAGAGTTCCTTCGCACATCTTGTCCGGGAGCAGATAGAGACCTTTGTTCAGGAAAAGCCATCCAGCGCCGCAGAAGAGCCCGAGAGCCACGAAGAACAGAAGGATGACCCTCACGTTCCGCCAGGAAGCGAGTTGCGTTCGGCTCTTCTGAGACTTTTCCATTAGGGACGCTCCTTCGTATTGCTCAAGTACTCACTGCTGGCGTCCCAGCCTGCGTTGACAGCGTTGCGGATGAGATCGTCGGTATCGTTCTTGGGCAGGTTCACATGGTGTCGAGCGAGCGCATCTTCAGTCGACCACTGTGTTTGCTGGTTGACGGAATCCCGCATTGCATACAGGTCCTTGGCGCTCGTGTACAACCCCTGATCCTTGGCGCCGTGCATCTGCTGGGCCTCGATCAGCCGGTCAACGGCCCCATTGGCGACAGCTCCGGCTGTTCCCCCGACTACGGATCCCATGATTTTGCCGCCATATTCTGCGGGCAGCTCGAGCCCGCTGAAAGCGATCGAGACCCAGCTCTTGGCAGCATCTCCCTTGTCCTTCAGGGCACTGTTGTAGTCCGTCTCTCCGTCGATAGCGGCCTTCACTTCGCCGTCTGCGACGGAATGCCCGACGATACCTTCGATGATTCCCGCATTCCTGCCGATATCCTGGAGGACGTGCTCACGGGAGCCGTGGAACAAAGATGGGTCAGAGAGGTGTGATTCGAGGAGGCCGCCAGTGTAAATGCTCTCGCCGTAAATGATCCCGGCCCTGCCCGCTGGGTCTGCGGATGTTGCGGAGAGGAATCTCACCACATCGCGGACGCGCTCGCCTTGGAAGGCGTCGGGATCTTCACTGTTCGTAAGGAAAGCGGGTCCCGAGTTGGGACCGGCCAGGGCCTGGCTGATCTCCGGCATATAAGCAGCCGCCATGTCTCCAAAGCTCTCGCCCATGCCCTTGGTCACCAGGTCCGCGCCCCCGTTGGGATCGGCCACCGCCTGCATGATGTTGGCCATGATCTTGACCTGGGCCGCGCTGTGCGGCGGGGCCGCTGAAGTGGTGTCACCGTCGGCGACTCCGGTAACGGCACTTTCCAGGGCCCGCCCGAGAGACTCTCCCCGGTCCGTGAACACGGTGGTGCCGAGCATGTGGTCCAGGTCCGACTTGGACTCGAAGGCATGGGTCGCTGCCTCGGGATTGTGAGAAAGGGCGTCGAAGAGCCCCTCCAATGGGTCGCGACCGTTCCCATCGCCGAAGACCAGGTCGATGTGGTCGTAGCCCTTCACCCAGAGCGAGTCGGTGTTGGATTCGCCCGCGCCCTTGTCCTGCTTGAACAGCTTGGTCCGGTAGTCGTCAAGGAACTCGGTGTCGAACTCGCCCTGCCGCATGAGGCTGCTGAGTACCTGGGAACCGAGCGCACCGACAGGACTCTGGAACGGGTCCTTGGACTCGGACCGAAAACTGGTGTTCATCTCCTTCAGGAGGTCAGTCTTCCAGGCTTTCATGTCGTCCGAGTCGGAGAACGACGCCGTGGCCAGCGTCAGGCTCAGGTTCGTCTGCAGCTTCTCCAGGCTTTCGAGTTCCGTGCCCCTGGCGCCGGCATGGGTGTTCACCATGTCCGTCCAGAACTGCAGTGTGCCCTTGCCACTCAGACCCTTTGCGAACCGCTCCGAGAACAGAGGGTCATTGTGGTACTTCTCGAGGTATCGGTTGAACTCGGCGATGTCCTTGGCGGACATCTGGTCCGGGTGCTTGGCCATCTTCGCCAGCTTGTCGGCCGCATCTACAGCCTCGGCGGCGGAGTCCCGGTCCTTGTAGCGGGCATCGGAGAAGCCGTACTTGGTCTGATCCACAAGGAGCGTGAGGACTTTCGCTGCGCTGTTGTCGCTCTCGGTGGCCTTGCTGAGGATGCGCTGGATCTCGTCGCGGAGGTCGTCGACGTCCTTCTGGTTGGTCGCGCTCGTCTTGCCACTGGGGTCGGAACCCCAGTCGGGGCGCGTGTTGCCGGCGACGGTGAAGGTGCCGTCGCCGGTGTCGACGACGGTGAGGTTCTTCTTCGACCCTCGAGCGATGGCCTCGTTCAGCTGGGTGCGGTAGTCGATGAGTTCGCCGCGGGTGTCCTTGAGAATCTTCGTGATGGAGTCCGCCTGGGTGTGGGCGTCAGCGAACTCTTTTGCGGTCTTGTCGATGAACTCGCGGCTCACCTGTGCGTTGACACCGGCCCAGTGGGCCCTGTCTGCCTTCACCTTGAGGTTGCTCTGGGCGTCTTCTTTGAGAGTCGCGAGCTTCTTGGTCATCTCCTCCCAGTCGGTGATGGCCTCGCCGAGCTGAGAGAAGTTGCCGTGGCGCAGTGCGTTGAGATCCATCGCCGTCAGCTGTCCTTCCGCTCGTCGAAGCCCTGGTCCAGCTGGGAGATACTGCTGAGGGTGCCTGCGATGTAGGACTCGTCGGCGGCGTGCTGGTTCTTGGTGTAGCGCAGATGGTTGGAGATGTGGGCGCAGGCGTCGAGCAGCGTCCGCACCTGGTCCACCCAATGCTCGGCGACATGATCGAGGGCGGCCCCGAGGGCGAAGCCCTCGCTCTTCAGCCCTCCCGCCGCCTTCATGGAGGAGATCCGGGCATGGTCGCTGTACCGGCCGAAGTCCTCGAAAAGTTCGTGCGCTGCTGAGCCGATTGCGGCGAGATCCTTCTGGTGGACCGTGAGGTCACCGCGTGTGTTCCCGCCGCCTCCGCCGTCGGCAGGCAGTTGATTCAGCCGCATGTGCGTCGACTGACCCTTTGCGGCCTCGGCCTTCAACTGCTCCCACTCGTCCCACGCCATGCGCGGTTCCTCCCCGTTGTCCCCGTGACCCGCCCGGAGGCGGGAGCGTCGTCAAGCTACCGCCGCCAACGCGCCTCAGTACTCCACGTCCACCAACCCCGTCTGAACCAACGGCTTCCCCCGCTTCCGGGAAACGAACACACCCCGCCCCGCCGGCATAGGCCGCGGCCGCACCCCGCCGAGCACATCCCCTTCCTGGGGATCGCCCGCCAGGATCAACCCCTGCGCGCCCAGTTCCTTCATCCGCTGCATGAACGGCTCATACGAAGCCCGCCCCGCCCCCGCCGACGAGCGGGCGATGATGAAGCGGACGCCCACATCGCGGGCGAACGGGAGGAGTTCCGTGAGGCCGCTCAGCGGGTTGCCACTGGACGTCGAGACGAGGTCGTAGTCGTCGATGACCACGAAGACCTGCGGGCCCCGCCACCAGCTCCGCTCCCGCAGCTGCTGAGCGGTCACCTCGGCCGTCGGTGTCCGGCGCTGCATCAGGTCGGCCAGGGCCGCCATGTGGTGGTCCATCTGGCTCGACATCGGGATGTACTCGGCCAGGTGCGAGGCCGGGGTGATGTCCAGCAGGGAGCGGCGGTTGTCGACGACGAAGAACTTGGCCTCGTCGCCTCCGTACTGCAGCGTCAGCTGCTTGATGAGCAGCCGCAGCAGGTTGGACTTGCCGGACTCGCTCTCGCCGAAGATCAGGAAGAACGGGTCCTGGTCGAAGTCGACGAACACCGGCTCCAGGTTGTCCTCGTCGAGCGCGAAGGCGACGCCTCGCTTCGGGAAGCGGTCGCCCGGCGGGAGTTCGACGGCCTCCAGCTGGCGCGGCAGCAGACGTACCTTCGGCGCGCCTGGCGCCTGCCAGTGCCGGCCGACCTCGGTGGTCAGCGCGGCCGTGGCCTCGGCGAGGTCCGTGTCGGAGGTCAGGCTGTCGATCCGCGGCACCGCCGCCATGAAGTGCAGCTTCTGGGGAGTGAGGCCGCGGCCGGGGACGCCGGCGGGGACGTTCACCGCCACCTTGCGGTCGATCTCGGAGTCCATCACGTCACCGAGCCGCAGCTCCAGGCGGTTCATGAGGTGGTCCTTCATGTTCGCCCGGACCTCCATCGAGCGCGACGCCGTGATGACCACGTGGATGCCGTAGCCGAGACCCCGGGCGGCGATGTCGATGACGGCCGTCTCCAGAGCCTCGTAGTCCGTACGGAAGTTGCCCCAGCCGTCGATGACGAGGAAGACGTCGCCCCAGGGCTGGTCCGTCACGGAGATGTCGCCGCGTGCGCGGCGGGCGCGGTAGTCGGCGATGGAGGCGATGCCTGCCGAGCGGAAGTACTCCTCGCGGCTCGTCATGACGCTGTACACCTCGGAGACCGTACGGCGCACCCGTTCCGGGTCCAGGCGGGACGCGATGCCACCCACGTGCGGCAGGTCGGCCACCGCGGCCATACCGCCGCCACCGAAGTCGAGGCCGTAGAACTGCACCTCGTGCGGCGTGTGCGTGAGGGCGAAGGAGCAGATCAGGGACCGCAGGAAGGTGGACTTGCCGGACTGCGGGCCGCCGATGACCTGCATGTGGCCGGCCGCGCCCGAGAAGTCGAGCAGCAGGCGGTCACGGCGCTGCTCGTAGGGCTTGTCGACCAGGCCGACCGGTACGACCAGGCGCCCCGCGCCCTCGTAGCCGGGCTGGGTCAGGCCGCGGCTCTGGACCGCAGCGAGGCCGGGCAGCAGCGCGTCCAGCGACGGCGGACTCTCCAGCGGCGGCAGCCACACCTGGTGCGCGGCCGGGCCCTGGGCCTCTAGGCGGCGCACGATCACGTCGAGGACCGTGTCGGCCAGCGCGTCGTCCACGTCCGGCGCGGACTCCGTGCGCTGCTGCGGCACGACGGTGTACTGCACAGGCACCTCCGCCGCCGTGAACAGCACGGGCCGCCGGTCCACCGGCAGCGGGCCGCCCGGAAGCGCCGACCGCTGCGAACCCGTGCGGTAGACGCCGGAGACGTACGCCGCCTTGAAGCGGACCATCTCGTCCGTGCCGAACTTCAGGAAGCCCGAGCCGGGGACGTTGGGCAGCTCGTAGGCGTCGGGAACACCGAGGGCGGCGCGCGACTCGGCCGCGGAGAAGGTGCGCAGACCGATCCGGTAGGAGAGGTACGTCTCCAGGCCGCGGAGCCGGCCTTCCTCGAGGCGCTGCGAGGCCAGCAGCAGGTGCACGCCCAGTGAACGGCCGATACGGCCGATCTGCACGAACATCTCGATGAAGTCAGGCTTCGCGGTCAGCAGTTCGCTGAACTCGTCGATCACCAGGACGAGGGAGGGGATCGGCTGCAGCGGGGCGCCCGCCGCGCGCGCCTTCTCGTAGTCGTGGATGTTGGCGTAGTTGCCGGCGTCGCGCAGCATCTCCTGCCGCCGGTTGAGCTCACCGCGGATCGAGTCGCCCATACGGTCGACCAGCGTCAGATCGTCGGCCAGGTTGGTGATCACGGCCGCGACGTGCGGCATCTGCGCCATGCCGGCGAAGGTGGCGCCACCCTTGAAGTCGGCAAGGACGAAGTTCAGGGTCTCGGAGGAGTGGGTCACGGCGAGGCCGAGAACCAGCGTGCGCAGCAGCTCCGACTTGCCGGAACCGGTCGCGCCGACGCACAGGCCGTGCGGGCCCATACCCTCCTGGGCGGCCTCCTTGAGGTCCAGCATGACCGGGCGGCCGTCCTCGCCGAGGCCGATGGGCACGCGCAGGCGCTCGGCCAGTGCGCGCGGCCGCCAGGTCCGCTTGGTGTCGACGGAGGCCGCGTCACCGAGGCCCAGCAGGTCGGTGAACTCCAGGTTGGCGAGCAGCGGTTCGTCGTCGTCCCCGCCGGACACCATGCGCAGCGGCGCCAGTTGCCGGGCCAGCGCCTCGGCCGACTCGTAGGACATCGTTTCGGGCGTGCCCTCGTAGACCTCCCCGTGCCCGGACTCCAGGCTCAGGGATCCCGGCTGTACGACGACGGACAGGTCGCCGCCGGCTGTCGTGAGCTCGCCCGGCACCACCTCGACCACGGTGACGCCCTGCAGGCCCTCCGGATTGGCGAGCACGGAGTCGGGCAGCAGGGACAGGTCGTCCAGGACGAGCACGATGTGCGGCTCGTCGAGCAGCGGGGCCGCGCCGGGGTGGAAGCGCGGGCGTCCGGTCAGCCGGGCGGACAGCAGGTCCTCGAGCTCGCGGGTGTCGGCGCTGATCAGCCGACGGCTGCCCGCACCGTCCAGCACACCGGGCGCCTGCACATGGGGCAGCCACTTCACCCAGTCCCAGTGCGGCAGCGCCTCCCGCCCGGCGGCGACCGCGATGACCAGGTCCTCAGGGGAGTGCAGCGAGGCGAGCGAGCCGACCAGGGCGCGGGCCGTGGCCCGTACCGACTGCTGCTCACCGCTGACCGTGACGTGGTAGAAGGCACGCAGCGAGACCGCCATCGGCAGATCGCCGATCGTGCTGTGCGTGGCGAGGAACCGCTGCATCGCGCCCGCGGTCAGCGGTTCGAGCTGCTCGACCGGACCCGTCTGCGGGGGCACCAGCGCAGTCGCCAGCGGCTGCGGGCCGAGGCCGATGCGGACATGCGCGAAGTCCTCGTCGCCGGGCCGCCGTTCCCACACCCGGCTGCCCTCGGCGACGAGCGCCCACAGCTGTTCGGGGGCGGGGTGCAGATAGTACTGCGCGTCGCGCTGCGCCTTCGCTGTCTCCACGGCGGACTTGCGCGTCTGCGACAGATAGCTGAGGTAGTCGCGGCGCATGTCGGCCAGCTGACCCTGGGAGCCGCGGCGGAAGCGGACCACCATGGCGATGGACATCCCCACCGTCGAGGCGATCATGATCATGCCCATGATCTTCATGAACGGCTGACCGTTCGTGAAGAAGAAGACCACGGAGCCACCCATGCCGAGCGTGGGCAGCAACTGCATCAGCACGCTCTCCTGGTGCCCCCGAGGCAGCTCGGGCGGCGGCTGGACAGCGACCTCCTCCGTGGGCACTTCGGACGGAAGCGCCCTAGGGGGGCGCTTGACGACAATCTGGCTCACAGCTCACCAATTCCCTTGCCCGACCCAGGCTTTCCGCCCACCGCCCCGTGTCTGGCGGGCGCAGGCCGCCGCGTGATCCTACTGAGTTCACGGAGCACGGGTGAGCGGTAGGGTGCCGAATGTTCGCGTGAGCACACGCCGAGCAGGCTGGACACACCGGGACAACCCGCCCTGAATCGGCGGGGATTGGCGCCGGAATCCCGCCGTTCGGCGCCCGTGTCGCCACGCGCAGGGCGAACCGACACGAGACTTTCACGAAGAAGACGCACCACCACCACTGAGGGGGAGCAGCAGGTGAGCATGACGGCCACCGCAACCGGCGGACCCGGGACGGGAGCCCCTTCCGGATCCGGCACGGGACTCGGTTTCTGCCGGGTCACCATCGTCGCGCCGGACAGTCGCATCGACGTGGCACTGCCCGACGACGTCCCGGTCGCCGACCTCTACCCGGAGATCCTCCGGCTGTCCCAGCAGAGCCCCGGCGCGGGGGCTCCGGTCGGCTACCACCTGGTCCGCACCGACGGCACGGTGCTGGACAGTTCCCGCTCGTTCGCCGCCCAGCGCATTCTCGACGGCGAACTCCTCACCCTGCGCCCCTTCGCGGAATCACTGCCGCCTGCCGTCTTCGACGACGTATCCGAGGCCGTCGCGTCCGCCGTCACCAAGCAGCACACACTTTGGGGCGGCGACCTGACCCGGACCGCGGGCCTTATCGGTGGCGGGGTGTTGCCGGCGCTGCTCGCCTTCGTCGCCTGGACCGCCGATCCGCGCCACGACATGAACGGCCTGGCCGGCATCCTCGCGGGCGTCACCGGCGTCCTGCTGGTCGTGCTGTCCGCCGTGCGGGCACGCATCTACGACGACCGTGGCTCGGCCGTAGCCCTGGGCCTCGGAGCCCTGCCCAACGTGGGTGTCGCGGGCAGCGGCCTGCTGCCGCTGACCAATGGGGAGGGGATCGGCAGGCTGCAGTTCCTGCTGGCGTGCGCGGCCGTCCTTGTTGCCGCCCTGATCCTCACCCTGTGCTCCCCGCACGGCGACGGCCCGTTCGTCGCCTTCGTGTTCGCCTCGGCCGTCGCCCTGGTCGTCGTCTTCGTCGCGACCCTGGTCCACTGGTCCCCGACCGAGATGGCCGGCCTGTGCGCCCCTGTGGCCGTGGGCGGTCTCGCCTTCCTGCCCGGGATGTCGATGCGCTTCGCTCGGCTGCCGATCGGCTTCGAGGCCCCGAGCAGTGCGCCCCGTCCCGCCTACGGCACCGACGCCGCCACTCACGAGCCCGTGGACAGCGAGCGCATCGAGGCACAGGCCCGGCGCGGCCACGAACTCCTCGTCGGCCTCGTCGGCGGCTGTGCCCTCCTCGCCGTCGGCGCCGCGGCGGTGCTCGGCTTCTCCGACGACATCTGGGCCCAGCTGCTCGCCTTCGCCACCGGTGTGGCGATGCTGATGCGCGCGAGCCTCTTCCGCTACACCGCCCAGGTGGCCTCGGTCCTGGCCGCGGGCCTCGGCGCCCTGGTCCTGCTGGGCCTCGGTCTCGCCCTCAACCCGCCGCACTCGGTGATGCGTGCGGCGCTGGCCGGCGATCGCACCGACCTGGACATCCGGACCATCTGGCTGATCGCCGTCATCGCCGCGGCCGCCGCGCTGGTCACGGCCCTGGGCCTGATCCTGCCGCGCGGTGGCCTGACCCCCTTCTGGGGCCGCTTCCTGGAGATCTGTGAGGGCTTCGTCCTGCTGACGCTGATCCCGCTGACCCTCGCGGTGTTCGACGTGTACGCGACGGCGCGGGCGATGACCGGCAAGTGACCCCGAACAGCTCCACCGGTCCGGTCACCATCCCGCAGACAGCGAAGAAAGGCACCTCGGCGTGAGCTTCGGCCCACCTCCCTCCGTATACACACAGTCCACGCTGGCATCGGGCGACCGGCGGAAGAAGCATCGAAGGCGGTTGCTCGGCATCACTGCGGTCGCCGTCGCCGCAGCCCTGGGCGTCGGCGGCTGGCTCCTGACCCGCGCCGACGACGGTCAGGCCGACGCCGAGCCGGTGACAGCCGTACAGGCGCCGGACGAGGTCCGGGACACCGTCGAGAAGCCTCCGGTCACGCCCCAGGGACAGGTGGTGGTCGACCACAACGAGGAGGGGCTCGCCGGGGTCACCGACACGAACCCGCGCTACGCGCCCGGCACCTGGGCGACGAGCAAGATCCTCGCCAAGGGCGTGGCCAACAGGATCGTGGGCATCAAGATCGAGGCGCACTACGACGAAACGGCCTGGACCCTCAAGCTGGACGGTCATATCTGCGCGACCAGCAGGCACGTCACTGCCGACGGCCGCACGGCGGTCGTGGTGCAGCCGGCGAGGCGCAAGGGAACCAAGGGAGCCGGTATCTGCGACGAGGTGGTGTTCTTCGATCTGAACACCGGCAGGAAACTGTGGCAGGCCCAGATGCCCTCGGCGAACTCCGCCTTCGTGACGGACACGAACCTGACGCTCACCAAAGGCGTGGTCGCCGTCGCCTGGGGCCAGGGCTCCGTGGCGTACGACATGAAGAGCGGTAAGCAGCTCTGGAACAGTACGACCGTTTCCCGATGCGAGGACGAGGGCTTCGCCGGAGGAAGGGTACTTCTCGCCCTGCAACGCTGCGGAAGCGCTCCCGACACCAACTACCAGGTGCAGAAGCTCAACCCCCGCACGGGCAAGGCGCAGTGGACGTACAAGGTGGCCGACGGGGTCCAGGACGTCTACCTGCCTTCGTCCGACCCGCCCGTGCTTGCCGTCGCGGCCGGGGACACCTCGGTGACCGACCTGATCTCCCTTGATGCCCACGGCAGGCACCTCACCACGATCTCCATGGCGGGCGATGCCTACGAACCCAAGTGCGGTCAGCGCTCGATGGGATTCTTCGGCCAGGTGGAGAACTGTGACGGACTGGTCGTGGGACGCACCCAGGTCTATGTCACGAGCAAGGACCAGCCGGAGATCGACCAGCCGGAGAACTGGGTCGTCGCGTTCGACCTGAAGACCGGCAGGACGGCACGGAAGATCGACGGGCGTCCCCAGGCGCCGATCGTTCCCCTGCGGATGAGCGGCGACGAGCTGCTCGTGTACCGGCGCACCTACAGTGACATCGAGCCGGCCGCGATCGTCAGCTGGAACCCGCACACCGGCAAGGAGACCCCGCTGCTGATCTTCAACCTCCCGGACGGAGACGACGCAGCATTCGGCAATCCGGAAGATTCGGATATTGTGGTGGAAAAGGGTAGGGTTTTCTTCGCCAAGCGGGAGCTGACAGCGGACCCCAAGCACCCGAAGTCGCCGGTGTCGGCGGAACTGGGCATCGGGAGCGCCGGCGCGCCCCAGTCCTAGCCAGCGCGCCCCGGCCCTGGACGGAACGAGAAAGGGCGGCACGCGCGCGTGCCGCCCTTTCTCACGTTCCGCTCACTCCGCCGCGAGCCCGCCGTGGTGCGGCATCGGCTTCAGATCGAACTCCCCGTCCCGGGCACCCAGGACGAACGCCCGCCACTCCGCCTCCGTGTACCGCAGCACGGTGCCGTGGTCGAGCGAGGACCGCATCGCCACCGCCCCTTCCGGGAGGTACGCGATCTCCACCCGCTCCTCGTGCTCCTCCGTACCCGGGGCGCAGTGCCACTCGACGTCCGAGATGTCGAGCGCGTACAGCTCGTCGCGCTCGCGCTCCTTGCGCGCCTTGATCTCCGCTTCCGTCTCCGCCATCCCGAAGCGACCCCTTCCCGACGTACTTACGATCAGCACGCTCACCCTAGTGGCCGCCTCCCGCGGGCCCTGGGCGTTCCGAAAGGCGGGAGAGGGTTCCCGCCACTGGCTGGTACGCTGTGTGACGGCCGTTTGTGTACGCACCCCCGGAGCCCTCTCAGAAGGCTCTGGAGGCCGCGCCCAGCGGATCCCCGCCTCCCGAGTAACGGAAGCTCCCCCGAGACAAAGACCGGGGGCACTCGGTGGCCACGCAAAGACTACGAGGAGTACGCGTGTCGCTCGACGCCGCTACGAAGAAGCAGATCATCACCGAGTTCGGTACCAAGGAGGGCGACACCGGCTCCCCCGAGGTCCAGGTCGCCATGCTCTCGCGTCGGATCTCCGACCTGACGGAGCACCTCAAGACCCACAAGCACGACCACCACTCCCGCCGTGGTCTGCTGATCCTGGTCGGTCAGCGCCGTCGCCTGCTGCAGTACCTGGCGAAGAAGGACATCCAGCGCTTCCGTACGCTGGTCGACCGCCTGGGCATCCGCCGCGGTGCGGCGGGCGCCAAGTAAGACGCCGTGAGGGGAGCGGTTCCCGGAAGGACTCGGGGGCCGCTCCCTTTGCCGTATACGGGGAAGTCCTGTCGTATGCAGGCAAGCCCCCGTCGTACGTGCGGAAACGTGCGGAGTGTCACTCACGCTTTGTAGTGTGGTAGCACAACGCAGTACGCACGACACAGAACGAGGAGAAGCGCTCCTTAGCCGCCGCCGGTCCTCGGTAGTGGCCCCCGGGGGGAAGCGAGCCCCGGGTGCTTCGATCGAAGACCGGCCCGCACAGCACGGCGCGCTTCTCCGTAACCGTCCCCCTGTCACACGGGCAGGCCAGGGACGAAGACGAGGAGAAAACGCTAGTGGAGAACGAGACCCACTACGCCGAGGCCGTCATCGACAACGGCGCCTTCGGCACCCGTACCATCCGCTTCGAGACGGGCCGCCTGGCCAAGCAGGCCGCCGGTTCCGCCGTGGCGTACCTGGACGACGACACCATGGTGCTGTCGGCCACCACCGCCTCCAAGAACCCCAAGGACCAGCTCGACTTCTTCCCGCTGACGGTGGACGTCGAGGAGCGGATGTACGCCGCCGGCAAGATCCCCGGCAGCTTCTTCCGCCGTGAGGGCCGTCCCTCCGAGGACGCGATCCTCACCTGCCGCCTCATCGACCGCCCGCTGCGCCCGTCCTTCAAGAAGGGCCTGCGCAACGAGATCCAGGTCGTCGCCACGATCATGGCACTCAACCCCGACCACCTGTACGACGTCGTCGCGATCAACGCCGCGTCCGCGTCCACGCAGCTGGCCGGTCTGCCCTTCTCCGGCCCGATCGGCGGCGTCCGCGTCGCGCTGATCCGCGGCCAGTGGGTCGCGTTCCCGACGCACACCGAGCTCGAGGACGCCGTCTTCGACATGGTGGTCGCCGGCCGCGTCCTGGAGGACGGCGACGTCGCGATCATGATGGTCGAGGCCGAGGCCACCGAGGGGACCATCAAGCTGGTCGAGGGCGGCGCCGAGGCGCCGACCGAGGAGGTCGTCGCCGCCGGTCTGGACGCCGCGAAGCCCTTCATCAAGGTCCTGTGCAAGGCCCAGGCGGACCTCGCGTCGAAGGCTGCCAAGCCGACCGCCGAGTTCCCGATCTTCCTGGACTACCAGGACGACGTCCTGGAGGCCCTGTCCGCCGCCGTCCGCCCGGAGCTCGCCTCCGCGCTGACCATCGCGGGCAAGCAGGAGCGCGAGTCCGAGCTGGACCGCGTCAAGGCGCTCGCCGCCGAGAAGCTCCTGCCGGAGTTCGAGGGCCGCGAGAAGGAGATCTCCGCCGCGTACCGCTCGCTCACCAAGCAGCTGGTCCGCGAGCGCGTGATCAAGGAGAAGAAGCGCATCGACGGCCGCGGTGTCACCGACATCCGCACGCTGGCCGCCGAGGTCGAGGCCATCCCGCGGGTGCACGGTTCCGCGGTGTTCGAGCGTGGCGAGACCCAGATCCTGGGCGTCACCACCCTCAACATGCTCCGCATGGAGCAGCAGCTGGACACCCTCTCCCCGGTGACCCGCAAGCGCTACATGCACAACTACAACTTCCCGCCGTACTCCACCGGTGAGACCGGCCGCGTCGGCTCCCCGAAGCGCCGCGAGATCGGCCACGGCGCCCTCGCCGAGCGCGCCCTCGTGCCGGTGCTGCCGACGCGCGAGGAGTTCCCGTACGCGATCCGCCAGGTCTCCGAGGCGCTGAGCTCCAACGGCTCGACGTCCATGGGCTCGGTCTGCGCCTCCACCATGTCGCTGCTGAACGCCGGTGTGCCGCTGAAGGCCCCGGTCGCCGGTATCGCCATGGGTCTGATCTCCCAGGAGATCGAGGGCGAGACGCACTACGTCACCCTCACCGACATCCTCGGTGCGGAGGACGCCTTCGGTGACATGGACTTCAAGGTCGCCGGCACCAAGGAGTTCGTGACCGCCCTCCAGCTCGACACCAAGCTGGACGGCATCCCGGCCTCCGTCCTCGCCGCGGCCCTCAAGCAGGCCCGCGACGCCCGCCTCCACATCCTCGACGTGATGATGGAGGCCATCGACCGGCCCGACGAGATGTCCCCGCACGCTCCGCGGATCATCACCGTCAAGATCCCGGTCGACAAGATCGGTGAGGTCATCGGCCCCAAGGGCAAGATGATCAACCAGATCCAGGAGGACACGGGCGCCGAGATCACCATCGAGGACGACGGCACGATCTACATCGGTGCCGCCGACGGCCCCTCCGCCGAGGCCGCCCGCGCCACGATCAACGGCATCGCCAACCCGACGATGCCCGAGGTCGGCGAGCGCTACCTCGGTACGGTCGTGAAGACGACCACCTTCGGTGCGTTCGTCTCCCTGCTGCCCGGCAAGGACGGTCTGCTGCACATCTCGCAGATCCGCAAGCTCGCCGGCGGCAAGCGCGTGGAGAACGTCGAGGACGTTCTCGGCGTGGGCCAGAAGGTCCAGGTCGAGATCGCCGAGATCGACTCCCGCGGCAAGCTGTCCCTCGTTCCGGTGATCGAGGGCGAAGAAGGCGACGAGACGAAGAAGGACGACGCCGAGCAGTGACGTCCCGTAGCTCCAAGGCGACGGCCCGCACCTCTTCGGAGGCGCGGGCCGTCGCCCGTACCCAAACCCTGATCAAGGGCACCAGCGGCATCGGCACGGTCCGCAAGACCACCCTCCCGGGCGGCCTGCGCATCGTCACCGAGACCCTGCCCTCGGTCCGCTCCGCGACCTTCGGCATCTGGGCGCACGTCGGCTCCCGCGACGAGACGCCGTCCCTGAACGGCGCCACGCACTACCTGGAGCATCTGCTCTTCAAGGGCACCGACCGCAGGTCGGCGCTGGACATCTCCTCCGCCGTCGACGCGGTCGGCGGCGAGATGAACGCGTTCACGGCCAAGGAGTACACGTGCTACTACGCGCGCGTGCTCGACACCGACCTGCCGCTCGCCATCGACGTCGTCTGCGACATGCTGACCGGCTCGCTCATCCTCGAAGAGGACGTCAACGTCGAGCGCGGCGCGATCCTCGAAGAGATCGCGATGACCGAGGACGACCCGGGCGACTGTGTGCACGACCTGTTCGCGCACACCATGTTCGGCGACAACGCCCTCGGCCGCCCGGTCCTCGGCACGGTCGACACGGTCAACGCCCTCACCGCCGACCGCATCCGCCGCTTCTACAAGAAGCACTACGACCCGACCCACCTCGTGGTCGCCTGCGCCGGCAACGTCGACCACAACAAGGTCGTACGACAGGTCCGCGCGGCCTTCGAGAAGGCGGGCGCCCTCAAGAACCTGGACGCGCAGCCCATCGCCCCGCGCCACGGCCGCCGTACGATCCGCACGGCCGGCAAGGTCGAACTGCTCGCCCGCAAGACCGAGCAGGCGCACGTCGTCCTCGGCATGCCCGGCCTGGCCCGCACGGACGAGCGCCGCTGGGCCATGGGCGTGCTCAACACCGCCCTCGGCGGCGGCATGTCCTCCCGGCTCTTCCAGGAGGTCCGGGAGAAGCGCGGCCTCGCCTACAGCGTGTACTCGTACACCTCCGGCTTCGCCGACTGCGGCCTGTTCGGCGTGTACGCCGGCTGCCGTCCGAGCCAGGTGCACGACGTGCTGAAGATCTGCCGCGACGAACTCGACCACGTCGCTGCCAACGGCCTCTCCGACGACGAGATCGGCCGCGCCATAGGCCAGCTCCAGGGCTCCACCGTCCTGGGCCTGGAGGACACCGGCGCGCTGATGAACCGTATCGGCAAGAGCGAGCTGTGCTGGGGCGAGCAGATGTCCGTCGACGACATGCTGGCCCGGATAGCCGCGGTCACCTCGGACGAGATCCGCTCGGTCGCCCGCGACATCCTGGGACAGCGCCCGTCGCTGTCGGTCATCGGCCCACTGAAGGACAAGCAGGCCTCCCGTCTGCACGACGCCGTCGCCTGAAACACCACCGGTTAGGAAGCAGGAAACATGAGCAAGCTGCGCGTGGCGGTCCTCGGTGCCAAGGGCCGGATCGGGTCCGAGGCGGTACGGGCGGTCGAGGCCGCCGAGGACATGGAGCTGGTGGCCGCCCTCGGCCGGGGCGACAAGCTGGAGACGCTGGCGGAGACCGGCGCGCAGGTCGCCGTCGAGCTGACCACCCCCGCGTCCGTCATGGGCAACCTCGACTTCTGCGTGCGCCACGGCATCCACGCGGTCGTCGGCACGACGGGCTGGACCGACGAGCGCCTCGCGCAGCTGAAGGGCTGGCTCGCCCAGTCCCCGGAGACCGGCGTGCTCATCGCGCCGAACTTCTCCATCGGAGCCGTCCTGACCATGAAGTTCGCGCAGATCGCCGCGCCGTACTTCGAGTCGGTCGAGGTCGTCGAGCTGCACCACCCGAACAAGGTGGACGCCCCCTCGGGGACCGCCACGCGCACTGCCCAGCTCATCGCCGAGGCCCGCCGCGCCGCCGGCACGGCCCCGGCGCCGGACGCCACCGTGACGGCCATCGACGGCGCCCGGGGTGCCGACGTCGACGGCGTCCCGGTGCACGCCGTCCGCCTGCGCGGCCTCCTGGCCCACCAGGAGGTGCTGCTCGGCGGCGAGGGCGAGACCCTCACCATCCGCCACGACTCCCTGCACCACAGCAGCTTCATGCCGGGCATCCTGCTCGGCGCCCGTCGTGTGGTGTCGACTCCGGGCCTGACCTTCGGCCTGGAGCACTTCCTGGACCTGAGCTGAGACCCGAGCCGAGCCCCAAGACGTCATGCGCGCGAAGATCACCTACCTCGTCACGGCCGCCGTCCTGCTCTTCTACTTCGTGCTGGTCGGCAGCCGCGGCGTCATGCTCATCCAGTCCGGCACGGTCCTCACCGTCACCTTCGGGATCGCGGTGCTCATCCTGCCGGTCATCGGCCTGTGGTTCCTGTGGAAGAACACCCAGTTCGTCCGCAAGGCCAACCAGCTCGCCGCCGAACTCGACGCCGAGGGCGGGCTGCCCGTCGACGAGCTGAAACGCACCCCGGGCGGCCGTATCGACCGTGACTCGGCCGACGAGGTGTTCGCCAAGCGCAAGGCCGAGACGGAGGCGGCCCCGGACGACTGGCGCAGCTGGTTCCGGCTCGCCGTCGCCTACCACGACGCCCGGGACACCCCGCGCGCCCGCAAGGCGATGCAACGCGCCATCGCCCTGCACGACGGCAGACCCGTCCAGGCCTGAGCCGTACCGGCAGGACGCCGAAGAGGCCCGTACGCCGGAGGGGCCGGTCCGCAGCACAGCGGACCGGCCCCTCCAGCATGTCTGCTTCGGTCAGCGGCGCCCGTACTCCGCGGCCCATGCCTCCACCGTGTCCGCCGCCCGGTCGAAGGCCGCGGGGCGGTTCAGGAAGTCCAGGCCGTGCGTGGTCAGCAGGGGCGACGTGTCCTCGGTGGGCCGGTCCTTGCGTACGAGCGTCAGGGCCTGTCCCTGCACCGTGCGGGGCAGCCCCAGCCAGCGCACCGGCTGCTGAGCCGTCCGCACCGAGATCACCCGCTGCCAGGGCACCGTACGCGTCACCAGGAAGCCGACGTGGCGCAGTCCGTGTTCGCTCACCCACACGCCCATGCGCAGCATCCGCAGCGTGCAGGCGATGGCCGTCAGCGCCACGCCGAGGACCACGCCGGCCGAGGACACCGTGCCGGTCAGGGCGATCAGGACCGCCGCGAACAGCACGAACGAGGACAGCAGCAGCCCCAGGGCCGCCCCGCCCACGCGTCCGGGCCCCGGCCGGTAGGGGCGTCGCCAGCGCTCCCGGTCGTCGAAGGGCAGCGGGCTCTCGGAAGCCGCCTCGAAGGTGCGGTCGGCCGTCAGGAAGGGCAGGGGCACGGCTGGTCCTCACTCAATCCTTGCTGGGGCTGTGCCCGGTGAGGCTATCCGGCCGTGTTCCCGCTCACCACCCTAGGGCGGCCGGAAGGGTCAGCGCCCCTGCGAGGCCTGGGACTGCTGGACCGGCGTGCTGGACGGCGTGGACAGGGCCGGCATGCCGAGGACCACCGAGCCGACGAGCCCGGCCACGATGGTGAGGCCCAGCAGCCAGCCCCCGGCTATCTGGCCGGCGGACGCCCGCTGGCGGGGCGGTGGAGCGACATTGCTGCGGAACCTGTCCGCCTCGGCCACAAAGGCGAAGGGCACGGGCTCACGCCGACGGAACATGGGGGTACGTCTCCTATCAGTGCCGAACGTGTAAGTCGGGGTCGAATGTGCAGACCTCACCTATACAGACGCTCGAGTGACACAAAAGGTGCCCATGTCCGAAAAAATCCACGACGAGGTCACCGTTCGGGTCTGTCAGTGGTCCCCCGTACAGTGGGCGCGAACCTCAAGCAGTGATGGGAAGGACCCCCGTGACCACCCCCGAGCAGCTCACGCTCCGCAGTGACGTCACCGTCGAGCTGGTGAAATCCAGCGCTTCGGACGCCGACGTCCTCTTCGCCGCCCGAGTCTCCACGCTCGGCGAGCAGTCCCTGGACGAGCTGAAGAAGGACCCCGAGCGCTCCAAGGGCCTGATCAACTACCTGATGCGCGACCGGCACGGCAGCCCGTTCGAGCACAACTCGATGACCTTCTTCATCAGCGCCCCGATCTTCGTCTTCCGCGAGTTCATGCGGCACCGGGTCGGCTGGTCGTACAACGAGGAGTCGGGCCGCTACCGGGAGCTGGAGCCGGTCTTCTACGTCCCCGACGAGTCCCGCAAGCTCGTGCAGGAAGGCCGCCCGGGCAAGTACGTCTTCGTCGAGGGCACCCCGGCGCAGCACGAGACCGTGCGCGGCACCCTCGAGGAGTCCTACGAGCAGGCGTACGCGGCCTACCAGAAGCTCCTCGCCGAGGGCGTCGCCCGCGAGGTCGCCCGCTCGGTCCTCCCCGTCGGCCTCTTCTCCTCGATGTACGCCACCTGCAACGCCCGCTCGCTGATGCACTTCCTCGGCCTGCGCACCCAGCACGAGCTGGCGAAGGTGCCCTCCTTCCCGCAGCGGGAGATCGAGATGGTCGGCGAGAAGATGGAGGCGGAGTGGGCCAGGCTCATGCCGCTCACCTACGCCGCCTTCAATGCGAACGGCCGTGTGGCCCCGTAACGAAGCCCTGTTCCCCCACGCGGAACGGATGTACGGATCAGCCGCGCGAAGTGTCCGTATTGCGGCATTTAGAGAAGTTCATCTAGCCTGATCAAACGGACCCGGCACTGCTTGAACCCCCGAGCAGGCAGTGCCGGGCTCCGCATTTGTCCTTACTTTCCCGGCACCCCACGGGCAGACCACGCATGGAGCACCGAGTAGCGTGTTACCCATGGCTCCGACCTCGACTCCGCAGACCCCCTTCGGGCGGGTCCTCACCGCCATGGTCACGCCCTTCACGGCGGACGGCGCACTCGACCTCGACGGCGCGCAGCGGCTCGCCACCCACCTGGTGGACGCAGGCAACGACGGCCTGATCATCAACGGCACCACCGGCGAGTCCCCCACCACCAGCGACGCGGAGAAATCGGACCTCGTACGAGCCGTACTGGAGGCGGTCGGCGACCGCGCCCACATCGTCGCCGGCGTCGGCACCAACGACACCCACCACAGCATCGAGCTGGCCCGCGAAGCCGAGCGCGTCGGCGCACACGGCCTGCTGGTCGTCACGCCGTACTACAACAAGCCCCCACAGGAGGGCCTGTACCGGCACTTCACGGCCGTCGCGGACGCCACCGGGCTGCCGGTCATGCTCTACGACATCCCCGGCCGCAGCGGTGTCCCGATCAACACCGAGACGCTCGTCCGCCTCGCCGAGCACCCCCGGATCGTCGCCAACAAGGACGCCAAGGGCGACCTCGGCCGCGCCAGCTGGGCCATCGCCCAGTCCGGCCTCGCCTGGTACTCCGGCGACGACATGCTGAACCTGCCCCTGCTCTCCGTGGGCGCGGTCGGCTTCGTCTCGGTCGTCGGCCACCTCGTCACCCCCGACCTGCGCGCCCTCGTCGACGCGTACACCTCGGGCGACGTCGTCAAGGCCACCGAGATCCACCAGAAGCTGCTCCCGGTCTACACCGGCATGTTCCGCACCCAGGGCGTGATGACCACCAAGGCGGCGCTCGCCCTCCAGGGGCTCCCCGCCGGTCCCCTGCGCGCCCCCATGGTCGAGTGCTCGGCCGAGGAGATCGCCCAGCTCAAGATCGATCTTGCCGCCGGCGGGGTACAGCTCTGACAACAGACTTGGCACCACCCGAGCTTCACAACTGAATCCACAACCGCATAAGCGGGCCACCGGTGCCCGCACCCCACAACGACAACTGCTTCTGCACGAACGTCATGCGCGCCACGTGCCCGACCGGTACGTGGCGCGCATGGTGAGGAGAGTCTTTTGAGTCATCCGCATCCTGAACTCGGCACGCCCCCGCCGCTCCCCGAGGGCGGCCTGCGAGTCACCCCGCTCGGCGGTCTCGGTGAGATCGGCCGAAACATGACGGTCTTCGAGTACGGCGGCCGTCTCCTGATCGTCGACTGCGGAGTGCTCTTCCCCGAGGAGGAGCAGCCCGGAATCGACCTGATCCTGCCGGACTTCTCGTCCATCCGGGACCGCCTCGACGACATCGAGGGCATCGTCCTCACGCACGGCCACGAGGACCACATCGGCGGCGTCCCCTTCCTTCTCCGCGAGAAGCCGGACATCCCGCTGATCGGCTCCAAGCTGACCCTCGCCCTCATCGAAGCCAAGCTCCAGGAGCACCGGATCCGCCCGTACACCCTGGAGGTGGCGGAGGGGAACCGCGAGCGCATCGGCCCCTTCGACTGCGAGTTCATCGCGGTCAACCACTCCATCCCGGACGCCCTGGCCGTCGCCATCCGCACCCCCGCCGGCATGGCGGTGCACACCGGCGACTTCAAGATGGACCAGCTCCCGCTGGACAACCGCCTCACCGACCTGCACGCGTTCGCACGGCTGAGCGAAGAGGGCATCGACCTCCTGCTCACCGACTCCACGAACGCCGAGGTCCCGGGCTTCACCCCGCACGAGCGGGACATCTCCAACGTCCTGCGCCAGGTCTTCGCCGGCGCCCGCAAGCGGATCATCGTGGCGAGCTTCGCCAGCCACGTCCACCGCATCCAGCAGATCCTGGACGCGGCGCACGAGTACGGCCGCCGGGTCGCCTTCGTCGGCCGCTCCATGGTCCGCAACATGGGCATCGCCCGCGACCTCGGCTACCTGAAGGTCCCGGCGGGTCTGGTCGTCGACGTCAAGACGCTGGACGACCTGCCGGACCACGAGGTGGTCCTGGTCTGCACGGGCTCCCAGGGCGAGCCGATGGCGGCCCTGTCCCGCATGGCCAACCGCGACCACCAGATCCGCATCGTCGAGGGCGACACGGTCATCCTGGCCTCGTCCCTCATCCCCGGAAACGAGAACGCGGTCTACCGCGTGATCAACGGCCTGACCCGCTGGGGCGCCAACGTCGTCCACAAGGGCAACGCCAAGGTGCATGTTTCCGGCCACGCCTCCGCGGGCGAGTTGCTGTACTTCTACAACATCTGCCGCCCGAGGAACCTGATGCCGGTCCACGGCGAATGGCGCCATCTGCGCGCCAACGCCGAGCTGGGCGCGCTGACGGGTGTCCCGCACGACCGGATCGTCATCGCCGAGGACGGCGTGGCGGTCGACCTGATCGAGGGCAAGGCCAAGATCTCGGGCAAGGTCCAGGCGGGTTACGTCTACGTCGACGGTCTCTCCGTCGGCGACGTCGGCGAGCCGGCCCTGAAGGACCGCAAGATCCTCGGCGACGAGGGCATCATCTCGGTCTTCGTGGTGGTGGACTCCTCCACCGGCAAGATCACGGGTGGCCCGCACGTCCAGGCCCGCGGTTCGGGCATCGAGGACTCCGCCTTCGCCGACGTCCTCCCGAAGATCACTGAGGCCCTGGAGCGCTCGGCCCAGGACGGCGTGGTGGAGCCCCACCAGCTGCAGCAACTCGTCCGGCGCACCCTCGGCAAGTGGGTCTCCGACACGTATCGCCGCAGGCCGATGATCCTGCCGGTCGTGGTGGAGGTCTGACGCCTCGTCGGTATGAACTTGGAGCGGGGCCCCTCGATTTGCATCGGGGAGCCCCGCTCCAGTACGTTTACGGCTCCGCCCAACCGGGAACCCCAGTGCCTCACGCACTGGACGACGGTGCCCCGGAGCGGGTGGGAAATCCGGCTCAGAACTTCTGATAAAGTCGGAACCGCCGGAAAGGAAACCGCGAGAGCGGAAACCTGGAAAGCACCGAGGAAATCGGATCGAGAAAAGATCTGATAGAGTCGGAAACACCGAAGGGAAGCCCGGAGGAAAGCCCGAGAGGGTGAGTACAAAGGAAGCGACCGTT
>NZ_JBSFHY010000026.1:0-136604 GCF_053597295.1 Streptomyces sp. NPDC001450
AACTCGTACCACGACCCGTACAGGGCCCGCTCCCGCTCCACGAGCAGCGGCATCGCGTCGGACGCGGTGACCAACTCCCGCAACGGGTGACGGGAAAGCACCGCGTCCACCTCCGGCGACAGAGCCGCCGCGAGCCGCCACGCGGCCGGGCGGTCCTCCTCCCGCAGCGCGGCGGCGGCCGTAAGGACGACGCCCCGCTGCTCCTCGGGGACTCCGGCGGCCGCCCGCTCGTGCAGCCGTGCGCCCTCCTCCAGGACCAGGCCGGTGTCGATGCCCGCCGGGATCTTGATCCGTGCGTGGTGCCGCCAGGTGGCGACCGGGTCCGACCAGGCCTCCACCGTGTAGGTCCAGCGTCCGGGCGCGTCCGGGGTGACGGTGGCGCCCAGCCGGTCGGTGCCCGGGGCGAGTTCACGCATCGGGGTCCAGGGGCCCGGTCGGCCCTGGGGGTCCCGCAGGACGACGTTCGCGGCGACGGCGTCGTGCCCCTCCCGGAACACGGTGGCCGACACCTCGAACGACTCACCGGCCACCGCCTTGGCGGGCCTGCGCCCGTGCTGGACCACCGGGCGCACGTCGAGGACGGGGATACGGCCGAGAGTGGTCGGCTCCGGCGGGGCGGGACGCCGCCGGGGCGGGGCCGGAGCCTCCTCGAGGAGTTCCTCGGCCGGCTTTCCGGTTTTCTTGCCCGAAGTTTTCCTTCCGGCTGCCTTGCTGGGTGTCGTGGGTGCTGACGAGTGGTGCGTGGCGGGCATGACCGCTCCTGTCCGCTTCAACGTGGGTGTGGGCGGATGGCTGTGGGGAGGTGGGTCCTGCAGGTGGGGCGTGGTGCTGCAGTGGGGCGTACCGGAGGAGCCTTCCCACCCTGTTCGGGTGGGCAATCCGGCACTTTGTTAACTACTCACGCGTATGTCTACGCACAAGACCGGCCCCTTTTTCCGGTTTCCCGCCAGGGTGGCGATTACGCCCCCGCGCGCCCCGACACCCGCGCCTGCTACGTCCCCACCGACGCCCCGGTAACCACTAACGTCGACCCTGACGACGAGACGTACGGCGCCGTGCGTCTCACCCCGTAACGCGTCCGAGGTGGAATGTGAAGGCGATCCGTCGGTTCACCGTCCGTCCCGTTCTCCCCGAACCCCTCCGGCCGCTGAGCGACCTGGCGCGCAATCTGCGCTGGTCCTGGCATGCGGAAACGCGCGACCTGTTCCAGTCCGTCGACCCCGAACGCTGGGCCGGCGCCGGAGGCGACCCGGTGCGGCTGCTGGGCGGGGTGCGCCCGGCCCGGCTCACCGAGCTGGCCGGGGACCGGCGGTTCCTGCGCCGGCTGACCGCGGCCGTCGACGACCTCAACGACTATGTGACCGGCGACCGCTGGTACCAGCAGCAGGACGACGGGCTGCCCGCCGCCGTCGCCTACTTCTCGCCCGAGTTCGGCATCACGGCCGCGCTGCCCCAGTACTCCGGCGGTCTCGGCATCCTCGCCGGCGACCATCTCAAGGCGGCCAGCGACCTCGGGGTCCCGCTGATCGGTGTCGGCCTGCTCTACCGGCACGGGTACTTCCGCCAGACCCTGTCCCGGGACGGCTGGCAGCAGGAGCACTACCCGGTGCTCGACCCCCATGAGCTGCCCGTCAGCCTGCTGAAGGAGGCGGACGGCAGCCCCGCCCGGGTCTCCCTCGCGCTGCCCGGCGGCCGGGCGCTGCACGCCCGGATCTGGCTGGCGCAGGTGGGCCGGGTGCCACTGCTGATGCTCGACTCGGACGTGGAGGAGAACGACCTCGGCGAACGCGGGGTGACCGACCGGCTGTACGGCGGCGGCAGCGAGCACCGGCTGCTGCAGGAGATGCTGCTGGGGATAGGGGGTGTCCGGGCCGTGCGGACGTACTGCCGGCTCACCGGGCACCCGGAGCCCGAGGTGTTCCACACCAACGAGGGACACGCCGGCTTCCTCGGCCTGGAGCGGATCGCCGAACTGTGTGACCGGGAACTCGACTTCGACTCGGCGCTGGAGGCCGTACGCGGCGGGACCGTGTTCACCACGCACACCCCGGTCCCGGCCGGGATCGACCGGTTCGACCGGGAGCTGGTCGCCCGGCACTTCGGGCCGGACGCCGAACTCCCGCGCATCGACGTGCAGCGGATCCTGGCGCTCGGCATGGAGACCTACCCGGGCGGCGAGCCGAACCTGTTCAACATGGCCGTGATGGGGCTCAGGCTGGCCCAGCGGGCGAACGGGGTCTCGCTGCTGCACGGGCAGGTCAGCCGCGAGATGTTCGCCGGTCTTTGGCCGGGATTCGACGCCGAGGAGGTGCCGATCACCTCCGTGACCAACGGGGTGCACGCCCCGACCTGGGTGGCCCCCGAGGTGCTCCGGCTCGGCGCCCGGGAGATCGGCGCCCAGCGGGCCGAGGACGCGCTGAGCGTCGGCGGCTCCGAGCGCTGGGACTCGGTCGCGGACATCGCGGACCAGGAGATCTGGGAGCTGCGCCGCACCCTGCGCGAACAGCTGGTGCTGGAGGTGCGGGAGCGGCTGCGCGCATCCTGGCGGCAACGCGGTGCCGGGGACGCGGAGCTGGGCTGGATCGACGGTGTGCTCGACCCCGAGGTGCTGACGATCGGGTTCGCGCGGCGCGTGCCGTCGTACAAGCGGCTCACGCTGATGCTGCGCGACCGGGACCGGCTGATGGAGCTGCTGCTGCACCCGGAGCGGCCGATCCAGATCGTCGTCGCGGGCAAGGCGCACCCGGCGGACGACGGCGGCAAGCGGCTGGTGCAGGAGCTGGTGCGGTTCGCCGACGACCCGCGGGTGCGGCACCGGATCGTCTTCCTGCCCGACTACGGCATGGCGATGGCGCAGAAGCTCTACCCCGGCTGCGACGTCTGGCTGAACAACCCCCTGCGCCCGCTGGAGGCCTGCGGCACCTCCGGGATGAAGGCCGCGCTCAACGGCTGCCTCAACCTCTCGGTGCTGGACGGCTGGTGGGACGAGTGGTTCCAGCCGGACTTCGGGTGGGCCGTCCCGACCGCCGACGGCGCGGGCACCGACCCGGACCGCCGTGACGACATCGAGGCCGCTGCCCTGTACGACCTCCTCGAACAGCGGGTCACCCCGCGCTTCTACGAGCGCGGCCGGGGCGGGCTGCCCGACCGCTGGATCGACATGGTCCGCCAGACCCTCACCCTGCTGGGCCCGAAGGTGCTGGCGGGCCGGATGGTCCGTGAGTACGTCGACCGTCTGTACGCGCCCGCCGCCCAGTCCCACCGCGCGCTGACCGAGGACACGGCCCGCGAACTGGCCGTCTGGAAAGCCAGGGTGCGGGCCGCCTGGCCCCGGGTGAGCGTCGACCACGTGGAGACGACGGCCACGCCGGCCACCGCGGAACTGGGCTCGACCGTGGGGCTGCGGGTGCGGGTGGGGCTCGGCGACCTCGGCCCGGACGACGTGGAGGTGCAGGCGGTCTCCGGCCGGGTCGACGCGCAGGACCGCATCACGGACGCCACGGTGGTCCCGCTGAAGGCGACCGGCGCCCCGGACCTGGAGGGCCGCCGCCTCTACGAGGGCCCGCTCTCCCTGGACCGCACCGGCCCCTACGGCTACACGATCCGCATCCTCCCGACCCACCGCCTGCTCGCCTCGGGCGCGGAACTGGGCCTGGTGTCGGTGCCGTCGGAGGACGCGGTGGAGGGGGCGGGGGTGCTGATGCGGTGAGCGTCAGTCCTTGAGGTCCCGGGTGGCCAGCTCCCTCAGGACCTTGCCGCACCTGCGGGCGTAGGCGTGCTGGAGCCCGCGTGTCGCGGCCCCGCCCGCGCGGGCGTACCACTTGTGGGCGCGGCTGAAGGCGGCCACCGTCAGCCAGACGGTGCCGTCGCCGGTGCGGTCGACCACGAAGGCCTCCTCGCCGCACTCGGGGTGGCCTTCCAGGGTGCCGTAGGCCCAGCCGGCGCGGCGGGGCTCCTCGACGGTCCAGACGACGCGGCAGGGGGCCTTGATGAGGCCGGCCAGGGTGACCGTGACGTCGACGTCGGGGGCCGCGCGGTCGGCGGTGGCGTCGATGCCCACGCCCGTCACGCGGTGCATCTCCCAGGTCAGGACCGCCTCGGCGGCCCGGCGGAAGACCTCGGGGCCCTCGCCGAGACGGGTGCGTTCGAGTAGCGGGCGGTAGCCGGGCGGGCAGAAGGTCAGGTCGTCGCGGGTCGCGCCGACCGGCTCGTAGGTGAAGGGCGCCGGGGACATGGGTCACAAGGGTAGGGCGGTACCCGGGACGCCTTACGCCCGGGTACCGCCCTACCTCAAGTGAGGTGTGACTAGCTGACGTTGACCGCCGACCAGGCCGCCGCCACCGCGTTGTACTCGGTGCTGCCGGAGCCGTACAGCGCCGACGCCGCGCTCAGGGTCGCCGTACGGGCGCCCTTGTAGTTCGTCGTCGAGGTCATGTACGTCGTCAGCGCCTTGTACCAGATCTGCAGCGCCTTGGCGCGGCCGATGCCGGTGACCGTGGAGCCGTTGGACGTCGGCGAGTTGTAGGTCACGCCGTTGATCGTCTTCGAGCCGCTGCCCTCGGACAGCAGGTAGAAGAAGTGGTTGGCGACACCGGACGAGTAGTGGACGTCCAGGTTGCCGACCGAGGAGGACCAGTAGTCCGCCGAGCCGCCGTCCTTGCTGGGCTTGTCCATGTAGCGCAGCGGGGTGCCGTCGCCGTTGATGTCGATCTTCTCGCCGATGAGGTAGTCACCGGGGTCCGAGGCGTTGTTCGCGTAGAACTCCACACCCGTGCCGAAGATGTCCGAGGTGGCCTCGTTCAGGCCGCCGGACTCGCCCGAGTAGTCCAGACCGGCGGTGTTCGAGGTGACACCGTGGCTCATCTCGTGGCCGGCCACGTCCAGCGAGGTCAGCGGGCTGGTGTTGCCGGTGCCGTCGCCGTAGGTCATGCAGAAGCAGCTGTCGTCCCAGAACGCGTTGACGTACTGGTTGCCGTAGTGCACGCGGGAGTAGGCGGCGGTGCCGTCGTTCTTGATGCCGCTGCGGCCGAAGGTGTTCTTGTAGAAGTCCCAGGTCACCTGGGCGCCGTAGGCGGCGTCGACGGCCGCGGTCTGGTCGGCGGTGGAGCTGGAGGCCGAGCCGGTGCCCCACGTGTTGTCCGAGTCGGTGAACAGCGTGCCCGCGGACGAGGTGGTGGTGTGCTTCTTGTTGTACGTCTTGTGGCCGCCACGCGTGGTGTCGTACAGCTGGTACGTCGAACCCGACAGCGTGGTGTTCAGGCTGACCGTGCCGGAGTAGAGGCTCTTGCCGGTGCCGGTCGCGTTCTCGACGCCCTGGTACTCGAAGAGCTTCTTGCCGGTGGCGGCGTCGGTGATGACGTGCAGCTGGTTCGGGGTGCCGTCGTCCTGCAGGCCGCCGACGACCGTCTCGTAGGCGAGGACGGGCTTGCCGGAGCCGGCCCAGATCACCTTGCGGGCGCCGTCCGCGGCGGTCTTGGCGGAGCCGAGGGTCTTCGCGGCGCCCAGCGCCTGCTTCTCCGCCTTGGCGGCGGTGATCTGCGGCTTGAGCGAGGCCACCTTGATGGCGGACTTGTTCGCCTTGGTGACGCCTTCGGCCTTGCCCGACTTGGCGGTGTGGACGACCAGGTCGCCGCCGAGCACCGGCAGGCCCGCGTAGGTGCGCTCGTAGCGGGTGTGGACGGTGCCGTCGGCGTCCTTGACGACGTCCTTGACGACGAGCTTCTCCTTGGCGCCGAGGCCTATGTGCTGCGCGGTCTGAGCCGCGTCGGCCTGCGCCTGCTGGATCAGGGTGGTACGGGCAGCGGCGGACAGCGCGGTCGGGGCGGCGGCCGGCGACTTGGCGGCGGCGGCCTCGGCCGGGGTCTGGGCGTGGGCGCTGGTGGTCAGACCGGTGGAGAGCAGGGCTCCGGCCGCGACAGCGGTGGCGATGGCCAGAGTGGTGCGCTTGTGACGCGCGTAGAGGGGGCTCACAGAAGCTCCTTCTCGTGGGGGAGTCCGGGCAGTGTGGGGTTACTGGCCGGAGTGTGTGGCGTTGCGAAGTTGCTGTGCTGCTGCGGCGGGTGGAGAGAGAGTGACATCAGGGGCGCGTACATGTCAGGACCCCAAAGTGATGTTGGCCGAAATTCGACTGTCTGGTGAACGTTTCAGGAATGTAAAACGGGCGCCGTCCGAGGGGGTCGAACCCCCGGACGGCGCCCTGTTCCGGTGCTGGTGGCGTGCCGTTTACGGGAACGTCAGCTTCCAGCTGTTGATCGTGCCGACGTCCTGCGCGGCCTGGTCCTGGACCTTCAACTTCCAGGTGCCATTGGCCGATTCGGAGGAAGCGTTGACCGTGTAGGTCTCGTTGACGTTGTCCGCCGAGTCGGAGGACGAGAAGTTCTTCAGGCGGTACGAGGTACCCGACGGACCGACCAGGTCGATCACCAGGTCACCGCGCCAGGTGTGCGTGATGTCCACGCTCACCTGAAGGTTGCTTGGCGCGTTTCCGCTCCTGCCGGAGACGGTGATGCTCGAGGTGACCGCGGGCCCGTTGTCCGGGATCGACACCGGCGAGGTGTTCTCGTACGAGGTGCCGCCGCCCCCGCCGCCACCGGAGCGCGAACCGACCGCCACGCCTGCCCAGGCGTCCTGCACCGCCTTGTACTCGGCGCTGGAGGTGCCGTACAGCTCGCCGGCCGCCGCGAGGGTGCCGGTGCGGGCGCCCGCGTAGTTGGTGGTGGAGGTCCACTTGGTGGTCAGCGCCCGGTACCAGATCTGCAGCGCCTTGTCGCGGCCGATGCCGGTGACCGGAAGGCCGTCCGCGGTGGGCGAGTTGTAGGTGACACCGTTGATGACCTTGGTGCCGCTGCCCTCGCTCAGCAGGTAGAAGAAGTGGTTCGCGGGGCCCGAGGAGTAGTGCACGTCGAGGTTGCCGAGCCCCGAGTACCAGCTGTCCTTGGACGCGCCGTCCTTGCTGGGCTTGTCCATGTAGCGCAGCGGGGTGCCGTCGCCGTTGATGTCGATCTTCTCGCCGATGAGGTAGTCGCCGACGTCCGAGCTGTTGTTGGCGTAGAACTCCACGCCGGTGCCCATGATGTCGGAGGTGGCCTCGTTCAGGCCGCCGGACTCACCGCTGTAGTCGAGGCCGGCGGTGTTGGAGGTGACACCGTGGCTCATCTCGTGGCCCGCGACGTCGAGGGAGGTCAGCGGGTCGGCGTTGCCGGAGCCGTCGCCGTAGGTCATGCAGAAGCAGCTGTCGTCCCAGAACGCGTTCACGTACGCGTTGCCGTAGTGGACGCGGGAGTAGGCGCCGACGCCGTTGTTCTTGATGCCGCTGCGGCCGAAGGTGTTCTTGTAGAAGTCCCAGGTGACCGCGGCGCCGTAGTGGGCGTCCGCGCCCGCGGTGGCCGCGTTGGACGTGGTGCCGTTGCCCCAGGTGTCGTTGGTCTGGGAGAACAGCGTGCCGGTGCCCGAGGTGCCGTGGTTGAGGTTGTACGTCTTGTGGCTGCCGCGCGCCCCGTCGTTCAGCGTGTAGGTCGAGCCCGACTGGGTCGTGGTCAGCGTCACCTGGCCGCTGTACTGGGTGTTGCCGACGCCGGTCCTGATGCCCTGGTACTCGAAGAGTTTCTTGCCGGTGGCGGCGTCGGTGACGACGTGCAGCTGGTTCGGGGTGCCGTCGTCCTGGAGCCCGCCGACGACGGTCTCGTACGCGAGGACAGGCTTGCCGTTGCCCGCCCAGATCACCTTGCGCACGCTGTCCGCGGCCGACTTGCTGCCACCGAGGGCCTTGGCCCGCTGCACGGCCTGCTTCTCGACCGAGGCCTTCGACACGGCCGGGGTGAGGTCGGTGACCTTCAGCGAGGCGTTGTCGGCCTTGATGACGGACTTCGTCGCGCCGGACTTGGCGGTGTCGACGACGAGGTCGCCGCCCAGCACGGGCAGACCCGCGTAGGTCCGCTCGTAGCGGGTGTGCACAGTCCCGTCGGCGTCCTTGACGACGTCACGGACGACCAGCTTCTCCTTGGCCCCGAGGCCTATGGACCGCGCCGTGGCGGCCTTCTCGGCGTCCGCGTGCCGGATCAGCTCGGCGCGCTGCGAGGGCGTGAGCTTGAGGGCCACATGGGCGGGGTTGACCTTGCCGGCCTGCGGCTTCGCCGGGGCGGCGCTCGCGGCGCCGGACTGGACGGCCGCGGCGATCAGGGCGGCGACACCCGCGAGGGCGACGGTGGCGGTGCGGCGGTGCGCTGTGTGGGAGGTGCGTCTGCGAGAGGTGCTACTCAACACTGACTCCTTCTGCGTGACCGCGGGTCGCGCGGCCAGGGGAGACCGGACGGTGGGTTGGGACGTCCGGGCAGAACAGGGCATTACGCGAAACCACGTGCAGGTGCAGAGCCGGCTCACGCGAGCATGGGGAACTGTGGGGTTGCTGTGAGTCGGCCGTGGGAAGAGTGGCAGGGGATCACGGCATCTGTCAGGACCGCGTCAGAAACTTGGCTGGAAATGGTTCGTTGACCGGATGTTCATGTTCGGTATGCGGACTGTTCCTTTCAGTCCGATGCCTCCCCGTGCCAGGTGCGCCACAACGCCGCGTACGCCCCGTTCGCGGCCACCAGTTCCTCGTGGGTGCCCAGTTCGGTGAGGTGGCCGTTTTCCATCACCGCCACACGGTCCGCGTCGTGGGCCGTGTGGAGGCGGTGGGCGATGGCGATGACCGTGCGGGACTCCAGGACCGCGGCCAGGGCACGTTCGGTGTGGCGGGCCGTGGTGGGGTCGAGGAGGGCCGTGGCCTCGTCGAGGATGAGGGTGTGGGGGTCGGCCAGCACGACCCGGGCCAGGGCGAGTTGCTGGGCCTGGGAGCCGTCGGTGGGGTGGCCGTTCGGGCCGAGCGGGGTGTCGAGGGCGGAGGGGAGGGCGCGGACCCAGTCGTCCGCGCCCACTGCCGTCAGGGCGGCCCACAGGTCGGCGTCCGTGGCGGTGGGTTCCGCGATCAGGAGGTTGTCGCGGACCGTGCCGAGGAAGACGTGGTGCTCCTGGGTGACCAGCACGACCTGGCGGCGCAGGCGTTCCGGTTCCAGAGACGCGATCGGTACGCCGCCCACCGTCACCGTGCCCGCCCCGGGCGTGTCGATGCCCGCAAGGAGCCTGCTGAGCGTGGTCTTGCCGGCGCCCGACGGGCCCACCACGGCGAGTCGTTCACCGGGGCGCACCGTCAGGTCCACCCCGCGCAGCACCTCACCGCCCCGCTCGTACGCGTACCGCACCCCGCGCACGTCGATCCGGTCGTCCGCCGGCTCCGGACAGCCGCCCTCCGCCTCCGCCCGGGGCGCCTGCGCCAGCCCCTCGACCCGCGCGAACGAGGCACCGCTGCTCTGCAGTTGCTCCACCCGCATCAGGATCTGGTCCAGCGGTTCCGTGAACTGCCGCAGATACAGCGCCGCGGCCACCACCGCCCCGACACCCACCGCACCCCGCTCGTGCAGCCACCCGCCGAGCAGCAGCACACCCACCACCGGGACGCTGTACGTCACCTCGACCGCGGGGAAGAACACCGACCGCAGACGGAGGGTGTAGAAGCGGGTCCGGCGGGACTTCTCCAGCGCGTCCCGGTTCGCCGTGATCCGCCGCCGCCGGAGCCGGAACGCCTCGACCGTCCGCGCCCCGGCCGCGGTCGCCGCCACGATCTCGGCGACCTCCGAGGTGGCCGCGCCCTCGGCGAGGTAACCGTCCCTGGCCCGGCGCAGATACCAGCGCAGCGCCAGCCAGATCGGGGTCAGACCCAGCACGCCGAACAGCCCCAGCACCGGGTCGAGCGCGAACACCGCACCGAGCACGAACAGCGCCTGCACGGTGCACACCAGCAGCTCCGGTCCGACGTCCCGCAGCGTGGTGCCGACGGTCGTCACGTCGGCCGTGCCGCGCGCGGTCAGGTCGCCGGTGCCGGCCCGCTCCACCGTCGAGGCGGGCAGCGCCAGCACCCGGTCGACGTACTCCTCGCGCACCCGGGCCAGCGTCCGCTCCCCGAACCGGTGCCCCACGTACCGCGCCCAGCGCGCCAGCAGCAGCTGGGCCAGCGAGCAGAGCAGGATCCACAGCGCCAGCCGGTCCACCGCCCCGACCCCGTGTCCCGCCCGCACCTCGTCGATGATCCGCCCGACCAGCCACGGCCCGGCGAGCCCCGCCCCGGCCGACAGCGCGTTGAGCACCAGCGCGGCGCCGAACGCCGGCCGGTCCGCCCGCAGCAGCCGCCCGGTCGCCCGCCGCACCCCGGCCCGGTCCGCGACCGGCAGCAGCCCCGTGTCCGTCGTCGTCACCGTACGGCCTCCTCGGCAGCGTCAGCAGTGTCAGCAGCGTCATCGGGGTCCCGCGCCACCAGCGCCCGATACCCGGGCTCCGCCACGAGCAGCCGCTGATGCGGGCCGCTCGCCGTCACCTTGCCGTCGACCAGGAACAGCACCGTGTCCACACGGTCCAGCACCAGCGGCGACGTGCTCACCACCACCGTCGTACGGCCCTCCCGCGCCGTCCGCAGCCGCTCGGCGACCGTGGCCTCCGTGTGCGCGTCCAGCGCCGAGGTCGGCTCGACGGCCAGCAGTACCTCGGGGTCCGCCAGCAGCGCCCGCACCAGCCGGATCCGCTGCCGCTGCCCACCGGAGAGGCTGCGCCCCTGCCCGGTCACGGCCGAGTCCAGCCCGTCCGGCAGCCCGCGTACGACATCCTCGGCCGCGGCCGCGTACACCGCCCGGCGCAGCGCGGTCTCCTCGGCCGGGTGCTCGGCGGCCACGACCTCCCTCAACGGTCCGGCGAACAGGTCCGCCTCGTTGTCCGCGACCAGGATCCGGTCCCGCACGTCGGCCAGCGGAACCGCGTCGAGCCGTACCCCGCCCCAGGTCGCCTCGGTGGGCCCGTACCGGCCCAGGCGGTCGACCACGGCGGCGGCCTCCGCGGGCCGGACGGCGGCCAGCGCGACCAGCCGGCCCGGCGCCACCCGCACCCCGGACGCCGGATCGCACAGCTCGGCCGGCCCGTCCGGTGCGGCCAGCGTGCCCGTGTCCGGCTCCGGTTCCAGCCGCAGCAGCCGTACGACCCGGCGGGCGGCCACCACGCCCCGGTTCAGCTCGTAGGCCATCTGCACGAAGAACGCCACCGGCCCGATCAGCACCGCCACATAGCCGTACACCGCCACCAACTCGCCCACGCTGATGGACCTCTCGGCCGCCAGCCGGGCCGCGAGCCAGGTCACCACGGCCAGGAACAGCGTGGGCAGCCCGACCCCGAGCGCCTGCACCCAGCTGGCCACCGCGCCCACCCGATAGCCCTGCGCGCGCAACCGCTGCGAGTCCTTCCGGAAGGCGTCCGAGAACAGCCCCTTGCCGCCCAGCCCGTTCAGGACACGCAGCCCGCCCGCGAGGTCGCCGATGCGCGCCGCCAGCACGCCCTGCCGCTCCCGGTACTCGCTCTCCGCACCCTGCAGCCGCAGCGTCAGCGGCCCGGTGAGCAGCGCGATCACCGGCACCCCGAGCAGCACCACGGCGGCGAGCGGCGCCGAGATCGCCAACAGCAGCCCCGCCACGACGACGTACACCACGATCGAGCCCACCCCGGGCCCGACCACCGTCAGCGCCTGCGCGAGGGTCGCCACGTCACCGACCCCGATGGTGACGACCTCCCCGGCCCCGGCCCGGCGCGACAAGACCGCCCCCAGCCGGGCCGCCTGCCCGACGACCAGCTTGACTGTACGGAAGTTGGCGTCCATCCGCACCCGCGTCATCGTGCGGTGCCGCATGATGCTCAGCCAGGCGTTCAGCGCCCCGACCCCGAACATCGCAGCGGTCCACCAGCCGAGTACCCCCAACCGCCCCGGTACCAGCCCGTCGTCCACGGCCCGCGCCATCATGTACGGCTGCGCCGCCATCAGTACCATCCACGTACTGCCCAGCAACGCCCCGGCCAACGACCGCACCGGCTGACGCAACACCAGCCACCACAGGTAGTGCCACCCGCCCCGAATGTCGGGCGTGCCGGGATCCTCGTAGGCGTCGATCATCCGTCCCCCGTTCCGCTCGACACTCGCGGACAGCGGTCCTGACCGGAGACGTCGAACGTACTCAGCGTAAGGATGGTTGCTCCATCGAATAAACCGCGGGCGCGGTCGGCTCGTCCGGTACGACGATCCGGGGGGTGCCGATCAGGGCCAGTGCGATGAACAGGCGCTGCTGCTGTCCTCCGGAGAGCTTGGCGAAGCGCGTGTCCGACTTCGGGGCCAGCCCCAGCCGTTCGGCCGGCGTCCGCCGGTCGGCGGGGTCCGGCACATCGGCCGTCGCGCTCGAAGCGGCATCGTCCGATCGGCTGACGGCGGGCTACGACCCCCCTGTGCACGGACCGTCGACTCCCGCGTACGGCTCCTCGGATCCCTTGTACGGCTCCTCGAACGCGCAGGTCGTAGGACCAGCGACCGACCGGGGTCCGGCCAAAACTCGGTGGGCGATGTCAGTGCGGATCCGTAGGCTCGCGATGATGCCCACGACACGTGCAACCACCGAGGACCGCTCCGCCGTACGCACCCTTCTGCGGCTGTGGCCGTACGTCCGCCCCGTGCGGGCCCGGCTGTTCACGGCCGCGTTCGTCGCGATCGTCGCCTCCTGTACCGGACTGGTGATCCCGCTCGTCCTGAAATGGCTGGTCGACGGACCGGTCGCCGACCGGGATCCGGCGGGGGTGTGGCTCGGCGCGTTGTACCTGTTGCTGCTCGGGTTCGCCGAGGCCGTCCTGTTCGGCATACGGCGCTGGCTGGTGGCCCGGCCGTTGTCGCACGTCGAGGCGGAGATGCGGGCGGGCCTGTACGGCCGTCTGCAGCGGCTGCCCGTGTCCTTCCACGACCGCTGGGCGTCCGGCCAGTTGCTCTCCCGGGGCACCACCGACCTGATGCTGCTGCGCATGTTCCTCGCCTTCCCGCTGACCTTCCTGCTGGTCAACGGGGTGACGATTCTCGTCGGCGTGGTGATCATGCTGATGCAGGACTGGGTGCTCGGGCTGGTCATCCTCGGGCCGGCCGTCCCGGTCATGTGGACCTGCGTGGTCTTCGAGCGGCGCTACGCCGAGGTGGCGCGGCGCGCCCAGGACCAGGTCGGGGACCTGACCACGGTGGTCGAGGAGAGCGTGCTCGGCATCCGCATCATCAAGGGCTTCGGCCGGCACCGCAGCCAGGCGCGGGCGTTCCGGGAGCTGTCGGGCACGCTGCGCGGCACGGAGCTGCGCAAGGCGCGGCTGCTGGCGACCATCTGGGGCGTCATCGTGACGCTTCCCGAGGCGGCGATCGGGGCGGCGCTGGCGCTCGGCGCGGTGCGGGTGGCCGACGGGGACCTGTCCGCGGGCACGCTGGTCGCCTTTCTGAGTACGGCACTCGCGCTGCGCTGGCCGGTGGACTCGATCGGCTTCCTGCTGGCGATGAGTCAGGAGGCGGCGACGGCGACCGAGCGGTACTTCGAGGTGATGGACGAGGTGCCGGAAGACGGGTCGGCCGGGGGTGGGGCGCGCGACTCGGCGCTGCGAGGTGTCGCCGCGCAGGGACTGCGTTTCGAGAACGTACGGTTCCGCTACCCCGACGCCGCCCCGGACTCCCGACCCCTCCTCGACCACATCGACCTCCACATCCGCCCCGGCGAGTCCATGGCCCTCGTCGGAGCCACCGGCAGCGGAAAGACGACCCTCACCGCCCTCATCCCCCGTCTCCACGAGCTGACCTCCGGCCACATCACCCTGGACGGAGTCGACATCACCGCGATGTCCCGGGAGGAACTGCGTGCCAAGGTCGCCGTAGCCTTCGAGGAGCCCACCCTGTTCTCGGCGAGCGTCGGTGAGAACGTGCTCATGGGAGCCGGGGACGACGCCGCAGAGGCCGACCTGGACCGTGCCCTCGCCGTGGCGCAGGCCGAGTTCGCGCACGCGCTCCCGCAGGGCACCGGCACCCAGGTCGGCGAACAGGGCCTGAGCCTGTCCGGCGGCCAGCGCCAGCGCCTCGCGCTGGCCCGCGCGGTCGTCGGCCGGCCGCAGTTCCTCGTGCTGGACGACCCGCTGTCCGCCCTGGACGTGCACACGGAGGCCGCCGTGGAGGCCGCGCTGCGGCACGTCCTCGCGGACACCACCGCGCTGATCGTGGCCCACCGCCCGTCCACGGTGCTGCTCGCCGACCGGGTCGCCCTGCTGTCGGGCGGCCGGATCACCGCCGTCGGCACGCACCAGGAACTGCTGCGCACCAACGCCGAGTACGCACACCTGATGTCCGGTGAACACGGTGAACACGGCGAACACGGCCAAGAAGGGGAACGAGGGGACCTCCGATGACCACCACCACGACCGCCGCCCCCGCCACGGACAACGACGACGAACTCCCCCGCCCCAAGGACACCGGCGGCGCAGGCGATCCCTTTGACCAGGACGTCCTGCCCGCCCCGCCCGGCGCCACCGCCTCCCTCCTGCGCTCACTGCTCGCGCCCATGAGGGGCCGGGTCGCGCTCACCACCGTCCTGCTGCTGCTGCTGCTGCAGCAGGCGGCGGTGCAGGCGGGCCCGCTGCTGGTGGCGTACGCCCTCGACACCGCCGTACCGGCGTTCCGGGACCACGACCACGGCCCGCTGGTCGCGGTCGGCGTCGGCTATCTGCTGTGCGCGCTGCTCTCCGGCGGGCTGCAGTTCGCGTTCATCGAGGCCTCGGCCCGGGTGAGCCAGGACGTGCTGCTGGACCTGCGCGGCCGCATCTTCCGGCACGCGCAGGCGCTGAGCGTCGACTTCCACGAGCGATACACGAGCGGTCGCCTGATCTCCCGCTCCACGACGGACGTCGAGTCGCTGCGCGAACTCCTCAACGAGGGGCTCCAGGAGCTGGTGACCGTCGTGCTGTCCTTCCTCTACATCTCTGCGATGCTGCTGTGGCTGGATCTCGGCCTCGGCGCGGTCGCGGTGGCCTCCTTCGTGCCGCTGTACCTGCTGGTACGGATCTACCAGCGGCGCGCGGGGCGGGTGTACCGCGCGCGCTCCACGGCGATCGCGGCGGTGATCGTGAAGTTCGTGGAGACGATGAACGGCATCCGCCCGGTGCGCGCGTTCCGCCGGGAGGCCGCCAACGACGCCGAGTTCGCCGTCCTCAACAGGCGCCACGAGCGGTCGAACGGGGACGCCCTGCTGGAGATGGCCCGGTACGTGGTCGGGTCCCGCCTGGTGGCCAACGCGGCGGTCGCCGCGATCGTCCTGTGGGGTGCCTACCGGGTGGCGTCCGGCTCGCTGGCGCTGGGTGTGCTGGCGGCGGCGGTGCTGTATCTGCGGCGGCTGTACGACCCCATCGACCGGCTCGGCATGTTCCTGAACTCCTACCAGTCGGCGGCCGCCTCCCTGGAGAAGATCGCCGGGCTGCTGGCGCAGACGCCGTCCGTGCCGGAGTCGTCGGCGCCCCGTGAACTCCCGCCGCCGAAGAGCGAGTTGCCGGGGCGCGAGGTCGTCTTCGACGGGGTCCGCTTCGCCTACCGCACCGGCGGCGAGGTGCTGCCCCGCTTCGACCTGACCCTCCCGGCCGGGCAGACCGTCGCCGTCGTCGGCTCCACCGGCGCCGGCAAGTCGACCCTGGCCAAGCTGCTCGCCCGCTTCTACGACCCCTCCGACGGCCGAGTGCTGCTGGACGGCGTCGACCTGCGCGAGCTGGCCGTGCCCGAACTGCGCCGCGGGGTCGTCATGGTGACCCAGGAGGCCTTCCTGTTCTCCGGCACGGTGGCGGACAACATCGCGATCGGCCGGCCCGACGCCACCCGCGAGGAGATCGAGCGGGCCGCGAAGGCGATCGGCGCGCACGAGTTCATCCGCGCCCTGCCCGACGGGTACGACACCGACGTACGCAAACGCGGCGGGCGCATCTCGGCCGGACAGCGCCAACTGGTCTCCTTCGCCCGGGCGTTGCTCGCCGACCCGGCGGTCCTGATCCTGGACGAGGCGACCAGCTCCCTGGACGTCCCGGGCGAACGGGCCGTCCAGCGGGCGATGTCGACGGTCCTGCGGGGCCGTACCTCCGTGGTGATCGCCCACCGCCTCTCCACCGTGGAGATCGCCGACCGCGTCCTGGTCATGGAGCACGGCCGGATCGTCGAGGACGGTCGCCCCGACGAACTCATCGCGGGCACGGGCCGGTTCGCGGACCTGCACCGGGCGTGGCGGGACAGCCTGGCTTAGCTGTGCAAGCCGGACCGGCGGTTACGGCACCCCGAGTTCGAACAGCGCGTACCCCGCGTACGAGCCGGAGGCCACGGCGGCGATGCCGAGGAGGACGCACTGCATGCGCAGGCTGAGGCGGCGCATGGCGACGGCGAGGGGGATGAACAGGGGGAAGCAGGGGAGCAGGTAGCGGGAGACGTTGGCGAAGATCTGCTGACTGCCGAGGACCAGGGCGATGGTGAGGACGGTGTGGACGACCAGCACCGCCGGTGGGCGCAGCCGCAGGAGGAGGGGGAGGAGGGCGAACGCCAGCAGGACGACCCCGACACCGATCACGTCGGCGAAGGGCCAGGCGGACAGGTACGTGAAGTGGCCCACGGGGACGGACGTCAGGACGTCGAAGGTCTGCTCGCCGTAGTCGAAGCTGTGCGCCCACGCGCCCGACTGGAGCTTGAAGTAGCCGCCGTAGTCGCCCATCCGGTGGCCCACCCAGCCCAGGTAGCCGAGCAGGCCGAGGGGGGCCAGGGCCATGGCGAGCAGTGGGCGCAGGACGCCGTCGCGGCGGTCGCGCAGCGCGCACAGCGCGGCGACGCCGAGCGCCGCGATCAGCGCGGCGGCCGTGGGACGGTTGAGTCCGGCCGCGAAGGTGAGGGCCCCGGCGGTGAGCCAGCGGCGGGTCATGACCGCGTAGCAGGCCCAGGCGGCGAGGGCGACGTAGAGGGAGTCGGAGTAGACCGCCCACTCCACGCCGGAGCCGGGCCAGACCGCCCACAGCCCGGCCGCCGCGAGACCGGCCCGCCGGCCGCCGAACCGGTCGGCGACCGCGTAGATGCCGAGGGCGGCGACGAAGGAAGCGAGGATGGAGACCAGGAGGCCTGCGCCGAAGGGGCCCAGCCCGGTGACCGCGGATGTCAGGCGCATCAGGGCCGGGTAGAGAGGGAAGAACGCCGCCGAGTTGCCCTCCAGGGTGATCAGGCCGGTGGCGCCGGGGATGTGGACGAGCTTCGGGTCGTAGCCGTGCAGCGCGATCTGCTGGTACCACCAGCCGTCCCAGGTGGCCAGGACGTCCCAGGTGTGCGCTCCGCCGCCGAAGCGGGGGTGTTTGGTGCGGAAGTCACCGGCCGAGTCCAGCAGGTACATGAAGGAGCAGAAGCCGGCCAGCTTCAGGGCGCCGTAGAAGGCGAGGACCGGGCCGTGGTGGCGGGCGGCGGCGCGCAGGCGCTCGCGGAGGCCGGGCGGGCGGGTCGGGACCGGCGTGGGTATGCGGTCGAGGGTCACGGTCATGCGGCGCTCGATCCCGTACGGCGGCCGCGGACCAGTGCGCGGCGCATCCGGGCGATCCCGCGCAGGTCGGCCAGCGCGGTGGCGAGGATGTCGACCCGGCTGTCGGGGTCGTCCACCCAGTCCACCGGCACCTCGTGGATCCTGAGGCCCGCCCGCTCGGCGAGCACCAGCAGTTCGGTGTCGAAGAACCACTCCCCGTCCCGCACCAGCGGCAGCAGCCGCTCGGCGACATCGCGCCGCACCGCCTTGAACCCGCACTGCGCGTCGGAGAAGCCGACGGAGAGCGTGCAGCGCAGCAGGACGTTGTAGCAGCGGGAGATGACCTCACGCTTCGGGCCGCGCACCACCTGGGCGCCGGGCGCGAGGCGGGTCCCGATGGCCAGGTCGGAGTGGCCCGAGATGAGCGGTGCGACCAGCGGCAGCAGCGCCGCGAGCCCGGTGGACAGGTCCACGTCGGTGTACGCCAGCACGGGCGCCCGCGAGCCCGACCAGGCCGCGCGCAGAGCCCGCCCGCGCCCCTTCTCGGGCAGCCGTATGCACTCGACCTCGGCCAGCTCGTCCGCGAGCCGGGCGGCGATGCGCGGGGTGCGGTCGGTGCTGGCGTTGTCGGCCACGGTGATCCGGAACGGGTAGGGAAACGTGTCCCGCAGGTGCGCGTGCAGCCGCCGGACGTTCGGCTCCAGGTCCTGCTCCTCGTTGAACACCGGCACGGCCAGGTCCAGGACGGGCTCCTCATGATGGGTCGGCAGCGGGGCGCGGCGGGGCAGGGGAGTCCTTGCCGGTGTCGCCCGACGCGGGCGGAGATTTATCACGTAGGTCCCTTGTGTCCTCGAGTGCGAGGCGCGCCGAGGGGGCGCGCGGCGGTGAAGTGACGCAGGAAGGCGGCGCGTTATCCGGTCGGGCCGGCCGTCTGGGAAGGGGAGTCCGACGAGTCGCCCGCGGGGCTCGCGGTGTCCGTGGGCGGCGGTGCGGTCTCCGTGGCCCGGTTCGTGGGGGTCGCCGTGGCCGTGCCGGTGGCCGGCGGGTCGGAGGCCGGGGCGGTGGTCGTCGACGTCGCGGGCGGTACGGAGGTCTCCATGGTCCCGCCGGGATTCGGTGCCCCCGTGGTCGCGGTCGAACTGGGCGGCGGGCTGGGCGAGTCGTCCGGTGAGGGGGACGTGCTCGGGGTGGGCGCCGGGCTGACGACGGGCCGTGGGTGGGGCGCGCTGGGCCGGTCCGTGGCCGGTGTGTGCGGCCACAGGAACAGGCCGAGGCCGAGGCCGGCGACCGCCAGCACGGACCCGGCGGCCCGGCGCGCCGCCCGCACCCGGCGCCGGGTGCGCACGCCGGCGTACAGCCGGTCCTGGTGCCTGGCCTCGAAGGGGCTGTGTTCCTGGGTGCTGTGCATCAGCTGCGTCAGCTGCCGTTCGAAGTGATCCATGGCTTCTTTCCTCACCCCACCGGCTCGATGACGTCGGCCAGGAGCCGGCGCAGCCGGGCCACCCCGCGCGCGGCGTGGGACCGGGCCGTGCCCACCGGGCAGCCCAGGGTCTGAGCGACCTGCCGGTCGGGCAGGTCCTGGTAGTAGCGCAGGACGACGGCGGCCCGCTGCTGCGGCGTCAGCTGGGCGAGCGCCGCCTCCAGCCGGGAGCGCTCGGCGACGGTCGCGGACATGTCGCCGGCCGTCGCCACCTCGGGCAGCTCCTCGACCGGCCGCTCGCCCCACCAGCGCCGGCGGGCCGAGCGGGCCGCGGCCCGGGCCAGTACCTTGCGCACATACGCCTCCGGCGCCTCGTCGGCGACCTTCGGCCAGACGAACCAGAGCTTGACCAGGGACTCCTGCAACAGGTCCTCGGCGCGATGCCGGTCGCCTCCGGTGAGCAGACGTGCGAGATGGAGCAACACCGACCAGCGGGCCGTCACGAACGCGTCGTACTCACCTGCCCGAGCCTGCTCCATTCCCGCGGTCCCCGTTCTCGCCGACTGTCTCCACAGGGGGAAAGGCCCTGGGCTGCCTCCGGCGCTGCACCCGGCAGACGTGATCCGCGTCACGCACAGGGTTCACACAGCGTCAGCCGACGCGCAGCAGCAGCACGGCCCGCGCCGGCACCGTGATCTCCGTACCGGCCGGGTGGACCGTGCCCGGCGCCTCGGCCTGCTCCTCGCGCGAGGTGTCGACCACGACCTCGTACCGCTCCGCCCAGGGCGCGCCCGGCAGGACGAAGCCCGTGGGGCGGTCGCCCGCGTGCAGCACGGTGAGGAAGCTGTCGTCCAGGACCGGCGCGCCCCGCTCGTCCCGTCCCGGGATGTCCCGTCCGGACAGATACATGCCAAGCGTGGCGGCGGGTGCGTACCAGTCGCCCTCGGTCATCTCCTCGCCCCGGGAGGTGAACCAGGCCAGGTCCCGCAGTCCGTCCGCCGAGTGGGCGCGGCCGGAGAAGAAGGCGCGGCGGCGCAGTACGGGGTGCCGGTGGCGCAGGGCGATCAGCCGCGAGGCCAGGTCGAACAGGGGGCGCCAGGCCGGGTCGTCCAGCAGGGACCAGTCCAGCCAGCTGATCTCGTTGTCCTGGCAGTAGGCGTTGTTGTTGCCGCCCTGGGTGCGGCCGAGTTCGTCACCGGCGACCAGCATGGGCACACCCGTGGACAGCAGCAGGGTCGTCAGGAGGTTCCTGAGCTGCCGGCGCCGCAGTGCCCGTACCCGCTCGTCGTCCGTCTCCCCCTCCGCCCCGCCGTTCCAGGAGCGGTTGTCGTCCGTGCCGTCCCGGTTGTCCTCGCCGTTCGCCTCGTTGTGCTTGGTCTCGTACGACACCAGGTCGCGCAGGGTGAAACCGTCGTGTGCGGTGACGAAGTTGACCGAGGCGTAGGGGCGGCGGCCGCCCCAGGCGTACAGGTCGCTGGAGCCGGACAGGCGGTACCCCATCTCCCGTACGTCGGGCAGGGCGTGGCGCCAGAAGTCCCGCACGGCGTTGCGGTAGCGGTCGTTCCACTCCGTCCACAGCGGCGGGAAGGCGCCCACCTGGTAGCCGCCCGAGCCGATGTCCCACGGCTCGGCGATGAGCTTGACCCGGCGCAGCACGGGGTCCTGGGAGATGACCGCCAGAAAGGGCGACAGCATGTCGACGTCGTGCATCGAGCGGGCGAGGGCCGCCGCCAGGTCGAAGCGGAAGCCGTCCACGCCCATCTCCGTCACCCAGTAGCGCAGCGAGTCCGTGATCAGCCGCAGGACCTGGGGCTGGACCACGTGCAGGGTATTGCCGCAGCCGGTGTAGTCGGCGAACCGGCGGGCGTCGTCCTGGAGGCGGTAGTAGCCGCGGTTGTCGATGCCCTTCAGGGAGAGCGTGGGACCCAGCTCGCCCGCCTCGGCGGTGTGGTTGTAGACCACGTCGAGGACGACCTCGATGCCCGCCGCGTGCAGCGCGCGGACCATCCGCTTGAACTCGCCGACCTGCTGGCCCGTCGTACCGGAGGCCGCGTAGGCCGCGTGCGGGGCGAAGTAGCCGATGGAGTTGTAGCCCCAGTAGTTCTTCAGGCCGCGGCGCAGCAGATGGTCCTCATGGGCGAACTGGTGCACGGGGAGCAGCTCGACGGCCGTGACGCCCAGCTTCACCAGGTGCTCGATCGCGGCCGGGTGCGCCAGACCCGCGTACGTGCCGCGCAGTTCCTCGGGAACGCCGGGGTGCAGCTTGGTGAAGCCGCGCACGTGCAGCTCGTAGATGACCGAGTCCGCCCAGGGCGTCTTGGGGCGCCGGTCGTCGGCCCAGTCGTCGTCATCGTGGACCACGACGCCCTTGGGGACGTACGGCGCCGAGTCCCGGTCGTCGCGCACGGTGTCGGCGATGTGCTGCTCCGGCCAGTCCCGGACGTGCCCGTACAACTCGGGTGACAACCCAAAAACGGCGTACTCGCCGTCCACCGCCCGCGCGTACGGGTCCAGCAGCAGCTTGGCCGGGTTCCAGCGGGCGCCGGTCCACGGGTCCCAGCGGCCGTCGACGCGGTAGCCGTAGCGCTGCCCCGGCATCACGCCCGGGACGAAGCCGTGCCAGATCTCGTGCGTCAGTTCGGTCAGCGGGACCTGCGTCTCCCGGCCCCGCTCGTCGAACAGACACAGCCGGACCGCCTCCGCCCCGCCCGCCCACAGCGCGAAGTTGGTGCCCGCGACCCCGTCCGGGCCGACCCGGAACCGGGCCCCCAGCGGAGTCGGCGCACCCGGCCACGCGGGCGGGGCGGCCGGCAGGGCGCGACGGGCGCCGTCCACCACGGCCGCCGGGTGCCCGCTCTCGGCGGCCCGCCCCTCGGCCAGTGCCCGCTGCTCGGCTGCGCTCGTCACCTGGCGGCCCCTCTTTCAGTGGCTCGCCCCCGGGGCGCGGTCGGCCGCGCCGAAGGGCCGGGCGTGCCCGGGACCGGAAGGGTCCCGGGCACGCCCGGCCGCCCGGTACGGCTGCGCCCCGACGGCTCCGACGTGGGCTGGGGGTGCCCCCTCTGGGGGAGGCTCCCCGTCGTCCTCCCCACTGTTCTGCCCAGCCCTGGCGTCGCACTCACGTTTCCCCGGAGCGTGCCCGGTCGTTGAGTCCCACGTGAGGCACGTACAAGGGCGCGCACGGCGCGCGGGGGCCGCACTGGCCGCCGTACTGACATGGGCGGGTCTGCTGGCCGGCTGTACCTCGGGCAGCCCCGGCGGACTGGACATCGACCGGGTCCTCGGCAAACACCCGGGCCCCGAGGACGTCATCCGGGTCACCCCCGACGACGGTGGCACGGCCGTCAAACCCGGCGAGCGGCTGCGGGTACGGGTGCCCGACGGGCGCCTGGAGAAGGTGAAGGTCGTCAAGTCCCAGGACGCGCAGGACTCCCCGGTCCCCGGGCACGTCAGCGCCGACGGGCTCAGCTGGGAACCGGACGACAAACGGCTGGCGCTCGCCGCCAAGTACACCGTGGACGCGGTCGCGCTGGACGCCCAGGGCCGCCGCTCGGCCCGGCACACCACGTTCACCACACTCGTCCCCGCGGAGCGGTTCATCGGCTACGTCACCCCCGAGAACCGCTCCACCGTCGGCACCGGGATGATCGTCTCCCTCTCCTTCAGCCGGGAGATCACCCACCGCGCCGCCGTCGAACGGGCCGTACGGGTCACCGCGAAGCCGCCCGTGGAGATCCGCCCGCACTGGTTCGGGAACAACCGCCTGGACTTCCGCCCCGAGCGCTACTGGAAGCCCGGCACCGAGGTCACCGTCGACCTCGGCCTCAGGGACGTCGAAGGGGCGCCCGGCGCCTTCGGCCTGCAGGACAGGACGTTCACCTTCACCGTCGGCCGCAGCCAGGTCTCCCTGGTGGACGCGGCCGAGCACATGATGCAGGTGCGGCGCGACGGGCAGCTGCTGGCCACCGTGCCGATCACCGCGGGTGCCCCCAAGACCACCACCTACAACGGGAAGATGGTGGTGATGGAGATGCTCGAGGTCACCCGCATGAACAGCCGGACGGTCGGCTTCGGCGGCGAGTACGACATCCCCGACGTCCCGCACGCCATGAGACTCACCGACTCCGGCACCTTCCTGCACGGCAACTACTGGTCCCCGGACGCCCCCGGCCGGGTCAACGTGAGCCACGGCTGCGTCGGGCTGAGGGACGTCAAGGGCGGCGGTTCGGACACTCCGGCGGGCTGGTTCTTCGACCGCAGCCTGGTCGGAGACGTCATCGAGGTCGTCAACAGCAAGGACAAAACAGTCTCTCCCGACAATGGCCTCGGAGGGTGGAACATGGCCTGGAAGGAGTGGAAAGCGGGCAGCGCGGTCAAGTAACCCGATGAGGGGCGGGGTTGCGGGCGAGGCGGTCGGTTGAATTTGCGACGGAACGGTGACATTCACCTGACACCTCGCTCAAAACCCTGCGGTTAACATGCGCACACCAAGTGTGGTGGGGAGCGGGCTGACCTGGCCCGGCGAGGGGAGAGCAAGTGAACGTGCGGCCTGTTTCGGGGGCGTCGGTGGGGGGCCGGGGGAGAGGCCGTAAGGGGCTGGCGCTCATAGCCGGCGCCCTGCTCGTGACCCTCACCGCGTGCGGCGGCGGTGACTCGGGGTCCGGGTCCGGTTCCGGCGACGGAAAGGGCAAGGACCCCAGCACGCAGCAGGGCAAGCAGTCGACGGCCGCCGTCAGCATCTCGCCCAAGTCCGGTGCCACGGGAGTCGACACCAGCGGCGCACTGAAGGTGAACGTCAGCAAGGGCAAGCTGACCGAGGTCACCGTCAAGGACACCAAGGGCACGAAGGTCGACGGCGCCATCGCCGCCGGCGGCGCCTCGTGGACGCCGTCGACGCATCTGGCGGGCGGCACCAAGTACACGGTGCACGCGGTCGCCAAGGACTCCGAGGGCCGCGAGGCCGCCGAGGACTCCAGCTTCACGACGCTCACCCCGCAGAACACCTTCGTCGGCTACTTCACCCCCGAGGACGGCTCCACCGTCGGCGTGGGCATGCCGTTCTCGGTGCACTTCACCCGGGGCATCACCAACCCCGACGACGTCGAGAAGGCCATCAGGATCAAGACCGAGCCGGCCGTCGACGTCGAGGGCCACTGGTTTGGCAACGACCGCCTGGACTTCCGCCCCGAGAAGTACTGGAAGTCCGGCACGAAGGTCACCGTCGACCTCAACCTCGACGGCGTCGAGGGCCGCGACGGTGTCTACGGCAAGCAGCGCAAGACGGTGAAGTTCACCATCGGCCGCAACCAGGTCTCCGTCGTGGACGCCAAGAAGCACACGATGAAGGTCACCCAGGACGGCAAGGTCATCAGGACCATCCCGGTCACCACCGGCAAGTCCGGCTACGACACCTGGAACGGTCAGATGGTCATGAGCGAGAAGCTCGCCGTGACCCGGATGAACGGCGAGACCGTCGGCTACGGCGGCGAGTACGACATCAAGGACGTCCCGCACGCCATCCGCCTCACCAATTCCGGCACCTTCATCCACGGCAACTACTGGGGCGGCGGCGCCTTCGGCAACTACAACGCCAGCCACGGCTGCGTGGGCCTGCGTGACGTGCGCGGCGGCTACAGCAAGTCAGTGCCGGCGGCCTGGTTCTTCAACCACTCCATCATCGGCGACGTGGTCGTCGTCAAGAACTCCCACGACCGCACGGTGGACCCGGCCAACGGCCTCAACGGCTGGAACATGTCCTGGGCCGACTGGAAGAAGTGAGCCCTCTCTGACCTACGGGCCCGGTGCTGTGACCTACGGCACCGGGCCCGCTGCCATTGGTCCCCGTAGTCCCCGTGCTGTGCCTGCCTGGGGGCAACCCCCAGACCCCTGGCCGGGTGTGATCGACCGCACCGACCCAGTTGCCGTTAGTCCCCGTGCTGTGCCTGCCTGGGGGCAACCCCCAGACCCCTGGCCGGGTGTGATCGACCGCACCGACCCAGTTGCCGTTAGTCCCCGTGCTGTGCCTGCCTGGGGGCAACCCCCAGACCCCCGGCCGGGTGTGATCGACCGCACCGACCCAGTTGCCGTTAGTCCCCGTGCTGTGCCTGCCTGGGGGCAACCCCCAGACCCCTGGCCGGGTGTGATCGACCGCACCGACCCAGTTGCCGTTAGTCCCCGTTAACCTGCTGCGCATGACCGTGAATCTCGAAGTCGCCGAAGGTGTCGGAACGCTGCGGCTGGACCGGCCGCCGATGAACGCGCTGGATGTCGCCACGCAGGACCGGCTCAAGGAGCTCGCCGAGGAGGCCACGCGCCGCGAGGACGTGCGCGCCGTGGTGATCTACGGTGGCGAGCGGGTGTTCGCGGCGGGTGCGGACGTCAAGGAGATGCAGGCCATGGACCACACCGCGATGGTCCTGCGCGCCCGCGCCCTGCAGGACTCCTTCACCGCCGTGGCCCGCATCCCCAAGCCCGTCGTCGCGGCCGTCACCGGGTACGCGCTCGGCGGCGGCTGCGAGCTGGCCCTGTGCGCGGACTACCGCATCGCCGCCGACAACGCCAAGCTCGGCCAGCCGGAGATCCTGCTCGGTCTCGTCCCGGGCGCGGGCGGCACTCAGCGGCTGCCCCGCCTCATCGGCCCCTCCAAGGCCAAGGACCTGATCTTCACGGGCCGGATGGTGAAGGCCGACGAGGCCCTCGCGATCGGCCTGGTGGACCGGGTCGTCCCGGCCGCCGAGGTCTACGAGCAGGCGCACGCCTGGGCCGCCCGGCTGGCCCAGGGGCCGGCGATCGCGCTACGTGCGGCGAAGGAGTCGATCGACACCGGCCTGGAGACCGACATCGACACCGGGCTCGCCGTCGAGCGGAACTGGTTCGCGGGTCTGTTCGCCACCGAGGACCGCGAGCGGGGCATGCGCAGCTTCGTCGAGGAGGGGCCGGGCAAGGCGAAGTTCCTGTGAAGTTCACCGCTGAACTTCCCCGGTAGGACTTGCAGTTGACGCCTTGTCTGATCCGGGTCCCTCGATGGGGCGGTTTATGGGAGCCTTAAGACAGCCTTAAACCTGTCTCGTCGAGGGGGCCCGTCGATTGCCCGGAAGCGAGCCGTCGCCGCAGGTCGGATGGGCTGTTCCAAGATCGGAGATGCCCTCGGCATATGCCGTCAGGCCGGAGCGCGGCGGGGGCGTGCGGGGGGCGTATTCCTCCGGAACGGCCACGGAGACGGCTGCGGACGGCCATCATGGGGGCATGGCGGGGCTGGAGGGCATCGAACAGCCGCGGGGACACAGCCGTGCGGCCGCGGCGCGCTGGTCGCCCGCGGTGGAGGACGAGCAGGCGCTCAAGGCGCTCGAACTGTTCGGCAACCCGACGGAGGCGGAGGTGCCGCTGCCGTCCCGCCCGGAGTCCGCGGCCACGGCGCGCCGGCTGGCCCAGGTCGTCGTACTGCGGCAGTGGGGGCTGCCCCCCAAGATGACCGAGGACGCGGTCTTACTCGTCTCCGAACTCGTCGGCAACGCCGTACGGCACACCGGGGCCCGGGTCTTCGGCCTCCGGATGCGGCGCCGCCGCGGCTGGATCCGCGTCGAGGTCCGCGATCCCTCGCGCGGCCTGCCCTGTCTGATGCCGGTTCAGGAACTGGACGTCAGCGGCCGCGGCCTGTTCCTGGTGGACAAGCTGTCCGACCGCTGGGGCGTCGACCTCCTGCCGCGCGGCAAGACCACCTGGTTCGAGATGCGGGTCGCCGACCGCTAGGCCCTGTGGATGAATCCTCCGTCACGCCCTCTTGGCGTGCCGATGATGTGACTGTCAGTCACCAGGATGGCCCGCGTCCGTCGCTCCCCGCCACCGACGGCCGCCGGGTCTGACCCTCCACGGGGTCGGGCGCGCCCGTGTGCGCGGGATCCGGTGGTGACTGCGACCCGAAATCGTCCCTCGATTGGCGCAATCGGCCGTTTTCTTACCCAACGCCCCTTAAATGGTGCGGGTGACCACGACCAACCGACGCGGGGTGCTGCGCGCGGGTGCCGGGCTCGTCACCGGGGGCGCGTTCGCCGCCGGTTGCGGCGCAGGCCAGGACGCCGGGCCCGGCACCGCGACCGCCGCGCACCCCGGGTCCGCCCCACCCGCCCACGCGTCCGGCCGTCCCGCGACCACGTCGCACGCCGCCCCCGCCCCCCGCGCCTACGCCGGCCTGCCCTCCCAGATCACGCACGGCCCGCGCACCCGCCCCCAGGTCGCCCTCACCTTCCACGGTCAGGGCGACCCCGACATCGCCGAGTCGTTGCTCAGCACGGCCGAGCAGCACGGCGCCGGGCTGACCGTGCTCGCCGTCGGCACCTGGCTGGACCAACACCCGGGCCTGGCCCGCCGCATCCTCGACGGCGGCCACGACCTCGGCAACCACACCCAGCGGCACATCTCCATCAACGCCATGGCCGAGGCGGAGGCCCGCAAGGAGATCACCGACTGCGCGGACCGGCTGAAGCGGCTCACCGGGTCGATCGGCACCTGGTTCCGGCCCTCCCGCTCCCCGACGGCCTCCCCTCTGGTCACCAGGCTCGCCCGTACCGCGGGCTACCCGCACGTGCTGTCCTACGACGTCGACTCGCTCGACTACACCCGACCCGGCGCCGACGCCGTCACCCGCAAGGTTCTCGCCGAAGTACGCAACGGATCGGTGGTGAGCCTGCACTTCGGGTATCCGGACACGGTCGCCGCCCTCCCCGCCGTCCTCCACGAACTCGACCGCCGCCACCTGCGCGCGGTCACCACCACGGAGCTGCTGAGCTGATGCGAACCACGAAAGCCGCCCGCCTCCTGGCCGCCGGAGCCGCCCTCACCGCCCTGGCGCTGCTGTCCGCGTGCAGCGGTGGCGCCCAGCACAAGGAGAGCGAGGCCCTCGGCAGCAAGGCGCCTGCCCGGCCGCAGGTGAACAAGCAGCAGGTGGACGGGTTGCCCGGGATGCCCCCGGTGCTGGACCCGACCGACGTCTACGCGGCCGACCGCCCCAACCAACTCTCCCCGGCCGTACGGGACTTCCCGTCCCGGGTGTACGTCCCCAACACCAACTCCGACACCGTCACGGTCATCGACCCGCAGACCTACCGGATCCTCGAGACCATCCCGGTCGGCCGGCAGCCCCAGCACGTGGTGCCGTCCTGGGACCTGAAGACCCTCTGGGTCAACAACGACCTCGGCAACAGCCTCACCCCCATCGACCCGAGGACCGGGAAGGCCGGCCGGCCGGTCGCCGTGCACGACCCGTACAACCTGTACTTCACGCCCGACGGCAAGTACGCGATCGTCATGGCCTCCATGGACCGGCAGCTCGTCTTCCGCGACGCACACAGCATGAAGGTCGTGAAGGCCGTCCCGGTCAGCTGCTACGGCGTCAACCACGCCGACTTCTCCCTCGACGGCCGCTACTTCATCGTCTCCTGCGAGTTCAACGGCGAACTGCTCAAGGTCGACACCGCGCGGATGGAGGTCGTCGCCCAGCAGAAGCTGCCGTTGCACGGCGCGATGCCGCAGGACGTCAAGGTCTCCCCGGACGGCAAGCTGTTCTACATCGCCGACATGGTGGCCAACGGCCTGTGGATCGTGAAAGGGGACGCCTTCGACAAGCCGGAGTTCCTCGCGACCGGCAAGGGCGCCCACGGGCTGTACATCAGCCGGGACTCCCGGGAGATGTACGTCTCCAACCGCGGCGAGGGCACCATCTCCGTCTTCGACTTCACCGAGAACCGGCTCACCAAGAAGTGGCACCTGCCCGGCGGCGGCAGCCCCGACATGGGCGGGGTCTCCTCCGACGGCAAGGTGCTGTGGCTCTCCGGCCGCTACAACTCCGAGGTGTACGCCATCGACACGCGCACCGGCACCGAACTGGCCCGCATCAGGGTCGGCAGCGGCCCGCACGGCCTCGCCGTCTACCCGCAGCCGGGCCGCTACTCACTGGGGCACACCGGTATCTTCCGCTGAAGCAGCACCTCCGAGCCCACCGGACGGTACCCGGCCGCCTGGAACGCCCGCATGCTGCGGGCGTTCCCCGCCGACACCTGGGCCCACACCGGCTCGTCGGCCAGCTGCCGCGCCGCCGTCACCAGGGCCCGGCCAAGACCCCGGTGCCGTACCGCGTCGTCCACCTCGACCGCCGCCTCCAGCCGGCCCGCCACCCCGCGCCCCAGCACCAGCACCCCGCCGTCGGCGGCCCACACCCGGACGTCGTCGCGCCGCCGGCGCGAGCTGACCACGCGCGGGTGGGACGGGTCGGCGATCTCCCGCAGCGCGAGCGCCGGACGGCCCGGCAGCGGGGACCCGACGACCATCACGTCGATCGTGTCCGTACGGCGCCCCGTGCGGTCCATCAGCGCGGTCAGGAAGCGCGCGTTCATCGTGGCGGCGAGCGCGTCGCACTCCTCGGTGACCGCGCGCAGCGTCTCGTGCACCCAGTCCGGATCCTCGTCGGTGAACACGACCGAGTGGGCGGTGAAGGCCAGGACGCCGGCGTCCCGGGGTGAGGGCTGGGGAACGACCGTCGTGCCGCCGTCCGCCGGCGGGAAGACGCCCTGCGCCGCCGCGTCCAGTATGTCCCGCAAGGTCTCCAAGACCGTGCTCCTTGAGTCTCTACTTACTGGAAGGCCCAGACTCGCAGACGTGATCGACAACGGCACCGGACTTTTCACCATCGTCGAGCCGGCCCGGGCCACCGGCAGCCCGCGCCCCCGCACGCCGAGGACTTCACCCGGGTGGTCGCCGCACTCCGTGCTCGCGCGGGCCGTTAATCTGACCAGCGACAGTACGCCGACACGGCATGAGAAACACGAACAAAAGGGGCGGACCGGTGGCCGACATCGAGGAAGCACGCAAGCAGTTCCAGCGGATCGACGCGGACGGTGACGGTGTCATCACCGCTGCCGAGTTCAAGCACGCCCTGGCGCAGGGGGGCGACTGGAACGTCACCGAGGCGGTCGCCGAGGCCGTTATCAAGACCCGCGACCTCAACGGCGACAAGGTCCTGTCGTTCGACGAGTTCTGGGCCTACCTGAGCAAGTGACCCACCCGAAGGGGGTGCCCGTCCCGTGCGGAGGGCACCCCCTTCGTCACGCGGTGCGCCGCCGGCGGATCCGGCCCCTGTGCGTCCCGGCGGCCCGCCTACGCCACCCCACGCCGGTACTGCCCCGGCGCCACCCCGTACTCCCGCTTGAACGCCTTGGCGAAGGCGAACTCCGAGGTGTAGCCGGTGCGGGCGGCCACCTGGCGCAGGGACAGGTCGTCGTGGCGCAGCAGCCGTCCGGCGATCGTCATGCGCCACCAGGTCAGATATGTCAGAGGCGGCTCGCCCACCAGTGCGGTGAAGCGGCGGGCGAAGGCCGCGCGGGACAGGCCGCCGGTCGCGGCGAGCTGCGCCACCGTCCAGGCCTGCGCCGGGTCGCCGTGGAGCGCGCGCAGCGCCGCCGCGACCGCCGGGTCGGCCAGCGCGGCCGACCAGCCCCGTGCCCGCCCGGCCGCGCGCTCGCTCTCCCACCAGGCCCGCAGGATGTACAGCAGCAGGGTGTCCAGCAGCGAGGTGACGATCGCGTCCGTGCCCGGCCGCAGTTCCTCCAGCTCCATCCCGAGCAGCTCCACCGCCGCCCGCAGCGAGCGGTGGCTGCCGACACGGGCGGGCAGGTGCACGACCTGAGGCAGTTCGGCCAGCAGCCGGTGGGCGCGGTCGCGGTCGAGCCGGTAGGTGCCGCACAGGGTGACCGTGTCCGGGCAGCAGCCCTCCCGCGGCTCGCCCGGCGGCGGGCCGCTCCAGGTGCCGTCCGGCAGCAGCCGTACCTCCTGCAGGGGTACGTCCAAGCCGCTGGCCAGCGCGTGCCCCTGGCCGTGCGCGAGGAAGACCACGTCCCCTGGGGCCAGCGCCACCGGCTCGCCGCCGTCCGGGATCAGCCAGGCCGAGCCGCGCAGCACCACATGGAAGCCGGCCTCGTCGGCGGCGCCGAAGTGCAGGCCCCAGGGCGCGTACTTGTACCGCCGCGCGGAGTGCGGGCGGCCGGTACGCATGGCGGCGACGACGTCGCTGAGCACGTCCATGGGGCCACCGTAGCCCGGGAGTTCGCCGGAAAAGACGTACGGACATGAAAACGAGACCGGAGGACATGGAGCGTATCCCGCACGGGACCTAGCGTCGACGGCATGACAACTTCCGCACGCACAGTGCTCTTTCACGAACTCGGCGGCCCCGACGTGCTCACGGTCGAGGAGGTCGAGCTGCCGGATCCCGGGCCGGGCGAGGTGCTGGTGAAGGTCGAGGCGCTCGGCCTCAACCGCGCCGAGGCGCTCTTCCGCGCGGGCACCTACTACTACCGGCCGACCCTGCCCGCCTCCCGCAACGGCTACGAGGCGGCGGGCGAGGTGGAGGCGGTCGGCGAGGGAGTCACCGCCTTCGCACCGGGCGACCCGGTCCTCTCGGCCGCCAACTTCGAACTCAGTGCCCACGGCGTCTACGGCGACCGGGTGGTCCTTCCGGAGAGCGCGCTCTTCCCGCGCCCCGCGGGGGTCGACGCCGTGACGGGCGCGGCCGCCTGGGTGACGTACACGACGGCGTACGGCGCGCTGGTGGAGCGGGCCGGCCTGGTCCCGGGACATCAGGTGCTGATCACCGGCGCGTCCAGCGGGGTCGGCACCGCGGCGATCCAGGTCGTCCGCCGGGCGGGAGCCGTCCCGATCGTCACCACCCGCACCGAGGCCAAGCGCCGGCAACTGCTCGACCTCGGCGCGGAGCACGTGATCGTCAGTGCCGGCGAGGACGTGGTCAAGGAAGCCAGGCGGCTGACCGGCGGGCGGGGTGCGGACATCGTCCTCGACGCGATCGGTGGCGCCGGTTTCGCGGAGCTGGGCGGCGCGGTCGTCCAGGACGGGACCCTGGTCTCCTACGGCTGGCTGGACGAGCGGCCCATCCTGCTGCCCCGGCAGTGGCCGCTCACCGTCCACGGCTACGCCAACAGCGCCCTCACCGGCACCGCCGAAGGCCGCCACCGCGCCGCCCACTACCTCGCCTCCGGCCTTGCCGACGGCACCCTCCGCCCGGTCGTCGGCGAGGTCTTCGACGGCCTCGGGCGGATGCGGGACGCCCACCGCCTGATGGAGTCCAACCGGCACACGGGCAAGATCGTCGTACGGGTCTGAGGACGTTCCGCGAGCGGTCGTCCGCGTGCCGTAGCCACCGGAATACTCCCGTTCCCCCTGAGGTTGTCGCCGACGACGGACGCATGCACATGCATCGACCCTGAAAGGTTCTGTCATGAAGATCGGCATCATCGGCGCGGGCAACATCGGCGGCAACCTCACCCGGCGGCTCACCGCCCTCGGCCACGACGTGTCCGTGGCCAACTCCCGCGGCCCCGAGACCCTGAAGGAGCTGGCCGAGGAGACGGGCGCGACCCCGGTCCCGGCGACGGAGGCCGCCAAGGGCGCCCAGGTCGTCGTGGTCACCATCCCCCTGAACCGGGTCCCCGACCTCCCCGCAGGCCTGCTGGACGGCGCGGCCGAGGGCGTCGCCGTGATCGACACCAACAACTACTACCCGCAGCAGCGCGACGGCCGGATCGCCGGCATCGAGGACGAGGGCCTGACCGAGAGCCGCTGGACCGAACGGCACCTCGGACATCCCGTGATCAAGGCCTTCAACGGCACCTACGCCCAGGACATCCTGGACCGCCCGCGCCCGGCCGGCGACCCCGGGCGCATGGCCCTCCCGGTGGCCGGCGACGACCCGGCCGCCAAGCAGGTCGTCCGTGACCTCATCGACGAACTGGGCTTCGACACCGTCGACACGGGCGGCCTCGACGACTCCTGGCGCCAGCAGCCGGGCACCCCGGTGTACGGCCTGCAGGCGGGCCTGGAAGCCGTGAAGAAGGCCCTGGCGGCGGCATCCCCGGAACGGCCGGCGGAGTTCCGCGGCTGACCCTCAGTCCCCGGCGGCCCACTGCCGCAGAGCGGCCCGGTCCGCGAAGGCGGCCACGTCCTTGTCGTGCGGCTCGCTGCTGTACTGGTGGAAGCGCCACTTGGCCTTGATGCGGGGGTGGCCCGCGCTCACGTAGTCGGCGATCCAGAGGCCGTCGCCGGCGTACGAGGTGACGTCCACGTTCAGCCAGTACTCCCGGTTGGCGTAGAGCAACACCTTGTTGTGGGGGCGGAGTTCCTTCAGCGTCCGGATGAACAGGTCCTTCTCCGCGTTGCTGGCGTGCGTGCCGTCGCTGGTCGTCTCCCAGTCGACGGCGAGTAGGTCGCCCGCCCGCTCGGGGGTGTGCCTGACGAAGTACTGGGCCTGGGCGGCGATGTGACCCGGCCACAGGAAGTGGTAGAAGCCGACGACGAGTCCCGCGTCGCGGCCGTGCCTGGCCTGGGCCGCGAGTCTCGGGTTCACGTACGAACGCCCCTCCGTCGCCTTGATGAAGACGAATGAGAGGCCGTTCGTGTCGTACGACGACGACTGGTACGCGCTGACGTCGATGCCGTGCAGCATGGGGGACTCCCTTGAGTGCCAGTGGGGGGACAGGAGTTGACGTGTTTATGCCCCACATTGGCACGGGAGATCCGCCGGTGCACTCGAAATGTCAGCCCCGGGTCGCCACCGCCCCCAGGACCGAAGCAGGCTTGGCCGACCAGTCCGAGGTGATGATGCTCGCGTGGTCCTTGGCCAGCAGGGCGAGCCGGGCGGCGACTTCGGCGTCCGTGGGATCGGTCGAGGAGATCGCGGGGGATACGCCGTCGGCGCCCGTGGTGATCAGGATGTAGTGGTTCGCGGAGTAGAGCGAGGTGTCGTAGCCGTTGTTCACGTACGTCGCCGCATCACCGTCGAAGAACACGAACCAGGGTCTGATCGAGGCGTCGTAACGGCTGGTGCGCGGGTCTCCGTTCGCGGCGCCGAGCACGGCCGGGAAGGCCTGCGCCTCGCCGATCCTCCCCGCCGCGTACAGGTCGCGGAGATGGTCGCCGTACTCCTCGTCCGTCCAGTAGCTGTCGAACGGGTTGGCCTGCTCCACCGTGCCCGGGATCAGCTCGAAGAGGAACTTGCCCTTGAGGGAGTCACGGGAGGGCCAGGCGCCGGCCTTGGCCGCCGCGTCCAGGGAGGAGTACGTCCCGCCCAGCAGGTCGGACGGCTTGTACACGCTGCCGCCGAGCTTCTGCGACACCAGGGTGTCGAACTCGTCCGGGCCGAGGCCTGCCTTGTTGTTGAAGCCGACCTTCATCTCGACCTTGAACACGATCGGCGCGTGATCGGGGTGCAGCTGGTTCCAGGCCGCGATGTTGTCCAGGCAGCTGCCCAGATCCTGGTTCCGGTTCTTGCTGTACAGCTCGCCCGGCGTCTTCGCGGCCTCGCAGTTGTTGTTGTCGCCGAACGGATTGCTGTGACTGACGCGCCAGCGATGGCTGATGCTGTCCACGTACACGTCCAGTTCGAGCAGCGAGGCACCCGAGTCCAACGCCTGTGCGAAGTAGGTGTACTTGGCCTTGTCGTAGGCGTTGTGCGTCCCGATGGCCGTCGTCTCGGAGAACTTCGGCCCCGCCGCGTGGGCATTCGTCGGCACCGCCGTCAGCAGGGCGGCGGCACCCAGGAACGCCCCCACCCGTCTCACCACACGAACCGCGCGCATGTATGAACTCCCCTACGTTGTCGCTGAGTTGGCGGCAGCGTAGGAGCAATCAGTTACTGAACGGTAGCCCCTGGAGGAACATCGGTCTTTCCCACAGGGGTCACCGCATGTCAACAAGCCCAAGACGGCTGACGTCCCGCGGTCAGCACTCGATGATGTTGACCGCGAGTCCGCCCCGTGCCGTCTCCTTGTACTTCACGGAGAGGGAAGGGATGGCCCCTCCGACCTGATCCGGTGCCGGTCGGCCAGGCTGTCGCGCCAGTACAGGAACGTGCGCCTCGGGTTCGGCAGGAGGTCCCAGGGATGGGGCGTCATGTGGCGTCCGATGCGACGGAAGACGGGGGCGGCTTCGGCCGTGCGGTGGGTTCGGATCAGGGCGAAGGCGAGGAAGTTGAGGTCGGTGACCGCTTCTGCATGCGGCGGAGCGGCGGTGTGGAACCAGTCGGCGAGCGCCGCGTCGATCTCTTCGGCGGCCCGTGGCTCGTGCCAGTGGCCGTCCGCGCCGATCGCGGCGAGCGAGGACCGGCGCCGGAGATGGGCCACGAGTTCCACGCGCGCCGCCACGGTCAGCAGGGCGAGTGGTGAGCCGTGCGGTGCGCGAGTGGCGCTCTGCCGGGCGAAGTCCAGCATGTCGAGGGCCGTTCCATGTCCGCGTGGGGACAGGTGGCGCAGCATCAGGTGGTAAGCGGTCCGGTGCCATGGGGCACGGGTGACGGCCTCGGTCCACACGGGCACGGCAACGTGGACCGGGACGGCGAACGCGTGCATCAGGTTGAGCAGCGCGAGCCATGGAGCCGGATCCTCGGGGCAGGCCGCGGCGGCATGCAGACATGCCTGCTCGGCCTGGCGGGCGGCGTCCCGCCCCTCGTCCGCCGCCCGGGCCGACCGTGCCCAGGCCCGCAGCATCAGGGCGTCCCCGTCACCGGGTCGGTCGGCGGCCCAGCGTTCGGAGACCGAGGGCGGAAGGTTCTGTGCCAGTACGGAGATCCGGTGGGTCCGGCGGTCCCAGTCACGCCCCGTGCCGCGCAGCAGTTCGGCGGCCGGTTCCCAGATGCGCTGGGTACGGGCCGCGCCGAGACCGTGGAGCTGCTGGGCGGGGCGGAGTTCGGTCAGGGTCGAGTGGAGCGCGTGGTCGTCGAGTTCGGGTCGGATCAGCAGGGCTGGGCGGCGTCTGAGCATTTCGGTCCGGGGGTGCGGGCGGACGGGGGCGGGGCGGGCGCGGGCGTCAGGGCTCGGATGGCGCACCGCCCCGCGGTCTTCTCCGTGGGCCTCAGCAGCAGCGGCCCTGCGGGTGAGTCTCCCGGTGCAGCGTGCGCAGCACCTCGTACTCCCGTCGGGTCGGTACCGGCGCGAGGGGGTGGTGGCGCCGATGACGTTCGCAGTAGCGGTCGTACTCCGCCTCCCCGGTCAGCTCGCGCAGGTACCAGTGCACCGTCCGCGCCCACCGAGGGGTGTTCACGAGCGGGCTCCGACCAGCGATTCGGCGGCCTGCCCGGGCACGTCGAGGCGGGATTCGACGTACGGCGCCTCGGTCGTCGGCAGCGCGCTCGGGGAACGGACGGCCCGTACGCACACCGCCGCCGCGTTGATGATCACCACCGCGACCAGCAGCAGGAAGAGCGCCATCAGCACGCCGTCGACCGTGGAGTTGGTGACCACGGTGTGCATGTCGTCGAGGCTCTTGGCGGGCGGCAGGACCTGCCCCGCGTCGACGGCGTCGGCGTACTTGGCCCGCTGGGCGAAGAAGCCGACCTTCGGATCGCCGGAGAAGATCTTCTGCCAGCCGGCGGTGAAGGTGACTGCGGTCACCCAGGCCAGTGGGGCGCCGGTGACCCAGGCCCAGCGCAGCCGCCCGGACTTGATCAGGATCGTGGTGCAGACGGTGAGGGCGACGGCGGCGAGGAGCTGGTTGGCGATCCCGAAGAGGGGGAACAGCTGGTTGATTCCGCCCAGCGGGTCGGTGGCGCCGGTGTAGAGGAAGTAGCCCCAGGCGGCCACGACGAGTCCGCTGCACAGCCAGATGCCCGGCTTCCAGTTGACGCGGCCGATGGGCTTGTAGACGTTGCCGAGCATGTCCTGGAGCATGAACCGTCCGACCCGGGTGCCCGCGTCGACCGTCGTCAGGATGAACAGAGCCTCGAACATGATCGCGAAGTGGTACCAGAAGGCCTTCATCGCGGTGCCGCCGAAGATCCCGGAGAAGATCTCCGACATGCCCACGGCGAGGGTCGGCGCGCCGCCGGAGCGGGCGATCAGCGTTTGTTCCTGCACGGTCTGCGCCGCACGTGTGAGCTGGTCGGGGGTGATGGTGAAGCCGAGGCCGGCCACCGCGTGCGAGGCGGACTCGGCCGTCGTACCGAGCAGGCCGGCGGGCGCGTTCATCGCGTAGTACAGGCCGGGTTCGAGCGTGGCGGCGGCAATCAGCGCCATGATCGCCACGAACGACTCCATCAGCATGGCCCCGTAGCCGATCATCCGGACCTGGGACTCCTTCTGAATCAGCTTCGGGGTCGTCCCGGAGGAGACCAGCGCGTGGAAGCCGGACAAGGCGCCGCAGGCGATGGTGATGAAGAGGAAGGGGAAGAGGGAGCCGGCGAAGACCGGGCCCGCGCCCGAAGTGGCGAACTTGCTGACCGCGTCCGCGTGCAGCACGGGCGCGGCGACCACGACGCCGGCCGCGAGCAGGGCGATGGTGCCGATCTTCATGAAGGTGGAGAGGTAGTCGCGGGGCGCGAGCAGCATCCACACCGGCAGGACGGAGGCGACGAAGCCGTATCCGGCCAGACAGAAGACGAGGGTCGTCGGGCTCAGCGTGAAGGCACCGGCGAGCGAGGAGTTCTGGATCCAGCTGCCGCCGACGATCGCGAGGAGCAGCAGCGCCACGCCGATGAGGCTGGTCTCGAGGATGCGGCCGGGGCGGATGCGGTGCATCCAGAAGCCCATGAAGAGGGCGATGGGGATGGTCATGGCGACGGAGAAGGTGCCCCACGGGGAGTGGGCGAGCGCGTTGACCACGACCAGGGCGAGCACCCCGAGCAGGATGATCATGATGGCGAAGACGGCGATCAGCGCCGCCGCCCCGCCCGCCCGGCCGATCTCGTCACGGGCCATCTGCCCGAGCGACGTGCCGTCCCGCCGCATGGACAGGAACAGCACCACCATGTCCTGCACCGCCCCGGCGAAGATCACCCCGGCGACGATCCACAGCGTGCCGGGCAGATAGCCCATCTGCGCCGCGAGCACCGGGCCCACCAGCGGCCCGGCGCCGGCGATCGCGGCGAAGTGGTGGCCCAGGAGCACCCGGCGGTCGGTGGGCTGGAAGTCGACGCCGTCCTTGAGGCGTTCGGCGGGGGTGGCCCGGTGGTCGTCCGGCTTCAGCACGCGGCGGGCGATGAAGCGGGAGTAGAAGCGGTAGGCGATGGCGTACGAGCCGAGCGCGGCCACCACCAGCCAGACCGCGGAGATCCGCTCGCCGCGGGCCAGTGCGAGGACGCCCCAGGCCGCGGCTCCGAGCAGGGCGACGGCAGTCCACGAAAGGACCGCCCGCGGAGTCGTACGGGACCGGGTCGGCGGCGGCCCTTGTGGCGCCGTCCGACCGGATTCGGGCATGGCTGACGTAGGCATGGCGGCTCCTCACCTGGACGGTGGTGTGTGGTGGTACGGATGCGTACGGATCAGGGGGCGTGGCGTTCGTGCCTGGTCAGCGCGTACGCGGCAAGCAGACAGAGGCCGCACCCCGGCACCCAGGCGAGCTGGTACCAGTAGAAGAACGGCGTCCCCGCGAGCCGGGGGCTCGCACCGGCGTACCAGGGAACCCACAGCAGCCCCGCCGCGGGAGCGAGGAGCAGTACGGCGATCGCGACGTGCCGCAGCCCGTGATGACCGGTCCGTGCCATGACCTGCGCTCCTCTCCCGCTCGCTGTCGGTCTGTGCAAGAGTTGCCCACCCGCCGGAACCGGTTGACAGCGAATTTCCGGACGATTTCCCGCCGGTTCCCTGTCATCGGAACCGCCCGGCCGCGCAACTCTCGGGCGAGGGTTCAGGTACACCAAGGACGGTGACGCATGGCTGACGGCGCCATGACCGCGACGTTCCTCACCGTGATTGGCGGGGCGTCACTGCTCGCCGTCACCGCGCGCCGGCTTCGTCCGGACGACCGGCTTCCCTCCCTGGAGGGCTGGGCCCTCGCCGACCGAAGCCTCGGCCCCGTGTGGACCTGGCTGCTGCTCGGCGGCACGATCTTCACCGCCTACACCTTCACCGCCGTACCGGGACTGGCCTACGGCAACGGGGCGCCGGCCTTCTTCGCCGTGCCCTACACGGTGGTCGTCTGCCCGCTCGCCTTCGTCCTGCTGACCCGCCTGTGGACCGTGGCCCGCCGGCACGGCTATGTCACCGCCGCCGACTTCGTACGCGGGCGATACGGTTCACCGCCGCTGGCTCTGGTGGTCGCGCTGACCGGGATCCTGGCGACGATGCCGTACCTGGCGCTGCAACTGCTCGGCATACGCGCGGTGTTGACGGCCGGGGGCGTCTATCCACGGGGTGCGACCGGTGACGTGGTGATGGTGGCGCTCTTCGCGGGGCTCGCGGTGGCGACGTACCGGCACGGGCTGCGCGCACCCACCGTCATCTCCGCGCTCAAGGCGGTGGCCGTGTTCGTCTCGCTGACCGCCGTCTGCTGGCTGGTCCTCGACCGGCTCGGCGGCCCCGGCCCGGTCTTCGACGGCGCGGCGCGGCGGCTCGGCGGGACGGACGCGGCCCACTCCGCCCTGCTCCTGTCCCCGGCCCAGCAGCCTGCTTACGCCACCCTCGCGCTGGGCTCCGCACTGGCCCTGCTGATGTACCCACACGTGCTCACCGCCGGTTTCGCCGCCGACGGCCCCCGCACCCTGCGCAAGGTCTCGGTGGCCCTGCCCGCCTGGACGGGACTGCTCGCGCTCTTCGGCTTCCTCGGCGTTGCGGCCCTCGCGGCGGGGGTGCGGGCCCCGAAGGGCAACGCCGAGGCCGCCGTGCCGATGCTGGTCGACCGGCTGATGCCGGCGCCGCTGGCCGGGCTGGTGTTTGCCGCGATCACCGTGGGGGCGCTCGTCCCGGCCGCCGTGATGTCGATCGCGGCCGCCACCGGCTTCGTACGGAACGTCTACGTCGAGTACGTCCATCCGACGGCCACTCCCAAGCGGCAGGTGCGCGTCGCCAAGGTGGTGTCACTGACCGCGAAGGTGGGGGCGGTCGCGTTCGTGTTCGGGTTGCGGGACCAGGACGCCATCAACCTCCAGCTCCTCGGCGGCGTGTGGATCCTGCAGATCTTCCCGGCCGTCGCCGTCGGGCTCTTCACCGGCCGGCTGCACCCCCGGGCGCTGCTCGCCGGGTGGACCGTGGGCATGGCGGCAGGAACGTTCCTGGTGGTGCGGGAGGGCTTCTCGTCGATCGTGCCGCTCGGCGTCGGGCGGCAGCCGCTGGAGATCTATGCCGGGCTCGCGGCCCTGCTCCTCAATCTGACCGTCGCCGTGGCCGGGACCGCTGCCCTCGAACGCCTCGGGGTCCCGCGCGGCGCCGACGTCACCGACCTGCCGTCCCGCCTGACCGTCAGGCGGCGCCCCGAGACGGGAGCGACCAACCCATGAGACGCAGACAGCCCACGCGCGTACCGGTGCCGCAGACCGCCCCGGCCACCGCCGAGCCGCCGCCGCTGCCCTCCGCGCCGATTTCGCGTCAAGCCGCCGACATCGGATCGCTCGCCCCGGCGGCGGGCGATCCGGCCGAGCTGGAGCGGGAGGCGGCTCTGGCCCGCCTGTTCGAGCTGCACTACGCCTCGATGCTGCGCCTCGCCGTCCTGCTCGGCGCCGACGACCCGGAGAACGTGGTGGCCGAGGCCTACTACCAGATCTACCGCAAGTGGCGGCGGCTGCGGGACGCCGAGGCGGCGGAGGCATATCTGCGCTCCACGGTCTGCAACCTGACCCGGATGCGGATCCGCCACCTCCAGGTGGCCCGCAAACATGCCGAGACCCCGCCCCGTGATGTCGTCGCCTCCGCCGAGAGCACCGCCCTGCTCCACGACGACCAGCGCGTCCTGATCGACGCCCTCCAGCAACTGCCCGCCCGGCAGCGCGAAGCGCTCGTCCTGCGCCACTGGCTCGGTCTCAAGGAGGGGGAGATAGCCGCCGCGATGGGAATCTCCTGCGGGTCGGTCAAGACACACACCGCGCGCGGCATCGCCGCCCTGACCCAGGCGATGGAGGCCCGGCGATGAACGACACCTTCCCGAACCGGACGGGAAACGCGGAAAAGGCCGAGAAGGACATGGTCCAGGACCGGACCGAACAGGAACTGCGCGCAGCGCTGGAGAGGCTGGCCGACGGGGTGCGAGCCGCCCCCGACGCCTATCGCACGGCCCGCGGTGACTGGTTGCGCCGAGAACGGCGTCGACGACTGGTCCTCGCCGTCCTGATCGCGGTCGTCTTCACGCTCGCGACACTGATCGGCCTGTGGGTCCTCAACCAGACCCCGTCCGGCTCCGGCGTGGTCTTCTCGGGTGCCCCGGGCACGGTCGCCACCGACGTTCGGTAGGCCTCGGCGGGATGATGTTCACGCGGGAGACGGCGTCGTCAAAGCGGGCCTGGCTGATCCTGGGGTCACGTGCTTCGACGAGGGTGACGGAGCTGATGACGACGCGGACGTCCTCCGCCTCGGTGGTGGCCGGCCACTCAGTGAGTTCGGGTGTGCGTCGTGGCGTCCGCCGAGCCGGCCGAGTCGCCGGGCAGGACGGCTCGTTCGGCTTCGACCGCGGCCTGGTCTACAGGGCCGTGTTCCGATTCGGCGTCTTCGCAAGACACGAACGCGCTGGGCAGGGCCTACATCCTCAGCACTCGATGATGTTGACCGCGAGTCCGCCCCGCGCCGTCTCCTTGTACTTCACGCTCATGTCCGCGCCCGTGTCCTTCATGGTCTTGATGACCTTGTCCAGGGACACCTTGTGGGAGCCGTCGCCGCGCATCGCCATCTTCGCGGCCGTGACCGCCTTCACCGCGGCCATGCCGTTGCGCTCGATGCAGGGGATCTGGACCAGGCCGCCGACCGGGTCGCAGGTGAGGCCGAGGTTGTGCTCCATGCCGATCTCGGCGGCGTTCTCGACCTGCTCCGGGCTGCCGCCGAGGACCTCGGCGAGGGCGCCGGCCGCCATCGAGCAGGCGGAGCCCACCTCGCCCTGGCAGCCGACCTCGGCGCCGGAGATGGAGGCGTTCTCCTTGAAGAGCATGCCGATCGCGCCGGCGGCCAGGAGGAAGCGGACCACGCCGTCCTCGTCGGCGCCGGGCACGAAGTCGATGTAGTAGTGCAGGACCGCCGGGATGATGCCGGCCGCGCCGTTCGTGGGGGCGGTGACCACGCGGCCGCCCGCCGCGTTCTCCTCGTTCACGGCCATCGCGTACAGCGTGAGCCACTCCATGGCGTGCGCGAGCGGGTCGCCCTCGGCGCGCAGCTGGCGGGCCGTGACGGACGCGCGGCGGCGGACCTTCAGACCGCCGGGCAGGATGCCCTCGCGGGACATGCCGCGCCGCACGCACTCGCGCATCACGCGCCAGATCTCCAGCAGGCCCGCCCGGATCTCCTCCTCCGTGCGCCAGGCCCGCTCGTTCTCCAGCATCAGGGAGGAGATCGACAGGCCGGTCTCCTTCGTGAGGCGGAGCAGCTCGTCGCCGGTGCGGAAGGGATACTTCAGGACCGTGTCGTCCAGCACGATGCGGTCCGCGCCGACCGCGTCCTCGTCCACGACGAAGCCGCCGCCGACCGAGTAGTACGTCTTGGAGAGCAGTTCCGTGCCCGCGGCGTCGTACGCCCACAGCGTCATGCCGTTGGCGTGGTACGGGAGCGCCTTGCGGCGGTGCAGCTTCAGGTCGGCGTCGAAGTCGAACGCGATCTCGTGCTCGCCGAGCAGGCTCAGCCGCTTGTTCGCCTTGATGTCCGCCACCCGCTGGTCCGCCGTCTCCACGTCCACCGTGCGCGGCGAGGCGCCCTCCAGGCCGAGCAGCACCGCCTTGGGCGTTCCGTGGCCGTGGCCGGTCGCGCCGAGTGAGCCGTACAGCTCGGAGCGTATCGACGTGACGGATTCCAGCAGCCCTTCGTTGCGCAGTCGCCGCGCGAACATGCGCGCCGCGCGCATCGGGCCGACCGTGTGGGAGCTGGACGGGCCGATGCCGATCGAGAACAGGTCGAAGACCGAGATGGCCACGGGGAACTCCTCAATACGGGGGTGGTGCTCAGGGGTGTGGTGCGGGGTGGGCACCCCCCGGCACCGCGCGCACTTCTGGTGTCCAGTGTGCGCGGTGCCGGGGTACTTCGGACTTACTTGTTGAGACCGGGGTACAGCGGGTGCTTGTCGGCCAGGGCCTTGACCCGGGCCTTGAGAGCTTCCGCGTCGGCCTCCCCGAAGGGGGAAGGCGCCTTGAGTGCCTCGGCGATCACGTCCGCGACCTCGGCGAAGTCCTCGGCCGTGAAGCCGCGGGTCGCCAGGGCGGGCGTGCCGATCCGCAGGCCCGACGTGACCATCGGGGGACGCGGGTCGTTCGGGACGGCGTTGCGGTTGACCGTGATGCCGACCTCGTGGAGGCGGTCCTCGGCCTGCTGGCCGTCCAGCTCGGACTCGCGCAGGTCGACCAGGATCAGGTGCACGTCCGTGCCGCCGGAGAGCACGTTCACGCCGGCCTCGCGGGCGTCGGCCGCGGTCAGCCGCTCGGCGAGGATCTGCGCGCCCTCCACCGTACGGCGCTGGCGCTCCTTGAAGTCCTCCGAGGCGGCGACCTTGAAGGAGACCGCCTTGGCCGCGATCACGTGCTCCAGGGGGCCGCCCTGGAAGCCCGGGAAGACGGACGAGTTCAGCTTCTTCGCGAAGTCCTTCTTCGCGAGGATGATGCCGCCGCGCGGGCCGCCGAGCGTCTTGTGGGTCGTGGAGGTGACCACGTCCGCGTACTCGACCGGGTTCGGGTGGAGACCGGCGGCGACCAGGCCCGCGAAGTGCGCCATGTCGACCCACAGGTAGGCCTCGACCTCGTCGGCGATCCGGCGGAACTCGGCGAAGTCCAGCTGACGCGGGTACGCCGACCAGCCCGCGATGATCACCTTCGGGCGGTGCTCCTTGGCCAGGCGCTCGACCTCGGCCATGTCGACCAGGCCGGTCTCGACGTCCACGTGGTAGGCGACCACGTTGAACTGCTTGCCGGAGAAGTTCAGCCGCATCCCGTGGGTCAGGTGGCCGCCGTGCGCCAGGTCCAGGCCGAGGATGGTGTCCCCGGGCTGGGCCAGCGCGAACAGGGCCGCCTGGTTCGCGGACGCGCCGGAGTGGGGCTGCACGTTGGCGTACTCGGCGCCGAACAGCTCCTTGATCCGGTCGATGGCGATCTGCTCGGCGACGTCGACGTGCTCGCAGCCGCCGTAGTAGCGGCGGCCCGGGTAGCCCTCGGCGTACTTGTTGGTGAGGACCGAGCCCTGGGCCTCCATCACCGCGAGCGGCGCGAAGTTCTCAGAGGCGATCATCTCCAGGGTCGACTGCTGGCGGTTCAGCTCGGCGTCGACCGCGGCGGCGATCTCCGGGTCCAGCTCGTGCAGGGACGTGTTCAGGACAGTCATACGGCTACGACTCCTCAGCCGGCGGTGAAGGCGGTGTACTCGTCGGCGGAGAGCAGGTCGGCCGGCTCGTCCGTGATGCGTACCTTGAACAGCCAGCCGCCCTCGAAGGGGGCCGAGTTGACCAGCGACGGGTCGTCGACGACGTCCTGGTTGATCTCGGTGATCTCACCGGTCACGGGTGCGTACAGGTCGCTGACCGACTTGGTCGACTCCAGCTCGCCGCAGGACTCGCCCGCGGACACCGTGTCACCGACCTCCGGGAGCTGGACGAAGACGACATCGCCGAGCGCGTTGGCCGCGTGCTCCGTGATGCCGACCGTCGACACGCCGTCCTCGGCGGCCGACAGCCACTCGTGCTCCTTGCTGTAGCGCAGCTGCTGGGGGTTGCTCATGGCCTGAATTCTCCTGTACGCGCGGGAGTGCTGATGAATGGGGGACTGCTGAACCTGCTGATGAGCAGGTGAAGTGTGCGCAGGGTCACGTTCTGGGTACGGACCGCGCCCAGTGTCTACTTCTGGCGCTTGTAGAACGGCAGCGCCACGACCTCGTACGGCTCGTGGCTCCCGCGGATGTCCACACCAACGCCCGCGGTGCCCGGCGCCGCGTGCGCAGCGTCGACGTAGGCGATGGCGATCGGCTTGCCCAGGGTGGGGGAGGGGGCGCCGGAGGTGACCTCGCCGATGACCTCGCCGCCGGCGACGACGGCGTACCCGGCGCGCGGCACCCGGCGGCCCTCGGCGATCAGGCCGACGAGCACCCGCGGCGGGTTCTGCTCGGCCTTGGCGGCGGCCTCGGTGAGCGCCTCGCGGCCCACGAAGTCGCCCTCCTTCTCGAACTTCACCACGCGGCCGAGCCCGGCGTCGAACGGTGTCAGGGACGTGGTCAGCTCGTGCCCGTACAGCGGCATGCCCGCCTCCAGGCGCAGGGTGTCCCGGCAGGACAGGCCGCAGGGCACCAGACCGACGCCCTCGCCGGCCTTGGTCAGCGCCTGCCACAGCTCCACGGCGTGCTCGGGCTTCACGAACAGCTCGAAGCCGTCCTCGCCGGTGTAGCCGGTGCGGGCGATCAGGGCGGGGACGCCGGCGACCGTGCCGGGCAGGCCCGCGTAGTACTTCAGGCCGTCCAGGTCGGCGTCCGTGAGGGACTTCAGGATGCCGGGGGACTCGGGGCCCTGGACCGCGATCAGCGCGTACGCGTCACGGTCGTCGCGCACCTCGGCGTCGAAGCCCGCGGCGCGCTCGGTCAGCGCGTCCAGCACCACCTGGGCGTTGGAGGCGTTGGCGACGACCATGTACTCGGTCTCGGCGAGGCGGTAGACGATCAGGTCGTCCAGGATGCCGCCGTCGGCCTGGCAGATCATGGTGTAGCGGGCGCGGCCGACGCCGACGGAGGCGATGTTGCCGACCAGGGCGAAGTTCAGCAGGGCCGCCGCCTCCGCGCCGGTCACGGTGATCTCACCCATGTGGGAGAGGTCGAAAAGGCCGGCCTTGGTCCGCACGGCCACGTGCTCGTCGCGCTCGGAGCCGTAGCGCAGGGGCATGTCCCAGCCCGCGAAGTCGGTCATCGTCGCACCGAGCGAGCGATGGAGCGCGTCCAACGCGGTGTGACGGAGTTCGGTACTGCTCATCGGTCGGTCGTCTCCCAGGGCAGGCTGACGGGCGAGGTAGTTCCTCCCCATCTGTCATCGGAACCTGAGAGGTTCGCCGAGACCGCCACAGGGACGATCACGGCTTGCACCTTGGGTGGAGCCACTGACACAGCGGCCCGCTTTTCAGATGTGCCTCGCCCGCGCGGTAACGGGGCCTGAGAGATTCAAGGGAGGGACTTGCTCCTTCGGCGCCCCAGCGAAGGCTGCTGGGAACTCTCCCGCGCGGATTCAAACGGCCGGTATGCAGTTGGCGCGCACATCATTGCACGCCTCACCCCCACCCGTCAGGGCCGCATCTGTAACCGACCTGTGGCAGTACGCGCACCGAACCACTGGACGCGGCGCATTACCTTCTCTTTACATGTGATGGGCATGGGATTACCAGGCCCACAGGGGAGGACGATCACGGTGAACAGGACCACGGCCTACGCCGCCACCACCGGCATCGCGGTGGCGAAGCAGCCCTCCGCCCCGGCCCGCGAGCGCTGCGCCGACCGCCCGGCCCCGGTCGTCCGCGACCTGCGCGACCGAGAGGGCCGCAGCCCGCGCGCCCTGCACTTCGGGCCCGCCGACCTGGTGGTGATCACCGGCCTGCCCGGCAGCGGCAAGTCCACGCTGATGCACCGCGCGGTCACCGGCCACCGCGTCGACTCCCAGGACACCCGCGACCGCTGGGACGCCCGCGCGCCCCGCTTCCTTCCCTACGCGCTCTACCGTCCCCTGGTCCGGCTCGCCCACTACGCCGGACTGCGCCGCGTCCTGCGCACCGGCGAGGGTGTCGTCGTGCACGACTGCGGCACCCAGTCCTGGGTGCGCGCCTGGCTGGCCCGCGAGGCCCGCCGCCGCGGCGGCACCCTGCACCTGCTCCTCCTCGACGTCACCCCCGGCACCGCCCGCGAGGGCCAGCGCGAGCGCGGCCGCGGCGTGTCCCGCTACGCCTTCAGCCGCCACCGCCGTACGACCGCCCGGCTGCTGCGCGCGGTGGAGCGCGGCGAGCTGCCCGCCGGCTGCGACTCGGCGGTGCTGCTGGACCGGGACGCGGCGGACGTCCTGCACCGCATAGCCTTCACCGGCTGATCGGACCGGCCGCTGTCACAGGCACCCGCTAGCCTTCTGATCCACAGCATGGTTCCCAGCAGGCGGTAGGCAGATGGACTTCCCGGCGGACACTCCCGCGGACTTCCCGGCACAGACGCACCCCCACCCGCACGGCGGTTGGCCCGGCAACGAGCTGGAGGAGGTGCTCTCGGCCTCCCTCGGCATACCCTCCGCGGGCGGCCGGATCATCGAGGTGCTGGGCCGGAGCTTCCTCTGGATCCCCCTGCCGAGCGGCGGCGGCCCGCAGAGCGGCCCCCTGGACCTGCCCACGATGGACATCGAGGGCCAGGTGTACGTCCCGGTCTTCAGCTCCGAGGAACAGCTCCGCCAGGCGACCGGCTCCCACATGTCGTACACCATCGCCCCGGCGGTGGAGTTCGCCCGCGGCCTGCCTCCGCAGGTCGGTATCGCCGTCAACCCCGACGGCGTGGTCGGCATACCGCTGCCGCCGGAGGCGGTGGCCGAGCTGTGCCGCGCGGGCCGCACCCCGCTGGACGGCCCCGGCTCAGGCGGCCGGGTCCGCCTCTTCGAGCCCGACTGGCAGGACGACCCGGTCGACTTCCTGACCGCCGCCTCCGCCGAGTTCGCCGCGACCGGCGTGGTCCTCACCGCCCGCCGGTGCCTCGCCGCCGTCGAGACGGCCGACCCCGTGATGTTCGTGGGTGTCGAACTCTCCCAGTGGGAAGGCGACCTACGAGCCGTCCCCCTGGACGCCCTCGGCAAGGCCCTCGGCAAAGTCCCGGTCAAGTGGCCGGTCAACCTGGTCCTCCTGGACGTGGCCCAGGACCCGGTGGCCGACTGGCTCAGGACGAACGTGCGCCCTTTCTACCAGTACGGGCATTAGCTTCTACGGCCACTGGAAGCCAACCCAGGGGCAGCCAACCCAGGGGTGCGGGGCTGTGTCCGATATGCGGCTCCGCCGCGGGACCCGACAAGCCACCACGCACCCGCACCCGCCGACGGACACGAGGCCCCGAGCCCCTAGGCGCTTAAGCTGTTCCCAAACGCGGGGCAACTCCCAGAAGGGCCGGTACGACAGGTGAGCGCGAGCCACAGCGGCAGCGTCGAGCACATGCTGCGCCAGGTCACCCCAGGGCGCTACGACGCCTACGAGGCACTGCTGCGCGCCCTCGCCACCCCGTCCTCCGGCCAGATCTGGATGCTCCTGTGGCACGGCCAGGCCGGCTCGCCCGACGCCCAGTACGGAAACATGGAGGTCGACGGCTTCAGCTACGCCCCCTGTGTGACCTCCGCCCAGGAACTCTCGGCGAGCGGCTGGAACCGCTCCTACGAGGTGGTCGACGGACTGGACGTGGCCCGCACCCTCTATCCCGACCACTACGGTCTCTGGCTCAATCCGCACGCTCCGGGCGGCGGCGTCGGGATCCCCTGGCTGGACCTGCGCCGCATCGCCACCGGCCTGGACCGCCAGCCGGCCGGCCCCCTGCGGCTGTCCGAACCCGGCATCGAGATCCCGCAGTTCTACGCCCTGCTCGCGCAGAACGCCCACCGCACCCCGGCCCTGCGCTCCCTGCGCCGCGCCTGGGTCCAGCCCGCGCTCGGGGCGCCGTACCTCGCCATCGGTCTGGATGTGTACGACACCTCGCCGGCCGCGGTGGACTCGGTGCGCGCGATGATGCAGCAGTCGGTCGGCGCGGTCCCGGACGGGCTTCCGGTGTCGACGGTCGCGATGACCGACGACTACGACCCGGTCGTGATGTGGATGCGGGCCAGCGCCCGTCCGTTCTACGACCGCGAGGCCCACGCGGCCGCCCCGCAGCCGCAGGCCCCGGCTGCCGGCTACGGATACCCGCCCGTGCACGGCGCCTACTGAGCGGGCACACCCCGCGCTGCCGTGTGCGATGGGTTGATGGCGACGAATGAGTGGTCACCGGGTGTGATGAGCGCGTCCGAGGGCCGGTTCCGTAGGTTCGGATAACGGAACCCCCATGGCTGTATCACGGTTATGCATACTTTCGCCTTGGACTCTGGCGGGTGATCGCAGCCACGCTGAAGACTCCCCACTCAGACACGAGGTGCTCACCTCGTGGTCGAGTGCAAGTCGATAAAGCCGCAAACCTTCGCGGCAGACGCGGGCCGGGCAACAACCGGCTAGAGGGGTCGGGTTCACAGTGACCGCACCGATCGAGACCACCGGAGCCGAGGCCGAGACCCCGCCCGAGGCTGTGCTCGCCGGGGTCAAGAAATCCCAGATCGAAGGGCGTTCACTCTCGCAGATCGCCTGGACCCGGTTCAAACGGGACAAACTGGCCGTGGCGGGCGGGGTCGTCGTCATCCTGCTCGTGCTGATGGCGGTGTTCGCGAAGCCGATCGAGTGGGCTTTCGGGCTGGACCCCAACCAGTTCCACCAGGACCTCATCGATCCGGCTCGACTGGCCCCCAAGGGCAGCTGGGGCGGTATGAGTTGGAGCCACCCGCTGGGCGTGGAGCCGCAGTACGGCCGTGACATGCTCGCCCGCATCATCGAGGGCTCCTGGGTATCGCTGCTGGTCGCCGGCGGCGCCACCCTGCTGTCCGTGCTCATCGGTACCGTGCTCGGCGTCGTCGCCGGCTACTACGGCGGCTGGGTCGACAGCGTCATCAGCCGGCTGATGGACACCTTCCTGGCGTTCCCGCTGCTGCTGTTCGCCATCGCCATCTCGGCGTCGGTGCAGGATGGTTTCTTCGGTTTCAACGGCCTGCCGCTGCGCATCGGCGTGCTGATCTTCGTGATCGGCTTCTTCAGCTGGCCGTACATCGGCCGTATCGTGCGCGCCCAGACGATGAGCCTCGCGCGGCGCGAGTTCGTGGAGGCCGCAACCAGCCTGGGCGCCCGCGGCCCGTACATCCTGTTCCGCGAACTGCTCCCCAACCTCGTCGCGCCGGTCCTCGTCTACTCGACGCTGATCATCCCGACGAACATCCTCTTCGAGGCCGCGCTGAGCTTCCTCGGAGTCGGTATCGCGCCGCCGCAGGCTTCTTGGGGCGGAATGCTCAGCAACGCCGTGGATCTCTACACCGCAGATCCGCAGTTCATGTTCGTGCCCGGACTGGCGATCTTCATCACCGTCCTGGCATTCAACCTGCTGGGTGACGGGCTGCGTGACGCGCTCGACCCTCGCAGCAAGTGATCCACATCGATCGAGGGGGCATTCCTCACGTGAAGACGAGAAGGGTTACCGCCGCCGTGGCGACGGTCCTGGCGGTCTCGCTCGGCGCTGCCGCGTGCGGCGGCGGTAATGACAGCAACAACAACGGTGGCGGTTCCGCCAAGAAGGACGCGGCGCTGGACTCCATCGTCAACGCGTCGAGCAAGAAGGGGGGGACGGTCAACCTCGAGGACTCAGACGTTCCGGACTCCCTGGACCCGGGCAACACGTACTACGGCTTCGTGCAGAACTTCTCGCGTCTGTACGCCCGTACGCTCGTCACCTTCAAGCCGGCCGCCGGCAAGGACGGCCTCACCGTCGTCCCCGACCTCGCCGACTCCCTCGGCAAGGCCAGCGCCGACGCCAAGACCTGGACGTACCACCTGCGTTCGGGCCTGAAGTTCGACGACGGCACGCCGATCACGTCCAAGGACGTCAAGTACGCGATCGAGCGCTCCAACTTCGCGCCCGAGGCCCTGTCCAACGGTCCCACGTACTTCAAGGCGTACCTGAAGGGCGGCGACAAGTACAAGGGCCCCTACAAGGACAAGAAGGGTCTCGACTCGATCGCGACCCCGGACGACCAGACGATCGTCTTCCACCTGGCCAAGCCCTTCGCCGACTTCGACTACCTGGCGACCTTCTCCCAGACGGCCCCCGTGCCGCAGGCGAAGGACGACGGCGCGAAGTACGTCCAGCACATCGTGTCCTCCGGCCCCTACAAGTTCGCCTCGTACGAGGAGGGCGCCAGCGCCTCCCTCGTCCGCAACCCGAACTGGGACCCGAAGTCGGACCCGATCCGCAAGGCGCTGCCGGACAAGATCAACGTCAAGTTCAAGGTCAACCCGGTCACGGTCGACAACGACCTGCTCGCCGACAAGATCACGGCCGACATCACGGGCGCCGGCGTGCAGCCGCAGACCCAGCCGCGCATCCTGGACGGCAAGTACGCCAAGCAGACGGACAACTCGTACGCGGGCGCCACGGGTTACATGGCCCTGAACCTGCACGTCGCTCCGTTCGACAACGTCCACTGCCGCAAGGCCGTCCAGTGGGCCCTCGACAAGCAGTCGGTCATCGACGCCATGGGCGGCTCGCCCAAGGGCGACGTGGCCACCACGCTGCTGCCGCCGTCGGTCAACGGCTACACCAAGTTCGACACCTACGCCACGCCGGGCCACAAGGGTGACGCGGCCAAGGCCAAGGACGAGCTGAAGCAGTGCGGCAAGCCGAGCGGCTTCTCCACCACGCTGACGGCCCGCGCCGACCGCCCCGCCGAGGTGGCGGCCGCCACGGCCATCCAGAACTCGCTGAAGGGCGTCGGCATCAAGGTCGACATCAAGCAGTTCCCCTCCGGCAAGTACTTCTCCAACTTCGCCGGTGTCCCGAGCTACGTCCACCAGCACAAGCTCGGCATGATGATGATGGCGTGGGGCGCCGACTGGCCGACCGGCTACGGCTTCCTGGACCAGATCATCGACGGTTCGGCCATCAAGCCCTCGGGCGGCAACAACCTGATGGAGCTGAACGACCCGAAGATCAACAAGGCCCTGTCCGACGCCATCTCCAACACCGACTCCTCGGCCCGCACCAAGGCCTGGGGCGACATCGACAAGATGGTCCTGGACAACGCCTCGGTCGTCCCGCTGATCTACCGCAAGAACCTGCTGATCAGGCCTACGTCCGCGACCAACGTCACGGTCACGCAGGCGTACCTCGGCATGTACGACTACACGCTGCTGGGCTCCTCGAAGTAACAGCAGGCCGGATACCCCTGAAAGGCAGGTGAAGGCACCGGGCGGCCGGGACGGACACACTCCGTCCCGGCCCCCCGGAGCCGCACAGCTGTGGCTGCGTACATCATCCGACGCGTCTTCGGCGCCGTGGTGCTGCTGCTGGTGGTCAGCGCAGTCACCTTCGCAATCTTCTTCCTGGTCCCCCGCCTGGGCGGCCAGACGGCCACCCAGCTGGCCACCCAGTACGTCGGCAAGGACGCCAACCCCGAGTCCATCGCCGCGATCAAGAAGAACCTGGGCTTCGACCAGCCCATCTACATCCAGTACTGGGACTACATCAAGGGCCTGTTCGTAGGCGCCGACTACAAGTTCGGTCCCGACGCGACACACTGCAGCGCCCCCTGCTTCGGGTACTCCTTCAAGAGTCACGTCGAGGTGTGGCCGCAGCTCACGCAGCGCATCCCGGTCTCCTTCTCGCTGGCCGTCGGCGCGGCCGTGATCTGGCTGATCTTCGGTGTGACCACCGGCGTCGTCTCGGCGCTGCGCAAGGGCAAGCCCGTCGACCGCATCTCGATGTTCATCGCGCTCGCCGGCGTCTCGCTCCCGATCTTCTTCACCGGCCAGGTCATCAACGTCCTGTTCATCTACCAGTGGTCCATCTGGGACAGCACCGACTACGTGCCCTTCACCCAGAACCCGGGTGAGTGGGCCTGGCACCTGTTCCTGCCCTGGGTCAGCCTCGCGTTCCTCTTCTCCGCCACCTACGCCCGGCTCACCCGGGCGGGCATGCTCGAGACGATGAGCGAGGACTACATCCGGACGGCCCGGGCCAAGGGCCTGCGGGAGAGCACGGTCGTCACCAAGCACGGCCTGCGCGCCACCCTCACCCCGATCGTCACCATCTTCGGCATGGACTTCGGCACCCTCATCGGTACCGCGGTGCTCACCGAGACGGTCTTCTCCCTCCAGGGCATCGGCGCGTACTCGATCCAGGCCATCAAGGACAACGACCTGCCCATCGTGATGGCCGTGACCCTGGTCGCCGCCTTCTTCATCGTCTTCTCCAATCTGGTCGTCGACCTGGTGTACGCAGCCATCGACCCCCGCGTGAGGTACTCGTGAGCAAGCTCGAAAAGGCGGCGCTGGGCGAACCGGCCGCGGACGCCGCCCCTTCCGATGCCGAGGACGTGTTCCTCTCCGTTCGCGATCTGCGCATCCACTTCAACACCGACGACGGCCTGGTCAAGTCCGTGGACGGCGTCAGCTTCGACGTGCGGCGCGGCCAGACCCTGGGCATCGTGGGCGAGTCGGGTTCCGGCAAGTCCGTGACGTCGCTCGGCGTCATGGGGCTGCACCGCGCGGCGAACGCCAAGGTCTCCGGCGAGGTGTGGCTGGACGGGCAGGAGCTGATCGGTGCCGACCCGGACGAGGTGCGCCGGCTGCGCGGCCGGAAGATGGCGATGATCTTCCAGGACCCGCTGTCCGCGATGCACCCCTACTACAAGGTCGGCGACCAGATCGTCGAGGCCTACCGGGTCCACAACAACGTCACCAAGAAGGTGGCCCGCCAGCGCGCCATCGAGATGCTCGACCGGGTCGGCATCCCCGAGCCCGCCAAGCGCATCGACGGCTACCCGCACGAGTTCTCCGGCGGTATGCGCCAGCGCGCCATGATCGCGATGGCACTGGTCAACAACCCCGAACTGCTCATCGCGGACGAGCCGACCACCGCCCTCGACGTCACCGTCCAGGCGCAGATCCTCGACCTGATCCGGGATCTGCAGAAGGAGTTCGGCTCCGCGGTCATCATGATCACGCACGATCTCGGCGTGGTCGCCGAGATCGCCGACGACGTCCTGGTGATGTACGGCGGCCGGTGCGTGGAGCGCGGACCGGTCGGGGAGATCTTCGACAAGCCGCAGCACCCGTACACCTGGGGTCTGCTCGGCTCGATGCCGCGCATCGACCGCGACACCGCCGACCGGCTCATCCCGGTCATGGGCCAGCCGCCGAGCCTCATCAACGTCCCCTCGGGCTGTGCCTTCCACCCGCGCTGCCCGTACGCGGACCTCCCCAAGGGGAACGTCACCCGCACGGTGCGCCCCGAGCTGCAGCAGGTGGAGGGCGGCCACTGGTCCGCCTGTCACCTCTCGGCCGAGGACCGCACGCGGATCTGGACCGAAGAGATTGCGCCGAAGCTGTGAGTGAGACGAAGAAGACAGACACCGTCGAGGACGCCGCCGGCAAGGCGGAGGTCCCGCAGCAGGCGTCGGCTCCCGAGGGCGGCTCCGCCGAGCGTGAGGTGCTGCTCCGGGTCAAGGGCCTGACGAAGCACTTCCCGATCAAGAAGGGCCTCCTGCAGCGCCAGGTCGGCGCCGTGAAGGCGGTCGACGGCATCGACTTCGAGGTGCGCAAGGGCGAAACCCTGGGCGTCGTCGGCGAGTCGGGCTGCGGCAAGTCGACCATGGGCCGGGTCATCACCCGCCTTCAGGACCCGACCGGCGGCACGATCGAGTTCGAGGGCCGGGACATCACGCGGCTGAGCACCGGGAAGATGCGCCCGATGCGCCGCGACATCCAGATGATCTTCCAGGACCCGTACGGCTCCCTGAACCCCCGGCACACCATCGGCTCGATCGTCTCGGCGCCCTTCCGGCTCCAGGGCGTGGAGCCCGAGGGCGGGGTGAAGAAGGAGGTCCAGCGGCTCCTGGAGCTGGTCGGCCTCAACCCCGAGCACTACAACCGCTATCCGCACGAGTTCTCCGGCGGTCAGCGCCAGCGCATCGGCATCGCCCGCGCGCTCGCCCTGAAGCCGAAGCTGGTGGTCGCCGACGAGCCGGTGTCCGCGCTGGACGTGTCGATCCAGGCCCAGGTCGTCAACCTCATGGACGACCTTCAGGAGGAGCTGGGCCTGACGTATGTGATCATCGCGCACGACCTGTCCGTCGTCCGGCACGTCTCGGACCGGATCGCGGTGATGTACCTCGGCAAGATCGTCGAGCTGGCCGACCGCGCCTCGCTGTACGAGGCTCCGATGCACCCGTACACCAAGGCGCTGATGTCGGCCGTGCCGATTCCCGACCCGAAGCGGCGGGGCACCAAGAGCGAGCGCATCCTGCTGCGCGGTGACGTCCCGTCGCCGATCGCGCCGCCCTCCGGCTGCCGTTTCCACACCCGGTGCTGGAAGGCGACGCAGATCTGCAAGACGACCGAGCCGCAGCTGCTGGAGCTGAGGCCCGGTCAGCGGGTCGCCTGCCACCACCCGGAGAACTTCGCCGACCAGGCTCCGCAGGACACGGTCCTGCTCACGGCGGCGAAGGAGGCCTCCGAACTGGTCGGTGAAGCGGTCCTGGAGGAGTCGGCGGAGACGTCGGCGGCGCTCGCCGCCGAGGTCGCGGCGGCGGAGCCGGCCGAGGCGGCTGAGGAGGCGCCGGCCGAGGCCGAGGCTGAATCCGAGGCTCCGGCCCCCAAGTCCCAGGAGTCAACCGACAAGTAGCACATGACAACTGGGCAAAGTCATGTACATGCCCGAACGGGAGAGTGCAGAGTCGTCCGTGTCCGTCCACCGACAGGCACACGCTCGAAAGGGACGACCATGGCACTCTCCCGTTCGGCACGCTTAGGGGCGGTCGCCACCGCGGCGGCCTCCTTCCTCGTCATCGCTGCCTCTCCCGCCCCCACCGCGGGCGCACCCGGCATCGGCGACTCCTACTTCCCGCAGCTCGGCAACGGCGGCTTCGACGCCCGCCACTACGACCTGGACATCGCCTACGACCCGGGCACCGGCCGCCTGGACGGCCGTACGACCCTCACCGCGCGCGCGACCCAGAACCTCTCCTCCTTCGACCTCGACCTGCAGCAGCTGGAGATCACGAAGGTCGAGGTCGACGGCAGACGCGCACAGTTCACGCGCGACGGCGACGAGGTCACCGTCACCCCGCGCCGCTCCCTGGCCAAGGGCCGCGAGTTCACCGTGTCCGTCACCTACGGCGGCATACCCGAGCCGCTCGGCGGGCCCATCGTCTTCGGCTCGAAGTACGGCTGGATGAAGACCGCCGACGGCGTCTTCGTCGCCTGTGAGCCCAACGCCGCCTCCACCTGGTTCCCGTCCAGCGACCACCCCGCCGACAAGGCCACCTACGACATCCGGATCAAGGCACCCGAGGGCCTGACCGGCGTCTCCAACGGCCGGCTCGTGTCGACGTACGACTGGGGCGGCTCGACGTACACGCACTGGCGCGAGAGCCGGCCCATGGCCACCTACCTCGCCACCGCCACCATCGGGAAGTTCGACGTGCAGACCGGCCGTACCCCGGGCGGCATCCCGATCTACGTCGCCGTCGACCCCGTCCTGAAGAACAGCAACAACGTCGACGTGTACGCCGTCACGGCCGCCGCCACCGACTACTGGTCGCAGGTCTTCGGGCCGTACCCCTTCGAGGAGACCGGCGCGATCGTCGACGACATGCCCGAGGCCGGGTTCTCGCTGGAGGTGCAGAGCAAGCCCGCCTACTCGGCGGTGCGCAACGAGACGACCATCGTGCACGAGCTGGCCCACCAGTGGTTCGGCGACTCGGTGAGCGTGGACCGGTGGAAGGACATCTGGCTCAACGAGGGCTTCGCCAGCTACGCCCAGTGGCTGTGGGCGGAGCATCAGGGCACCCGCTCGGCCCACGACTCCTTCCGCGCCGCCTACGACGCCCGCCCCGCCGACGCGGCCTTCTGGCAGATCAAGGTGGCCGACCCGCAGCGCGACACGATGTTCGCCTCCGCCGTCTACCAGCGCGGCGCGATGACCCTCCAGGCGCTGCGGGAGCGCATCGGCGACGAGGCGTTCTTCCGGCTGCTGCCCACCTGGACCCGGCTCCACCGGTACGGCAACGCGGACACGGCCGACTTCATCCGCCTCGCCGAGCGGATCAGCGGGCAGCAGCTGGACGACCTCTTCGACACCTGGCTGTTCACGACAGGCAAGCCGACCCTCTAGGCCTGGCTTTGTAAGGTGCACGCGCCCTGACAGGTAAGAATGTCAGGGTGCAGCTCCAGCAACTCTTCAGTCCCTCTGTCCAGCACACGCTCGATGTCATCGGCATCTTCGTGTTCGCGATCTCCGGCGCGCTGCTGGCCGTCCGGAAGAACTTCGACGTGTTCGGCATCGCCGTGCTCGCCGAGGTCACCGCGCTGGGCGGAGGGCTGTTCCGCGACGTGATCATCGGGGCCGTGCCCCCGGCCGCCTTCACGGACCTCGGGTACTTCTTCACCCCGCTGTTCGCCGCGCTCGTGGTCTTCTTCCTGCATCCGCACGTGGAGCGCATCCAGTCGGCGGTCCTCGTCTTCGACGCGGCCGGCCTCGGCCTGTTCTCGGTCTCCGGTACGACGAAGGCGTACTCCTACGGCCTCAACCTGACCGCGTCCGCGACCCTGGGCCTCGCCACCGCGGTCGGCGGTGGCGTGCTCAGGGACGTGCTCGCCAACGAGGTCCCCTCGCTGCTGCGCTGGGACCGCGACCTGTACGCGGTCCCGGCGATCGTCGGCGCCACCATGGTGGTGCTGTGCATCCACTACGACGTCCTGACCTCGTTCACCAGCGGACTCGCGGTGGTCACCGCCTTCGTCCTGCGCCTGCTGGCGATGAAGTACCACTGGCGAGCGCCGCGCGCGTGGAACCGTCGCTCGACGGTGTCGGAGGAGTAGACCCGGCGGACCGACCGGTCCCGGTCAGGGACCGGTCCGCGCCCCTGGCGTGGTTCTGGCCCATCTCCAGGGTCAGCCAGCGGAACACCGTGGTGACCTGCGGCCGCCACAGCGCCATGGTGTGCCCGCCCGCGCTGCGCGGCAGGAACACCACGTGCACGGTCGTCGGCGCCTTGGCGACGGACTCCAGCGCCACGCCGGCCTGGTAGCCGTCGCCCGACTCGCCGGAGAAGTACAGCGCGATCCGGGGCGGTGCGGCCGCCTTCTTGAGAAGCAGGTAAGGATTGTTCTCGGCGCGCAGCGTGGGGTTCTGGGCGGCGAGGGAGTTGCGCTCGCCGATCGGGTCGTTGTAGCCGGACATGCTCACCGCGGCCCGGTACCGGTCCGGGTGCGCCACGGCCAGCTTGACCGCGCAGTGCGCGCCCGCCGAGTACCCGGCCACCGCCCAGCCCTGCGGGGCCGGCTGGGCCCGGAAGTTGTCCGTGACCATCTTCGGCACGTCGATGCTGAGCCAGCTGTCGGCGTTGACCTGGCCGGGGATGTTGGCGCAGCCGGTGTCCACGCCCGCCAGCAGGTTGGTGCGCGGGGCGACCAGGATGAAGGGTGCCACCTGGCCGCTGCGCATCAGCGGCAGCAGCTGCTCGTGCGCCCTCAGCGACCCGAACCAGGCCTTCGCCGAGCCGGGGTAGCCCGGCAGCAGTTCCACGACCGGGAACTTCTTGTTGCGGTAGGCCGGCTCGTTGTACTGCGGCGGCAGCCAGACGTAGACCTCGGCGTTCACACCGGAGACCCGGCCCTTGAGCTGGGTGACGCGCACCCCGCCGGCCGCGCGCATGCCGGGGCCGTCGGCCTGCCCGAAGTTCTGCTTGACCTTGGGCAACCGTTTCAGCGCTATGCCGCCGGTGCCGTCCCGGCCGAGGTCGGCGGCCTGCTGGACGTGGTCGCCGGTGCCGAACAGGTCGGCCCAGTTGTCGTACAGGTTGTTCTGGTTGTTGACCAGTACGAACACCAGCGTGACAGCCGTGCCCTGGGCGAACAGCAGCATCAGCACACGGGCCGCGGCGCGCAGGGGCCTCGGCCCCCGCATCCTCGACCACAGGACGAGCGGCAGTATGACGGCGACCACGGAGAGCACGATGGTCGTGTAGAGGAACGGAGTCCCGGTGAGGCTCATGTCCCCATAGAGGGGAATCGGGGGCCCGGGGTTGTGGACGTGTCGGGACACTTACCTGGAAATTGCCGGAACCTCACCCGGCAGGGGGTCTCACCCCATCCCGCCATCCGCCCGGTGCGGTCTTGTCATCCGCCCGCCCCACGCAAAGCTACCGCTTAGTAATTTCCTGTTGTACGGTTCAGTCATGCCAGAAGCAGCTTCCGCACCCTCCCCCACTCTCGGCTTCGCTCGAGCGGGGGGACCCCCATCGCGGGCCGTGATCGGCGACAGCGAGTTCGACCACGACACCGCGGTCACCCGGCGCGAGCCCGGGGTCTACGACATCGACCTCTCCGCCGGCTGGACCATCATCAACGCCGTCAACGGCGGCTATCTGCTGGCCGTGCTCGGCCGGGCCCTCGCGGACGCCCTCCCGCACCCGGACCCCTTCACCATCTCCGCGCACTACCTGACCGCGTCGCAGCCGGGCCCGGCGGTCGTCCGCACCGAGCCGGTCCGCACCGGCCGCACCCTCTCCACCGGCCAGGCCTCGCTCTTCCAGTACGACGACGACGGCAACGAGGTCGAGCGCATCCGGGTCCTCGCCTCCTACGGCGACCTCGCCACCCTCCCCGACGACGTCCGTACGACGGCGACCCCGCCGGCGATCCCGCCGCTGGACCAGTGCTTCGGCCCGGACGACTCGCCCGCCCCGATCCCGGGCAGCTCGGCCATCACCGACCGGCTCATGCTCAAGCTGGACCCCGCCACCCTCGGCTGGGCGCTGGGCGCGCCCTCCGGCAAGGGCGAGATGCGGGCCTGGTTCGGCCTCGCCGACGGTCGTGACGCCGACCCGCTCTCCCTGCTCCTCGCGGTGGACGCCCTCCCGCCCACCGCCTTCGAGATCGGCCTCAAGGGCTGGGTGCCCACGGTCGAACTCACCGTCCACGTCCGCCACCGCCCGGCCCCCGGCCCGCTGCGTGTGTCGATCACCACACGCAACCTGGCCGGCGGCTTCCTGGAGGAGGACGCGGAGGTCTGGGACAGCGAGGACCGCCTGGTCGCCCAGTCCCGCCAGCTCGCCCGAGCCCGCCTCGCCTGACCGGAGCGGGCCGGTCAGGCCGCCGATCAGGCCCGGTCGAGGGGCCGGCGGCCCATCCAGGCCGCCAGCTGCTCGTAGACGTCCGCTCCCTCGGGTGCCTGGTGGCGGGCGTCGAAGGGGGTGTCCTCGTCGCGGGGGCGGGAGTCGGGCAGCACCTGGCGAGCGGTGGCCAGCGCGAACTCGGCCAGCTCCGGGTCGAGTTCCCCGGGGTGGCCGAGGGCCTCGGAGAGGTCCCAGGTGTGGGTCACGATCTCCATGACGTAGCCGGAGAGTGCCGCGTGGCCGGGGACCTCGCCCCAGGGCACGCGCACCGGGCTCGTCATCCGCTCGTCGGCCTCCCAGGCCTTCAGGACGCGGACGCGTACCTCGTCGTAGGCGGCCGCCCAGCCGTCGTCCACCACGCCCTCGGCGAAGGGGTGGATCGCGAGCCCGTCGCCGCCCTCGCCGACCACGGCGATCCGCCGGGTGCCGCCCACGATGTGGCTCAGCAGGGTCCGTACGTCGAACTCGGTACAGGGCGTGGGGCCGTCGAGCTGCTCGGGGCGCACCGTCTTGATGAGCGCGGCCGCCTGCTCGGTGGCGCGGGTGTAGACGGGGCGCGGGTCGATGGTGTTCATGGGATGCCTCTCCGTAGGTCGGTGCAGTGAGGTTCCCTCGATAACCTGACAGTTTCCGTCATGTTTTTTTCGGCCAGGCTTTTTCCGGGTGGACGACCCGGTACCGTCGCCGTCGATTGCTCCGGTCACCCGCTCGGCGGGATCCTGTCGGCGTGAAGTCCGACCGTCTGCTGTCGATCCTGCTGCTCCTGCAGACCCGGGGCCGCGTCCCCGCGCACGAACTCGCCGACCGGCTGGAGGTGTCGGTCCGCACCATCTACCGGGACGTCGAGGCCCTGTCGGCCTCCGGCGTCCCCGTGTACGCCGAGCGCGGCCGGCACGGCGGCATCGAACTCCTCGCCGGTTTCCGCACGGACGTCACCGGCCTCACCGCCGACGAGTCCCGCGCCCTGTTCATCCTCGCCGCCCAGGGTGCCCACGCCGCGCTCGGCCTCGACGCGGCGCTCGGCTCGGCCCTGCGCAAGGTGATGGCGGCCCTGCCGGCCCCGCACCGGCCCGCCGCCGAGGTCACCAGCCGCCGCATCCTGGTCGACGCCACCCGCTGGCGGAGCGGCCCGCAACAGGCCGTCGACCTGGAGGTGCTCCAGGACGCGGTGTTCTCCGACCGGCGGCTCAGGCTGCGCTACCGGCACAGCGGGGAGCGGGAGCCGCGGACGTACACCGTGGATCCGTACGGCCTGGTCGCCAAGGCCGGGGTCTGGTACCTGGTCGCCGACCGGCGCGGCGCGCCCCGGCTGTTCCGTGCCGACCGGGTGCGCTCGGCACGTCTGCTGGACGACCCGGTGCGGCGCCGGCCCGGTGTCGAACTCGCCGACGTCTGGGAGGTGCTGCGCCGCCAGGTGGAGGAGCGCCCGGAGGACGGGATCGACGTCACGGTACGGATCCGGCGCGAGCGTCTCGACATGTTCCAGCGCATGGCCGCCGCGCAGCTGACCGAACTCCCCGACGACGACGGCGAGAGCGACTGGGTCACCGCCCGGCTGTCCTACCCGGTGCTGCGCGCAGTGAGGCAACTGCTCGCGTTCTCCGACCAGGTGGAGATACTCGACCCACCCGAGGCGCGCGCGGAACTGCTGCGGGCGGTCCGTTCTGTCACGGCCTTGTACCAGGGGGCGGGCCGGAGCGAAGGGTGAAATCCCAGGTGGGCGGCGGTGTTTGAGGTGCGCTTTACCCGATTGACAGGCGACGGACAGCGCGGGCCCAAGAACGCCTTAACCGCCGTTGGTTGAGTGCCCGCCTCAGGATTCCCTCATCTTCCGCGGAGCTGACTCTCATGAAGCGTGCACGCCTCGTCCCCGCCGTCGCCCTGCTGGCGCTGTCCCCGCTGCTGCTCACCGCGTGCGGCTCGGGCGACTCCTCCTCCTCGACCAGCGGCACCTCCGGCCGGCAGGCCTGCCAGGCACCGTCCGGCATGCCGGACGGCGGCACGGGGCGCCGGCCGAGCGGGGCACCGTCCGGCGCGCCTTCGGGTGCCTCCACGGTCAAGCCGACCGGGGCACCGTCGGCTCGGCCGAGCGGTGCGCCCTCGGGCATGCCGAGCGGCGCGCCCGGCGGCGGCCAGGGCGGTCCCGGGGGCGGCCAGGGCGGCGGCTGCGGCGGTCCGGGCGGGGGGCAGGCCGGAGGGCAGAGCGGGGCTCAGGCCGGGGGGCAGGCCGGAGGGCAGGGCGAGGCGCAGGATCAGCAGGGCTGATCGACGGGGCTGATCGACGGGGGCGTACGGCCGTACGGCCGTACGACGGCGGGGGCGGCGCGCTCGGCGGGACGGGCGCGTCGCCCCCGCGCGTGTGCAGCGGCCGGTCAGTCCAGCCAGTGCCGGCGGCCGATGCTGATGAGCCGCATCTGCCGGGTGGCGAGCTGGGCGACGCGCTCCCGCTCGTCCGCGGATCCCTCCAGCGTCTCGAGGAAGAGCGAGGCGGTGATGAGCATCTGGTCGACGTACAGGTGCGCGAGCATCAACACGTCGTCGTCGCTCCAGCCCTCGGCCTGCGGGTCCTTGGCCAGCTCGGCCTTCACCTCCTCGGCGAACCGGGCCAGTTGGGACTGGATGGCCTCGCGCACGGGCTGGACACCGCCGTGCCGCTCGCGGGCGATGAAACGGACGTGGGCGGGATGGGCGTCCACGTGGTGCGCGATCAACTCGATCGCGCGCGTGATGCGCTCCTCGCTGTCGCCCGCCGTGGACACCGTCGTCCGCACCATCGGGTGCAGGCTGCCCAGAGCCTCGTCGACCAGGGCGACGCCGAGGTCGGCGGTGGAGCGGAAGTGCCGGTAGAAGGCGGTCGGGGCGACACCGACGGCGCGCGTGACCTCGCGCAGACCCAGACTGCTCAGGCTCTGCTCCTCCAGCAGCGCGAGCGCCGCGTCCAGGAAAGCCTGCCGGGTCTTCTGCTTCTGGGCCTGCCGGATGCCGAGGGTGTGACTCATGTCATCCAGTTAACAACTGTTCTCTGGAATTTTAAAGCCGCGGGAAGCGCTAGACTCGAAGTCAGTGAACAACTGTTACTACAACTGTTCACCGAAACTTCACAGAGGCCAGACCCAAGGCATCTCGGAGGGGGGATCTGATCCCATGCTGTTCCTCGTCGTCGCACTCATGCTGCTCGGCGTCGTACTGGGCACCGTCGCCCACGTACCGCTGACCGTCACCGTCACCGTCGCCGCTTTCATCGCCGCCTGGCTCGCCGTCTTCGCGATCCGCGAGCGCCACGGCCGCCGCCGCAGCACCTCGGCCAACTGACCTTCCGGATCGACTTCCAGGAGCTGAGCACCATGCAACTCACCGCACCGGCCACCGGCCGCACCGACACCCGCGCGCAGGCGCGGGACGCCGACGGAATGGCCGTGGCGTCCTTCATCCTCGGCCTGCTCGGCCTGCTCGTCCTCAACCTCTTCCTCGGTCCGATCGCCATCGCCCTGGCCGCCGTCGCCCTCTGGCGCGGCACGACCCGCCGCGGCCGCGCCTACCTGGGCCTGACCCTGGGCGTCGCGGACCTGGCGGTCCTGGCCATCGCCATGGAGATGTCCCACACGGTGTCGTGGAGCCTGTGACCAACGACTGAAGGCCCCGAGGACGACGGCGACTGAAGGCCCCGAGGACGACGGGGCTCAGCCGTACCGGCCTGCAGCGCCGGGCGCGCCGCCGCCAACGTCAGGTGCAGCCCACGCAAGGCGCACCCGCAGCTGACGCAAGCCGCACCGGCATCCCGGGCAAGCCGCACCCGCACCCCTCACCAGGCGCCGCGCGGCAAGAGGGCCCACTCGAGGGCAAGCCCCGCTACAAGGGCTCGTAGAATCGGGCTCACCATGGCTTACCTCGACCACGCCGCCACGACCCCGATGCTCCCGGAGGCGGCAGAGGCCCTGACCGCCCAGCTGAGCATCACCGGCAACGCGTCCTCCCTGCACGCCTCCGGCCGCCGGGCCCGCCGCACGGTCGAGGAGTCCCGCGAAACCCTTGCCGAGGCGCTGGGCGCCCGCCCCAGCGAGGTCGTCCTCACCTCGGGCGGCACCGAGGCCGACAACCTCGCGGTGAAGGGCCTGTACTGGTCCCGCCGCGACGCCGACCCGGCCCGCACCCGCGTCCTGGCCAGCCCCGTCGAGCACCACGCCGTACTCGACGCCGTGCACTGGCTCGGCGAACACGAGGGCGCCACCGTCGAGTACCTCCCCGTCGACTCCTACGGCCGTGTCCACCCCGAGGCGCTGCGCGAGGCCGTCGCCCGCAACCCCGAGGACGTCGCCCTGGCCACCGTGATGTGGGCCAACAACGAGATCGGCACGGTCATGCCGGTCCGTGAACTCGCCGACGTCGCAGGCGAGTTCGGCATTCCCCTGCACGCCGACGCGGTCCAGGCCTTCGGCCAGCTCCCGGTCGACTTCGGCACCTCCGGCCTCGCCGCGATGACGGTGTCGGCCCACAAGATCGGCGGCCCCTACGGCATCGGGGCGCTGCTCCTCGGCCGCGAGTACACCCCCGTACCCGTCCTGCACGGCGGCGGCCAGGAACGCCACGTCCGCTCCGGCACCCTCGACGTCCCGGCCGTCGCCTCCTTCGCGGTGGCCGCCCGCGTGGCCGCCGAGCAACAGGATTGGTTCGCCCGCGAGATCGGCGCCCTGCGGGACCGGCTGATCGACGCCGTCCGTGCGGCGGTGCCGGACGCGATCCTCGGCGGCGACCCGGCGCCCGAGGGCCGCCTCCCGGCCAACGCCCACTTCACCTTCCCGGGCTGCGAGGGCGACTCCCTGCTGCTCCTGCTGGACGCCCAGGGCATCGAGTGCTCCACCGGCTCCGCCTGCACCGCGGGCGTCGCCCAGCCCAGCCACGTCCTGCTGGCCACCGGAACCGACCCGGACCTGGCCCGCGGCACCCTGCGCTTCTCCCTCGGCCACACCTCCACGGACGCCGACGTCGAGGCCCTGGCCAAGGCGATCGGGCCGGCCGTGGAGCGGGCTCGGGCGGCGGGGCTGACGTAGGACCTGACGTAGGACCGGCGGGGCTGACGCAGGACCGGCGGAGCCGACGCAGGACGGGCGGGGCCGGCATGGGACCGGCGTGCCCCCTCAGGTCCGCGCCCGCCGCACCAGCCCCAGGTAGCGGTCCCAGTCCCAGTGGCGCCCGGGGTCCGTGTGGTCCGTCCCCGGCACCTCCACGTGCCCGATGACGTGCTCCCGGTCGACGGGTATGCCGTAGCGCCCGCATATCGCCGCCGTCAGTCGCGCCGAGGCCGCGTACATCGCGTCCGTGAAGGAGGAGGGGTCCTCCACGAAGCCCTCGTGCTCGATGCCGACGCTGCGTTCGTTGTACTCCCGGTTGCCCGCGTGGAAGGCCACGTCCAGCTCGCGGATCAGCTGGGTGATCCGGCCGTCCTTGCGCACGATGTAGTGCGCCGCGGCGCCGTGCGCGGGGTCCTGGAAGACCTTCACCGCCGACGGGTAACCGCCCTGCGTGACATGGATGACCACGCGGTCGATCCGGTAGTCGTCCGGCCGGTCCGCCCGCCGGTAGTTCGCCGTCGAGGCCGGCACCCAGCGCGCGCCCCGGAAGTCGACGGCCCCGGCCACCCGTGGCTTCTCCACCCCGGGCAGTCGCCACCACAGCCGGGACAGCTCGTCGCGGGCCAGCACGGCCGTGCCCACGGCGGCCGCGGCCCCGCCGACGAGCAGGGCGCGCCGCCCCAGCCGCCGGTCCCCGTCCTTCGCCGGCGCCTCGGTCGTCTCCTCAGTCGTCGCCCCCATGTGATCGTCAACGGATATCCGGCGGCCCCGGTTCCCGCGCCCCGTACCCTGGAAGGGCTATGACTGACACCCCGCAGCGCCCCCGCCCCCTCCGCGTCCTCGCCGCCATGTCCGGCGGGGTCGACTCCGCCGTCGCCGCCGCGCGGGCCGCGGAAGCCGGCCACGACGTCACCGGCGTCCATCTCGCGCTCTCCGCGAACCCCCAGTCCTTCCGCACCGGCGCGCGGGGCTGCTGCACCATCGAGGACTCGCGCGACGCCCGCCGCGCCGCCGACGTCATCGGCATCCCGTTCTACGTGTGGGACCTCGCCGACCGCTTCCGCGAGGACGTCGTCGAGGACTTCATCGCCGAGTACGAGGCCGGCCGCACCCCCAACCCCTGCCTGCGCTGCAACGAGAAGATCAAGTTCGCCGCGCTGCTGGACAAGGCGCTGGCCCTCGGCTTCGACGCCGTCTGCACCGGTCACTACGCGAAGGTGATCGTCAAGGAGGACGGCTCCCGCGAGCTGCACCGCGCCTCCGACATGGCCAAGGACCAGTCGTACGTCCTCGGCGTCCTGGACGAGAAGCAGCTCGCCCACGCGCTGTTCCCGCTCGGCGACACGGTCACCACCAAGGAGGAGATCCGCGCGGAGGCCGAGCGCCGGGGCCTGGCGGTCGCCAAGAAGCCCGACTCGCACGACATCTGCTTCATCGCCGACGGCGACACCCAGGGCTTCCTGGCCCAGCGGCTCGGCAAGGCCGAGGGCGACATCGTCGACGAGTCCGGCGCCAAGGTGGGTACGCACGAGGGCGCGTACGGCTTCACGATCGGCCAGCGCAAGGGGCTGCGCATCGGCACCCCGGCCGCCGACGGCAAGCCGCGCTACGTCCTCGACATCTCCCCGGTGAACAACACGGTGACCGTCGGCCCTGCCGCCGCTCTGGACGTCACCGCGCTGACGGCTGTCAAGCCGCGCTGGTGCGGCAGCGCCCCGTCCGGCCCCGGCACCTACACCGCCCAGCTCCGTGCCCACGGCGGCGAGACCGAGGTCACCGCGGAACTGGTCGACGGCGAACTGCGCGTCGGCTTCACCGAGCCGGTCCGCGGTGTCGCCCCCGGCCAGGCGATCGTCCTGTACGACGGCACGCGCGTGGTCGGCTCGGCCACGATCGCTTCGACCACACGCGCGGCGGCAGCGGCGGTCTGACCGGCCCGCTCAGCGGGTGAGGAAGTCGGCCAGCACCGGGCCGAGAACGCCCGGTTCCACCATGTGGGTCTGGCCCTCCAGCACCCGGTACGTGCCCTGGGGCAGCGCCTGCGCGAGCGCGCGGTTCGCCTCGAGCATCCACGCGGGGCTCGCCCCGCCCGCGGCCACGAGAACGGGCACGGAGATCGCGGCCAGCCGCTCGCGCGGCAGCAGGCCGTCGCCCATGACGGCGTCGTCGTACGCCAGGCTCGGTGCGACGGCCTCCATGCCGGCCCACATGGGCGACTCACGCGCGCCCCGGATCATCTCCTCGCCCAGGCCCGTCAGACGCAGGAACAGCTCCACCGCGTCCCCGCGCCGGCCCTCGGCCAGCGCCTCGTTCAAGCTCTCCTTGTACGCGGCCTCCCGCTCGGCGCCGCCGTCCAGGAAGTCCGCGAACGGCACCTCGTACACGGCCGCCTGACGCACCGGCAGGCCGCTCGCCGCCGCCTCCAGCACCAGCGCACCGCCCGAGGAGACCCCGAACAGCGCCGCGGCACCGCCCACCGCCTCGATCAGCGCGGCCAGGTCCTCGACCTCGCGCTCGACCGCGTACGGTTCCGTGTCACCGCTCTCACCACGGCCCCTGCGGTCGTAGACGACGGCCGTGCAGCGGTCCGCGAGCCGGTGCGCCAGGGGCGTCACGGTGCCGCCGGTGGACATCGCGCCGCTCACCAGGATCACCGTCGGCCCCTGGCCGATCACTCCGTACGCGACGGAGGTGCCGTCGCGGGAAGTCGTCATCTTGTCCATGCCGGTGCAGACTGCCGTACGGCACGGAATTCAGCGGTCACGACACGTCGACCTCGTAGAAGCAGTAGTGGTCCCTGATCTCCGCCACGCCCGGCTTCGGGTCCGGGTACGCCCACACCAGGTCGGGCGCGTCCGGCAGCGACCAGTAGGACGCGGTGCCCTTGAAGGGACAGACGGTGTGGGTGTCGGAGGGGGTGAGCAGGTCGAGGCGGACGTCCTCGGCGGGGATGTAGTACCGCACCGGAGAGCCGGTTTCGCGCAGTACGAGGGGACGGTCGGTCTCCGCGAGCACTTGGTCGCCGTGCACCACGCGCACGTGCTGCGTGCCCCGTTCGATGGTGATCGTGTGTCCTGTGGCCATGTCCGAACAGCGTGCGCGGGCCCGTACTTCTTCCCGCGTACGGTGGGGAACATGAACATCTGCGTCTTCCTCTCCGCCGCCGACCTCGACGAGCGCTACACGCGCCCAGCGCGTGACTTCGCGGAACTGCTCGGCAAGGGCGGGCACACCCTGGTCTGGGGCGGTTCCAACGTCGGTCTGATGAAGGTGGTCGCCGACGGGGTGCACGAGGCGGGCGGCAGGCTGCTGGGCGTCTCCGTGGAGTTCCTCGCGCTGAAGGCGCGGCCCGGCGCCGACGAGATGGTCATCGCCGCCGATCTCGCCGAACGCAAGAAGCTGCTTCTGGAGAAGGCCGACGGCGTGGTGATCATGGTGGGCGGCACCGGCACGCTCGACGAGGCCACCGAGATCCTGGAGTTGAAGAAGCACGGCCGCACCGAGAAGCCGGTGGTGCTGCTGAACACGGCCGGCTTCTACGACGGCCTCCAGGAGCAGTTCCGCCGCATGGAGGACGAGGGTTTCCTGCCCCGCCCGCTGTCCGAGCTGGTCTTCTTCGCCGAGGAGCCGGCCGGTGCACTGGCCTACCTGGAGGCGTCCCTGCGCGCCCGATGATGCGAGCATGGCGCTCATGGCTACACATGTGATCACCGGGGCCGGTTCCGGTATCGGCGCGGCCGTCGCCCGCCGTCTGCACGCGCGCGGGGACGAACTCGTCCTGCACGCGCGCGACGCCGGCCGTGCGAAGGAGCTGGCCGCCGAGTACCCCGGGGCGCGCACCCTGGTGGGCGACCTGGGCGACCCCGACAAGCTCTCCTGGGCCTTCTCCCACCAGACGCTCCCGGACCGGGTCGACTCGCTGCTGCACATCGCCGGAGTCGTGGACCTCGGCGAGGTCGGCGAGCTGACCCCCAAGTCCTGGCGCCACCAGCTCAACGTCAACCTGGTCGCCCCGGCCGAGCTGACCCGGCACTTCCTGCCCCAGCTCCGCGCCGCCCGCGGCCATGTGATCTTCGTCAACTCCGGCGCCGGCCTCAACGCCCACGCCGGCTGGTCCGCTTACGCCGCCTCCAAGCACGGTCTGAAGGCCCTGGCCGACTCCCTGCGCCACGAGGAGCACGGCAACGGTGTCCGCGTCACCTCCGTCTACCCCGGGCGCACGGCCAGTCCCATGCAGGCCAAGGTGCACCAGCAGGAGGGCAAGGACTACGACCCCGACCGGTGGATCGACCCCGAGTCGGTCGCGACGACGATCCTGATGGCCCTGGACCTGCCGAGGGACGCGGAGGTCAACGACCTTACGGTGCGGCCGGGGCGGTGACCACGGGAGGGACCTCGCCCCCCGCCGCCCCTACTCTCACTTCCCGGCCGGCCGAGCCGAATGCTGCGGCCACTTCTCGGCCCACCGAGTCGGGTGGCAGGTGGGCACAGGCCGGGGGTCCAGGGGGCGGAGCCCCCTGGTGCGTCGTACGGCATACGCTTCCGGGGTGAGTGAGACCAGCCATTTCACCTTCAGCTCCGCCACCGGCATCGGGTCCATGCCCGGAGGGGACGCCCGGGAGGCCGCCAAGACCGTCACCGGCAGCTTCGAGGACTTCGTGTTCCTGCCCGAGCTGCCCGCGCGAGGCCCCGGCGCCGACATGATCGGACGGACCGCGGGCATGCTCGTCGAGCTGTACGCGCGCGTGGAGCCCAGCGGCTGGCGGATCGGCGACCGGCCGGGCCGCGACACCAAGCGGGCCCGGTCCTGGTTGGGCGAGGACCTCGACGCCCTGGAGGAGTTCACCCAGGACTACGAGGGCGACCTCAAGGTGCAGGCGGTCGGGCCGTGGACGCTGGCCGCCGCCCTGGAGCTGAAGAACGGCGAGTCAGCCCTGTCGGACCCCGGCGCCTGCCGCGACCTCGCCGGCTCGCTGGCGGAGGGCCTGCGGCTGCACCTCGCCGAGATGCGACGCCGTGTCCCGGGTGCCCGGCTCGTCCTCCAGCTCGACGAGCCCTCCGTCACCGCCGTACTGCGTGGACAGGTCCGCACCGCCAGCGGCTACCGCACGCACCGGGCCGTGGACCGGCAGGTCGTGGAGGCCGCCCTGCGGGACGTCATCGGAGTGCACGACGGGGGGCCCGTCGTGGTCCACTCCTGCGCGCCCGACGTCCCGTTCGCCCTGCTGCGCCGGGCCGGCGCGGCCGCCCTCTCCTTCGACTTCTCGCTCCTCACCGAACGTGACGACGACGCCATCGGGGAGGCCGTGGAAGGCGGTACCCGGCTGTTCGCCGGTGTCGTCCCGGGCACGGACGGCCCATTGTCAGACCCTGCCGGTAGCGTCATGGGTGTCAGGACGCTGTGGCGCAGGCTGGGGCTGCATCCGGGGTTGCTCGCGGAGGCGGTCACGGTCACCCCGGCGTGCGGTCTCGCGGGCGCTTCCCCCGCCTACGCGCGCCAGGTGCTCGCCCACTGCGTCCAGGCGGCGAGATCACTCGCGGACAACCCAGAGTAACGGGAGGACAACACGGTGGCCGGCGACAAGCAAGCGGAGACGACGGCGGTGCCCGCCGAGGCCCGCGAGAAGCACGCCCTGCTCGCGGAGCAGGTCGAGGAGCACCGCTTCCGGTACTACGTGAAGGACGCTCCCGTCATCAGCGACGCGGAGTTCGACCAGCTCCTGAAGACGCTCGAGGCGCTGGAGGAGCAGTACCCGGAGCTGCGCACGCCGGACTCGCCGACCCAGAAGGTAGCGGGGTCGTACGAGACGGAGTTCACCGCGGTCGAGCACCGCCAGCGGATGCTCTCCCTGGACAACACCTTCAACGACGAGGAGCTGGCCGCCTGGGCCGACCGCATCGCCCGGGAGCTGGGTGACCAGGAGTACCACTTCCTGTGCGAGCTGAAGGTGGACGGCCTCGCCGTCAACCTCACCTACGAGCGCGGCCGTCTCACGCGCGCCGCCACCCGCGGCGACGGCCGCACCGGCGAGGACATCACCCCGAACGTCCGTACGATCGCGGAGATCCCGGACCGCCTCCAGGGCGACGACGTCCCCGACCTCGTGGAGATCCGCGGCGAGGTCTACTTCCCGATGGAGAAGTTCGAGGAGCTGAACGCCCGCCTGGTCGCGGCCGGCGACAAGCCCTTCGCCAACCCCCGCAACGCCGCCGCCGGTTCGCTGCGCCAGAAGGACCCGCGGGTCACCGCCACCCGCCCGCTGCACATGGTCGTCCACGGCATCGGCGCCCTGGAGGGCTTCACGGGCATGACCCGCCTCTCCCAGGCCTACGACCTGCTGAAGACCTGGGGTCTGCCCACCTCCCCGCACAACCGGGTGGTCGACGACCTCGACGGCGTACGGGAGTTCATCGCTCACTACGACGGCGAGAACCGCCACTCCGTGGAGCACGAGATCGACGGCGCCGTCGTCAAGCTGGACGAGATCCGGCTCCAGGGCCGCCTCGGCTCCACAGCCCGGGCCCCGCGCTGGGCGATCGCCTACAAGTACGCGCCGGAAGAGGTCAACACCAAGCTCATCGACATCAAGGTGGGCGTCGGCCGCACCGGCCGCGTCACGCCGTACGCCCAGGTCGAGCCGGTCACGGTCGCGGGCAGCGAGGTCGAGTTCGCCACCCTGCACAACCAGGAGGTCGTCAAGGCCAAGGGCGTGCTCATCGGCGACACCGTGGTGATCCGCAAGGCCGGTGACGTCATCCCGGAGATCCTCGGCCCCGTGGTCGACCTGCGGGACGGCACCGAGCGGGAGTTCGTGATGCCGAGCGAGTGCCCCGAGTGCGGGACGCCGCTGCGGCCCATGAAGGAGGGCGACATCGACCTCCGCTGCCCCAACGCGCGCACCTGCCCCGCCCAGTTGCGCGAGCGGGTCTCCTACCTCGCCGGCCGTGAGTGCCTGGACATCGAGCACTTCGGCGCGGTGGCCGCGGCGGCGCTGACCCGCCCGCTGGAGCCTGCCGACCCGCCGCTGGTGGACGAGGGCGACCTGTTCGACCTGACGGTGGAGAAGCTGCTGCCCATCAAGGCCTACGTCCTCGACCCGGACAGCGGCCTGCCCAAGCGGGACCCCAAGACGGGCGAGGAGAAGGTCGTCACGGTCTTCGCCAACCAGAAGGGCGAGCCGAAGAAGAACACCCTCGCGCTGCTGGAGAACATCGAGGCGGCCAAGCAGCGCCCGCTCGCACGTTTCCTCAACGGGCTGTCCATCCGGCACGTCGGCCCGGTCGCGGCCGAGGCACTGGCCCGTGGCTTCGGCTCGATCGACCGGATCGAGGCGGCCACCGAGGAGGAGCTGAAGGACACCGACGGCGTCGGCCCGATCGTGGCCGCCGCCCTCAAGGAGTGGTTCGCCGAGGAGTGGCACCGCGAGATCGTCCGCAAGTGGAAGGCGGCCGGAGTCCCGCTGGAGGAGGAGTCGTCCGGCGAGGACGAGGGGCCGCGCCCGCTGGAGGGTCTCACCGTCGTCGTGACCGGCACGCTGGAGAACTTCACCCGGGACGGCGCCAAGGAGGCGCTGCAGAGCCGCGGTGCGAAGGTGACCGGTTCGGTTTCGAAAAAGACCTCGTTCGTCGTGGTGGGCGACAACCCGGGATCGAAGTACGACAAGGCCATGCAGCTCAAGGTTCCGGTTCTGAACGAGGACGGTTTCGGGGTCCTGTTGGAGCAGGGGCCCGAGGCGGCGGCGGAAGTTGCGCTTCCGACCGGGGAGTAGCGGTTGAAGGCCACCCGTTCGGCGCATATCAGTTGCATACGGGTGGCCCGGGCGCATTCGGGCAACCGTCGACGACCGCTGCCCGAGGAAGCCTTCTGCGGCCTACTGTTGAGGTGTGCGCCTGCCGTGCCCAGCTGCGGCTGGGGCATCCCCCTGCCCGGGAAGGGCACGGGGAAGGTTTCTTCGACGCGGAGCCGCTGATGGTTGTCGGGCATCGGGCCGCGTGGCGTGGGCACCGCCGGCTGTGAGAGGGACGGGAATGGAACCGACCGAGAGCGCCGCCCCGGACTCACGGCTGCGCCTGCGCCGCCGTGCGGTCGCGTGGCGGGGGACCCGGTGGACCGGGTGGGGCGCGCAGCGCACGGGCACCCGGGCGCGCCCGGCCGGACCGGGCACCGCCGCCGAGGCACACACGCCGGTCCCGCTGGCCATCGAGCCCGCCCCCGTGCTGTCCGGCACCGACCCCGAACGGCACCTGTCGTTGCCCCCGCTGCCCGCGGGCCTCGTGGCGGCCGCCGGATTCGCCCTGGGCGCGGGCTTCTACCGCGCCTTCTCCGGCAACCACGCCCTCTTCCCGGGCGGCACGCTCGGCTGGTCGCTGGCCGTGCTCACCGGCATCATCGTCGGCCACCTCGTGATGCTCGGCCGCGCCCGCTGGTGGGGCGGCACCGGCTCCGGCGCGGCCCTCACCCTCGCCGTCCTGCTGCTGTACGGCTGGGTGCCCGCCGGGATGGTCAGCCTCACCGTCGTGGTCCTGGTCGGCATAGCCAGGCGGAACTGCTGGCGGCAGGGCGCGCTGCACGGCGCGGTGGACATCCTCGGGATCAGCGCCGGCGCCCTGGTGCTCGGCTCCTTCGGGCGCGTACCGACCGTCGAGGATCCCTGGAGTCCCGACAGCTGGAGCATCACCACGGTGCCCGAGGTGGTGCTCGTCGCCGCCGCCTATCTCGCGGTCAGCCGCGGCCTGCTGTGGTACCTGCACGCACCGCGGGGCGGCGGACTGCCCACTGTCGCCCGCACCGCCCTGGTCAGGCAGGGCCTGGTCGCCGTCGCCCTGCTCGGCATCGCCCCGCTGGTGTGCGTGGTCGCCGACGCCCAGCCGATCCTGCTCCCGCTGTTCGCCATCCCGCTGATAGCCCTCGACTCCACGCTGTGGATGGCCCGGGCGCGGGCCGAGGAGCAGCTCCGCGACCCGCTGACCGGACTGCCCAACCGGCAGTGGCTGCTGGAGCGGATCTGGACCGCCCTCGACGACGCCGAGCGCATAGGCGCCCGCACTGCCCTCATGCTGATCGACCTCGATCGTTTCCGGTCGGTGAACGACACCCTCGGTCATCTCGCCGGTGACCGGCTGCTGCTGCAGATAGCCGACCGGCTGCGGATCGCCCTCCCGCGCGGCGCGGAGGCCGCCCGGCTCGGCGGTGACGAGTTCGCCGTCTTACTGCCCGTCGCCGACTCCACCACCTCCGCCACACGGGTCGCCCGCGGCCTGGTCGCCGCCCTCAGCTCCCCGCTCGACCTCGACGGGCTCACCCTCGTCCTGGAGGCCAGTGCCGGGGTCGCCGTCTTCCCGGACCACGCGCTGGACGCCGAGGGGCTGCTGCGGCGGGCCGACGTGGCGATGTACCAGGCGAAGCGGGACCGCACGGGCGTCGAGGTCTACGAGTCCAAGCGGGACTCCAACACCCCGGACCGGCTGGGCCTGCTGGGCGATCTGCGCCGGGCGCTGGACGCGCACGAGGTGCAGCTGCACTACCAGCCGAAGGTCCGCTTCGACGGACAGGTCGCCGGCCTCGAGGCGCTGGTGCGGTGGGTGCATCCCGAGCGCGGGAAGGTGCCGCCGGACGAGTTCATAGCGATAGCCGAGTCCTCGGGGCTGATGCCCCATCTGACGGAGTACGTGCTGGAGACCGCGCTCGCGCAGGTCGCCCGGTGGCGGGCCCAGGGGCTGCGGGTGCCGGTGGCCGTGAACGTCTCCCCGCGCGACGTCCACACGCCCGGCTTCGCGGGCTCCGTCGCCGCCCGGCTGGCCCGGCACGGAGTCCCCGCGGGAGCGCTCCAGCTGGAGATAACCGAGCACGTGCTGCTGGAGGACCCGCAGCGGGCCGCCGACACCCTCGCCGGGCTCACCGGGCACGGCGTGAAGATGTCCCTGGACGACTTCGGCACCGGGTACTCCTCGCTGGTGCATCTGCGGCGGCTGCCGGTGAGCGAGCTGAAGATCGACCGGTCCTTCGTGGCCCGGCTCGCGGTGGACGCCGAGGACGCGGAGATCGTGCGCTGCACGATCGACCTGGCGCACTCGCTGGGGTTGCTGGTCGTCGCCGAGGGCGTGGAGGACGACGAGACCTGGGAGCGGCTGCGGGATCTCGGGTGCGACGCCGTGCAGGGGTGGCTGGTCGCCGCGGCGATGCCTCCGGAGGAGACGACGGCCTGGCTGCGGGCGCGTGGGTCTCGCGGGTGGCAGCGGCCGCGCGCCGCGCTGCCGGCTGCCGAGTAGTTTTCCCACCCGCCCGCCGGTACAGCTTGGCCGGGCCGTTGCCGTTTCCCGTGGGGCCCATCGCCGTCGGCGGCTGCGGGTGTCAGTTCCCCGTGAAGTGCCCGATCAGCAGGCCCAACCTGCGCTCGTGCCCCTCCTCAGGCAGCCGTCCGCTTCTCATCAGCGTCACCAATCCGTGCAGCCCCGCCCAGAACGTCTCCGTCAGCAGGCCGGGGTCGTCGCCCTCGACGGCGATCGGCTGCACGGCGGCGAACAGTTCGCCGAACGCCGCCCGCAACGGCTCCGGTGCCTCCTCCGTGGCGAACGGCAGGTCCACGAGGTGAGTGAACATCGCGTCGTAGAGAGCGGGCCGGCGCCGCGCGAAGGACGTGTACGTCTTCGCCACCGCCGCCAGTGACTCCCGGGCGCCCCGCGCCTTCGCGCGCGCCGCCTTCAGCTCGGCCGCCAGGTCCGCGCAGCCCTCCACCACGACCGCCGCCATGATCGCGTCCTTGCCCTTGAAGTGGCTGTAGAGGACCGGCTGGCTGTACTCGATCTCGGCGGCCAGCCGGCGCGTGGTCACCGCGTCCCAGCCCTCCGCCTCCGCCAGTTCCCGTGCGGCCGTCACGATCAGCCGCTCGCGTTCCGCTCGTTCGCGCTCCCGGCGCGTCTGGATCGTCATGGCCGTGATTCTAGCATCGCTAGCATTTCTGTCGACGCTCTGCTAGCTTCGCTCTTGTACCTAGCGCTGCTAGCGAGGAGAAGAGACATGACCGTCACCGCGTACACCCTGGCCGTCGTACTCGACCTGTTCTGCCTGTTCCTCGGGTACCGGTTCCTGTTCCAGCCCGCCTCCGCCGCGGCCGGCTACGGCGTCCCCGCCCGGCCGGACGGCGACGCCGGCCCCTACCTCACGATCAAGGGCCAGCGGGACGGCGCCTTCGGGCTCGTCGGTCTGGCGCTGCTGGCCTTCGTCGGGGCGCAGGCCGAGGCCTGGTTCATGGTCTGCGTGGCCCTTGTCCCGCTCAGCGACACGCTGATAGTCCTGCGCAACGGCGGCACGAAGGCCGTCGCCTTCGGGGTCCACTTCGCCACCGCGGTCGTTGTACTGATCAGCGCCGCGCTGCTCTTCCTCGTCTGACCACGGCACCACCGTCACCAGGGGGTTTCGAGATGTCGCTGTTCGTTCCGAAGTTCGACGAGTCCGTGATCGTCCGAGAAGCCGGGGCCGAGGTGGTGGGCCGCGCGCCCACCACCGTGCGCCTGCTGGCCGACAGCAGTCAGACCGGCGGCGCGCTGTCCACCCAGCGCGTCACCCTCACGGCGGGCGCCGACGGCGCCAAACCGCACTGGCACGACAACTCCGCCGAGATGTTCTTCCTGCTCGACGGCGCCGCCGACATCCTCTCCGGCGAGGACGTCGTCACCGCGGGCCCGGGCGACCTCGTCATCGTCCCGCCGGGCAAGCCGCACGCCTTCGCCGCCGTACCCGGCGCCGACGCCGACCTGCTCATCGTCATCACGCCCGGCGTCGAGCGCTTCGAGTACTTCCGCCATCTGCAGCGCGTCGCCCTCGGCGAGGTGCCCCCGGAGAGCCTCCTGGACGTGCAGGAGCTGTACGACAACCACTTCCTGAGGAGTGAGGTCTGGGACGCGAGGCGGCGCTGACGGGGCGCTGACGGAGGGGCCCCGGCAAACCGTTTCACGGGCACCGGGGCCCGCCCCATAGGATTGGGCCCCAACCACACACACTCACCCCAGAGGATCGCTGCATGCCTGGCATCACGCGCGAGGAGGTCGCCCACCTCGCCCGGCTGGCGCGTCTGGAGCTGAAGCCCGAAGAACTCGATCACTTCGCAGGCCAGCTGGACGACATCATCGGCGCGGTCGCCCGCGTCAGCGAGGTCGCCGACCAAGACGTACCGCCGACCTCGCACCCGCTCCCGCTGACGAACGTCATGCGGCCGGACGAGGTCCGTCCCTCGCTCACCCCCGAGCAGGCGCTCTCCGGCGCCCCGGCCCAGGAGCAGCAGCGTTTCAAGGTGCCGCAGATCCTGGGGGAGGACTGACCATGACGGACAGCATCATCAAGCTCACTGCGGCCCAGATCGCCGAGAAGATCGTCTCCGGCGAGCTGACGGCCGTCGAGGTCACCGAGGCCCACCTCGCCCGCATCGAGGCCGTGGACGAGAAGGTCCACGCCTTCCTGCACGTCGACCGCGAGGGCGCGCTCGCGCAGGCCCGCGCCGTCGACGAGAAGCGGGCCCGGGGCGAGAAGCTCGGCCCGCTGGCCGGCGTCCCGCTCGCGCTCAAGGACATCTTCACCACCGAGGGCGTGCCGACGACCGTCGGCTCGAAGATCCTCGAGGGCTGGATCCCGCCGTACGACGCGACGCTGACCAAGAGGCTGAAGGCCGCCGACGTCGTCATCCTCGGCAAGACCAACATGGACGAGTTCGCCATGGGGTCCTCCACCGAGAACAGCGCCTACGGCCCGACCGGCAACCCCTGGGACCTCACCAAGATCCCCGGCGGCTCCGGTGGCGGTTCCTCCGCCGCGCTCGCCTCCTTCCAGGCGCCCCTCGCCATCGGCACCGACACCGGCGGCTCCATCCGCCAGCCGGCCGCCGTCACCGGCACGGTCGGCGTGAAGCCGACGTACGGCGCGGTCTCCCGCTTCGGCATGGTGGCCTTCTCGTCCTCCCTCGACCAGGGCGGCCCCTGCGCCCGTACGGTCCTGGACGCGGCCCTCCTGCACGAGGCGATCGCCGGACACGACCCGCTCGACTCCACCTCCATCGACGCCCCGGTCCCGCCGGTGGTCGAGGCCGCGCGCAACGGCAGCGTCGAGGGCATGCGGGTCGGCGTCGTCAAGCAGTTCCGCGGCGAGGGCTACCAGGCCGGTGTGCTGCAGCGCTTCGACGAGTCGGTCGCGCTGCTCAAGGAGCTGGGCGCCGAGATCGTCGAGCTGGACTGCCCGTCCTTCGACCTCGCGCTGTCGGCGTACTACCTGATCGCCCCGTCCGAGTGCTCGTCCAACCTCGCCCGCTTCGACGGCCTGCGCTACGGCCTGCGGACCGGCGACGACGGCAGCCACTCGGCCGAGGAGGTCACCTCCCTCACCCGTGAGGCGGGCTTCGGCCCCGAGGTCAAGCGCCGCATCATGCTCGGCACGTACGCGCTGTCGAGCGGCTACTACGACGCCTACTACGGCTCCGCGCAGAAGGTCCGCACGCTCATCACGCGCGACTTCGAGAAGGCCTTCGAGCAGGTCGACGTGATCGTCTCCCCGACGACGCCGACCACCGCCTTCGCGATCGGCGAGCGCGTGGACGACCCGATGGCGATGTACCTGGCCGACCTGTGCACCATCCCGACCAACCTGGCGGGCAACGCGGCCATGTCGCTGCCCTGCGGCCTCGCCCCGGAGGACAACCTCCCGGTCGGCCTGCAGATCATCGCCCCGGCACTGAAGGACGACCGCCTTTACAAGGTCGGCGCCGCCGTCGAGGCCGCCTACGTGGAAAAGTGGGGGCATCCGCTGCTCGAGGAGGCTCCGTCGCTGTGAGTGCACTGAACAAGGCCAAGGGCTTCAAGAAGTCGAAGTCCGGCACGTACCTGTCGATGGCCGGGACCGCGTTCGGCGCGATCGGTGTGGCCAAGCAGATCAAGAAGGCGCGGGCCGAGCACGACACACTGCGGCTGATCGACGCCACCGTGTCCGCCGTCGCGATCGTCACCGGCCTCGCCATCCTCTACCGCGAGCTGAAGCGGCTGGGCGACGACGACGTCCTGCTGGGCTGAGAGGGAAGTTTTCACCGTGACCACCACGACCGACCTGGTGTCGTACGAGGACGCGCTGGCGTCGTACGACCCCGTCATGGGCCTCGAGGTCCATGTCGAACTCGGCACCAAGACCAAGATGTTCTGCGGGTGTTCCACCGAGCTGGGCGCCGAGCCCAACTCGCAGACCTGCCCGACCTGCCTCGGCCTGCCCGGCTCGCTCCCGGTCGTCAACGCGACCGGCGTCGAGTCCGCGATCAAGATCGGTCTCGCGCTGAACTGCGAGATCGCCGAGTGGTGCCGCTTCGCCCGGAAGAACTACTTCTATCCGGACATGCCGAAGAACTTCCAGACCTCCCAGTACGACGAGCCGATCGCCTTCAACGGCTACCTCGACGTACAGCTGGAGGACGGCGAGACCTTCCGCGTGGAGATCGAGCGCGCCCACATGGAGGAGGACACCGGCAAGTCGACGCACGTCGGCGGCGCCACGGGCCGTATCCACGGCGCGCAGCACTCCCTCCTCGACTACAACCGCGCGGGCATCCCGCTCATCGAGATCGTCACCAAGCCGATCGTCGGTGCCGGCGACCGTGCCCCCGAGGTGGCGAAGGCGTACGTCCGTGAGCTGCGCGAGGTCATCCGTGCCCTCGGCGTCTCCGAGGCCCGCATGGAGATGGGCCAGATGCGCTGCGACGTCAACCTGTCGCTGATGCCCAAGGGCACCGACAAGTTCGGCACGCGCTCCGAGACGAAGAACGTCAACTCACTGCGCTCCGTGGAGCGTGCCGCCCGGTTCGAGATCATGCGCCACGCGGCCGTGCTCTCCTCCGGCGGCACGATCGTCCAGGAGACCCGCCACTTCCACGAGGACACCGGGTCGACGACCTCGGGCCGCGTGAAGGAGGAGGCCGAGGACTACCGGTACTTCCCGGAGCCCGACCTCGTCCCGGTGGCGCCCTCGCGCGAGTGGGTCGAGGAGATCCGCGCCGCGCTGCCCGAGATGCCGCTGGCCCGCCGCACCCGCCTGCTCGCGGAGTGGGGCATCTCGGCCACCGACATGCAGGCGATCCTCAACGCCGGCGCGCTGGACCCGATCGTCGCCACGATCGACGCCGGTGCCGACGCGGCCTCCGCCCGCAAGTGGTGGATGGGCGAACTGGCGCGCAGCGCCAACGAGTCGGGCAAGTCGCTCGACGAGCTGTCGATCACGCCGGCGCAGGTCGCCCGGGTCACCGAGCTGGTCAGCTCCGGTGACCTGAACGACAAGCTGGCCCGCCAGGTCATCGAGGGCGTCCTCGCGGGCGAGGGCACCCCGGACGAGGTCGTCGAGAAGCGCGGCCTGAAGGTCGTCTCCGACGACTCGGCCCTTGGCACGGCCGTCGACGAGGCCATCGCCGGCAACCCGGGCATCGCCGACAAGATCCGCGGTGGCAAGGTGGCCGCGGCCGGCGCCCTGGTCGGCGCGGTCATGAAGGCGACCCGGGGTCAGGCCGACGCGGCCCGCGTCAAGGAGCTGATCCTGGAGAAGCTGGGCGTCAGCGAGGGCTGACGTTCGGGAACTCCGTGGGGGGACACACCGGAACCGGTGTGTCCCCCCAGGCATGTGCCTACGGGCGGCGCCCGACGACCCGTACGAATCCGAGGGCGCGCCCCTGGTCCACGCGGAGCATCTCCGCGCACTGGCCGGCCATCCGGACATGGAAGTCGTCCGTGCTCTCCTCGGCGACCACCTCGCACCACAGCAGCCAGTCCCGCCAGCCGTCCGGCTGCCAGTCGGCCGCCTCGACCTCGACGGCCCCGCTGCGGGTCCAGTGGCGCCGCCACCAGCCGGGGGAGTGGAAGCACCAGAAGTCGGGCTCCCACCAGGGCTTCAGGTGCTCCGGCGGCTCGGTGCCCGCCGGCTCCTCCCGAAGCGCCGGTACGACGACCCCGATCCGCCCGCCCGGCTTCAGCAGCCGGGTCAGCGTGGGCAGGTACAGGTCGTTGGTGCCGAAGTACTGGTAGGCGTCGACGGACACGATCGCGTCGAAGCTTCCTTCTCCGAACGGCAGGGCGTGTGCCTCGGCGTGCACGGGCAGCACCCGGTCGGCCACACCCGCCTCGGCGATGCGTACGGCGTTCTCGTCGGGCTTCACCCACAGGTCGGCGGCGGTGACCTGGACGCCGTACTCCCTGGCCAGGAAGACGGAGGTCATCGCGCGACCGCAGCCGAGGTCGAGCACCCGGGCGCCGGGCTGCGGTTGGTCCAGCCCCAGCGCGGGTGCCAGCCACTCCAGCAGCCACAGCGCGTGCGGACCCATCTGGTTCTCGATGGCCCAGCGGGCGTCGTAACGGCTGCTGCGGGGGTAGCGGGGATGAGTGAGGCGGCCGGCGAGTTCGTCCGGTGTCATCGCTGTCTCTGTCACAAGCGACCATGGGTAGCAGCCGAGGACACCGCCCCGCATCAGGTTTCCCAGCCGGACGCGCTACGCTCGCCCGCCATGAGTGGACGCACCGATTCCGACACCGCTACCGACACCGAACCCGTCATAACCGACGCGGAGGAGCCGGCGGACGACGTCTCGGACGCCCGCCGGGCCCGCTGGATCGCCTCCGGCACCGGCGCGTTGCTGTGTCTGGCCGGGCTGGCCGCCGCGCTGCTGCGGCTCACCGGCTCCGCCCCGGCCCTCGTACCCGCCGCCTACGCCCTCGGCGCAGCCGTCTGCGCCCTCGCCGCGGTCCTCGGCTCCCGGGGCCGAACCCGCCGCGCGCTGTGGCTGCTGATCGTGGGGACGATGATCATGGCGCTCGGCGACCAGTTCGACTGAGACGCCGCGAAACGCATCAAAATACCCGTGGGGGCGGCAGAGTTCACCTGATTGTCCTGTGACGTCCCTCCCACTCCTGTGAATAAGCCCACGAACGCGGCAAACGATCACTTTCGCCTGGAAGAGTGTCCTGCGTTGCTCATTCGTTCTTTGCGGGCTGTTCAGTTCATGGACGATGGTTCCCGGCCAAAGATCCACAAATCGTCCCCCGGGAGCACGTCCGTGGCAGCCCTCGCGCGTTGGTGTGTCCGCCACCGCCTGATCGCCGTCCTGCTGTGGCTCCTCGCCTTCGGCGGGGTCAGTGCGGCCGCCGCCGTGGCCGGTTCGGCGTACTCGAACGACTACGAGGTCCCCGGCACCGAGTCGGGACGCGCGACGCGGCTGCTCGAAGAGGGCTTCCCGGACCTGGGCGGCGACAGCGACACCGTCGTCTGGCACACCACCGACGGCACCGTCCGCGCGCACGGCGTGCGGCGGACCATGACCCGCGCCCTGGACCGGATCGCCGACCTGCCGGGAGTGGCCTCCGTGTCCGGCCCGTACGGCCGTCGGGGCGCCCACCGGATCAGCGCCGACGGGCATACGGCCTACGCCACCGTCACCTTCGTCCAGCAGGCCGATCACATCAGCAAGTCCGAGGCCGAGGCGGTCGTAGACACCGCCAGAGCCGCCGAACGGGACGGGCTGCGGGTGGAGCTGGGCGGCAGCGCCATCGGGCTCACCGAGTCCGCGCGCGGGCACACGGCCGAGGTGGTCGGCGTGGCGGTCGCGGCCGTGGTGCTGTTCCTCGCCTTCGGTTCGCTCGTGGCCTCGCTGCTGCCGATCGCCACCGCGCTGATCGGCGTCGGCACGGCGTACGCCGGCATCGGGCTGCTCGGACACGCCATGACCGTCGCCGACTTCGCGCCCATGCTCGGCCTGCTGATCGGGCTCGGCGTCGGCATCGACTACGCGCTCTTCATAGTGACCCGGCACCGGCGTGGTCTGAAACGCGGCCTGAGCGTCACCGAGGCCGCCGCGAACGCCGTGGCCACCACCGGACGCGCGGTCGTGTTCGCGGGTGCGACCGTGTGCATCGCCCTGCTGGGCATGCTGATGCTGCGCCTGGGCTTCCTCAACGGGGTGGCCGTCGCCGCGTCGTCGACGGTCGTCCTCACCGTCGCGGCCTCCGTCACCCTGCTGCCCGCCCTGCTGGCCTGCATCGGACCCCGCGCCCTCAGCCGCCGCGAGCGGCGCCGGCTCGCCGAGCACGGGCCGCAGCCGGAGCTGCCCACCGGTCTCGCCGCCCACTGGTCCGCGTTCGTGGAGCGCCGGCCCAAGGTGCTCGGCTCCCTCGCCGTCGCCGTCATGGCCCTGCTCGCGCTGCCCACGCTCTCCCTCCACCTCGGCACCTCCGACCAGGGCAACGACCCTCGCTCCTCCACCACACGGCAGGCCTACGACCTCCTCGCGCAGGGCTTCGGCCCCGGCGTGAACGGCCCGCTGACCCTGGTGACCCGCGTCGACGGCGGCGACGACAAGCTCGCCCTGGACGGCCTCGACACCACCCTGCGTTCCACCCGGGGCGTCGCGTCGGTCACCCCGGTGACCTACGGCTCCGGCGGGGACACCGCCTACCTCACGGTCGTCCCCGACTCCGCGCCCCAGTCGCAGCGCACCAGCGACCTCGTCGACCGGCTGCGCACCCAGGTGCTGCCGCGCGCGGAGACGGGAACCTCCCTCGACGTGCACGTCGGCGGAGTGACGGCGAGCTACGACGACTTCGCGGATGTGATCGTAGGCAAACTGCCGCTGTTCGTCGGGGTGGTGATCGGGCTCGGCTGTCTCCTGCTGCTGATCGCCTTCCGCTCACTCGGCATCCCGCTGAAGGCCGCCGCGATGAACATCGCCGCCGTGGCCGCCGCCTTCGGCATCGTCGTCGCCGTCTTCCAGTGGGGCTGGGGCAGCGAACTGCTCGGCCTCGGCCGGGAGGGGCCCATCGAGCCGTTCCTGCCCGTGATCATGGTCTCGGTGCTGTTCGGGCTCTCCATGGACTACCAGGTCTTCCTGGTCAGCCGGATGTACGAGGAGTGGCTGGAGACCGGCGACAACCGGCGGGCCGTGCGCGTCGGACTCGCCGAGACCAGCCGGGTGATCAACTCCGCCGCGGTCATCATGATCTCGGTCTTCCTCGCCTTCGTACTCAGCGGCGACCGGGTGATCGCCATGTTCGGCATCGCGCTCGCCTCCGCCGTGGCGCTCGACGCCTTCGTCCTGCGCACGCTGCTCGTGCCCGCCCTGATGCACCTGCTCGGCGCCGCCAACTGGTGGCTGCCCGCCTGGCTGGAGTGCAGGCTTCCGCGCATCAGCATCGAGCCGCCCGAGTGCCGCGCCGCCCATGAGAGGCTCGGCAGGGTGTCGATGGAGGAACTGCGGGAGGAGCAGCAGCGCGATGTACGCGATATCCCTGGGTGACGACGGGGCCGAACTGCGCCCCCTGGAGGTCTGGCACGCCGAGGAGGTCCTCGCCAACATCGACCGGGGGCGGGAGTTCATCGGCCGGCACATCGGTCTGCCGGACGTGGTGTCCGACCTGGAGGGTGCCAGGTCCTGGGTGACGTCCTACGCCGACAAGCGCGCCGCCGACGCCGGCAGCCTGCACGGGATCTGGCTGGACGGAAAGCTCGTCGGCGGCCTGCTGTTCCGCGTCTGGGACACCCCGAGCGGGGTCTGCGAGGCCGGCTGCTGGCTGGAACCGGCGGCGGCCGGGCGCGGCCTCGTCACGCGCGGCATGCGGGTGCTGCTGGACTGGGCGTTCGACGAGCGCGGCATGCACCGCGTGGAGTGGCACGCCTCCTGCGCCAACGAGGGCAGCCTCAACGTGGCCAGGCGCCTCGGCATGAGCCGCGAGGGCGTCCTGCGGGAGAACTACCCGCACCGGGGCGTGCGCACGGACACCGAGATCTGGGCGGTGCTGGCCCCGGAGTGGCGTGCCGCACGCGCGCGCGGCGCGCACAACGATCATTAAGAGACCTCTCAGACAGCGTCCGTACGGTGCCGGGCATGGCAACGAAGACTGAGGACGTCACCAAGACCGACGACGAGCAGGCACCGGAGAAGGCGGCTGCGGCTGCCGAGGCGGAGGCCGGGACGGACGGTGCGGAACCGGACGAGCAGCTGACCGAGGAGAGCACCGAGGAGAGCACAGGGGAGGGCGAGGAGCCCGAGGAAGCACCCCAGGAGAAGACTCCCTCCGGGGTCGGCCAGGGTGCCGGTGCCGTCGTCTCCGCCGCGCTGGGCCTGGTCTCGCTCAGCGGCGGCTGGATCGGCACCGTCGCCGCCGCCCGCGAGACCCTCGTCGGCCAGCTCCAGACCTCGTCCACGGCGAGCGTCGCCAAGCAGGTCAAGGAGGTCTACGGCGACGCCTGGCACACCACCGCCCTGTGGGCCGGCCTGTTCGCGCTGGCCGCGCTGATCACCGGCGTGGTCGTGCTCGCCCGGCCCGCGTTCGGCGTCCCCGGCCGCCCGCAGGCCGCCTGGATCAGGTCGGTCGCCTGGGCGGGCGTCTCGCTCGGCGTCATCGGCCTGCTGCTGGCCGTCCTGAAGTACTCCGACGCCCTGCTCGCGCTGCCCTCGACGGGCTGAGAAACCGCAGGTCCCAGGGGGCCTTAGGGAATCCGTAGGTACCTTATGGAGTCTCTGAGGCCCCTTACGCGCGTCAACGGCCGCCCGCGCGCGCGAAGATGCGGAACTCTCCCGATGTGGCGTACCCCCCTGGGCGACGAAGGTGGAGGCATCGCAGAAAGCGAAGCACGAAACCACCTCTCCCGAAGGACAGGCCATGTACGAGTACGAACTCCACCGGGTGCGTTCCGCCGAGCTGCTCCGGGAGGCCGCACAGGAGCGCCTCGCCCGCGAGGTCCGGCGCTCCCGCCGCTCCGCCCGCCGCGAGGAGGCCGCACTGCACAGCACCGCGGGTGCCGAGACCCATACCGACCGCCCCCGCCGGCACCGGCTCCCGCGCACCGCGTGAGCGCGGGCAGGGCAGAGGGCGGCCGCACGGGGGTCGGCCGCCCTCTGCCCCAGATTCGTACGACCATCGCACCGGAGCTGTGGAAAACGGGTGCCCCGCCGTCCGGACCTCGTGCGATGCTCGGGCCCGTGGAGACCAGGTCCGTGAGTCCCGTGTTCGTCGGCCGCACCGACGAGTTGGACACCTTGAACGACGCGCTCGCCCGTGCCGCCGCGGGCGAGCCGCAGGCGCTGCTGCTGGGCGGAGAGGCGGGGGTCGGCAAGACCCGCCTCGTCGAGGAGTTCGCCGCGGCCGCCTGCCGCCGTGCCGCCGTCGTCGCCGTGGGCGGCTGTGTGGAGATCGGCGCCGACGGGCTGCCCTTCGCCCCCTTCTCCACCGCGCTGCGCGCCCTGCGCGAAGCCCTGCCCGAGGAGTTCGCCACCGCCGGCGCCGGACAGGAGGAGGAACTGGCCCGGCTGCTGCCCGAGCTGGGGGAGGCCACCTCCAGCCGCCACGACGAACAGGGCATGGCCCGCCTGTTCGAACTCACCGCCCGGCTGCTGGAGCGGGTCGCCGCCGCGCACACCGTCGTGTTCGTCCTGGAGGACCTGCACTGGGCCGACGCCTCCACCCGCCACCTCCTCGCCTATCTCTTCCGCACCCTGCGCACCGGTCGCCTCCTCGTCCTCGCCACCTACCGTGCCGACGACATCCACCGCCGCCACCCGCTGCGCCCCCTGCTCGCCGAACTCGACCGGCTGCGCACCGTCCGCCGTCTCGAACTCGCCCGTTTCACCCGCGAGGAGGTCGGCCGCCAGATCGCCGGCATCCGTGCCGCCGAACCCGATCCCGCTCAGGTCGACGAGATCTTCGAGCGGTCCGACGGCAACGCCTTCTTCGTCGAGGAACTCGCCGTCGCCGCCACCGAGGGCTGCTGCACCGGGCTCACGGACTCCCTGCGCGACCTGCTCCTGGTCCGGGTCGAGGCGCTGCCCGAGAGCACCCAGGGGGTCGCCCGGATCGTCGCCGAGGGCGGCTCCACCGTCGAGTACCAGCTGCTGGCCGCCGTGGCCCAGCTCGCCGAGGACGACCTCATCGAGGCGCTGCGGGCCGCCGTCGGCGCCAACATCCTCACCGCCACGACCGGCGGCGACGGCTACCGCTTCCGGCACTCCCTGGTCCGGGAGGCCGTCGCCGACGACCTGCTGCCCGGGGAACGCTCCCGGCTCAACCGGCGCTACGCCGAGGCCGTCGAGACCGACCCCACACTCGTCCCCGCCGACGCGCGCGTGATGCGCCTGGCCAGCTACTGGTACCACGCCCACGACGCGGCCCGGGCCCTGCCCGCCGTCCTGGACGCCTCCGTCGTGGCCCGCCGCCGGCACGCCTACACCGAGCAACTACGGCTGCTGGAAAGGGCGATGGAGCTGTGGGACACCGCCCCCGAAGAGGTTCGCGCCGCCCTGCGCCCGGTCGACTACACCGACGTCTACCCTCCGTGCGGCTGCGATCCGGCCACCACCCCGCTGCGCTACCTCGACCTGATGGCGGAGGCGGCGGTCGCGGGCCGTTTCTGCGGGGAGCGCGAACGCGCCCTGAAGATCACCAAGAAGGCGCTGCGGCTCCTCCAGGACGAGCACGACCCGCTGCGCGCCGCCTGGTTCTGGGTGCAGCGCTCCCGGCTGGTACAGGCCCTGGCCCGGGGCGACGGCTGGCAGGAACTCGCCAACGCCCAGGACCTGGTGCGCGGCCTGCCGCCCTCGGAGGTGCACGCCGACGTGCTGGCCAACGTGGCCGGCTGGTCCATGCTCCACCAGCCCGGCCCCGAGGCCTTCGCCGCCGCCGAACGGGCCGTGGAGTACGCGCGGATGGTGGGCGCCCGTGAGATCGAGCTCAACGCGCGCATCACCCTCGGCTGTCTGATGGTCGACGCGGGTGACGTCGAGGCCGGGCTGGCGGAGACGACCCAGGTCATGGAGACCGCGCTGGAGGAAGGCGTGGCGCATGTCGTGGGCCGGGCTCATGTGAACCTGCCCTCCGAGCTGGAGGCCGTCGGCCGCTCCCGGGAAGCGGTGCCCATCCTGCGCAAGGGCATCGCCTTCGCCCGCAAGTACGGGCTGCTGGACTCCGAGGCGTGGATCTGGGGCAACCTCTCCGACTCGCTGTACGCGCTCGGCCAGTGGGACGAGGCCGCCGAAGCCGCGTCGGGCGCCCTGGGCTCCGCGGCCAGCGCCAAGCCCCGGGGCTCCGGCGCGCTGCGCCTGGCCCACATCGCCCTCGCCCGGGGCGACGCCGCCGAGGCCGGCCGCCAGCTGGCCATCTCCCACGCCCACTACGGCACCCACGACCCGATGCCCCAGCAGCTGCTGCCCATCGCCCGCATCGCCATCGGCGTCGCGGCCGAGGAGGGCCGACTCCTCGACGCGCGGGCCGAGCTGGACCGCGCTCTGGAGGTCGGCTTCCCGCCCGGCACCCAGCGCTACGGCTGGCCCCTGCTGCTGGCCGCCGCCACCGCCGAGGCCGACGCCCGCGCGCTGCCCGCAGGGGCCGACGGCCGTGCCGACGTCCTCGAAAAGCTCGCCCTGGCCGCACGGAAGCTCACCACCGGAGCACCCGTCTGGGACGCCTACGAGCGCTGGACCCGCGCCGAACTGCACCGCGCCCACGGCACCGACACCGCCGCGGTCTGGTCGGACGTGGTCACCGACTTCGAGTGCCTGGACCGCCCCTACGACCTGGCCCGCGTCCGGCGCCGACTCGCGCAGGCCCTGCTCGAGGAGGCCGCCGGCGACGACGAACGCGACCGTGCCACGGAGCTGCTCCGCCTGGCCGGGGCGGTCGCCGACCACCTGGGCGCCCGCCCGCTCGCCGAGGCCGTCGCCCAGCTCGCCCAGCGCGCCCGGCTCACCCTGACCCACACGCCCCGCCAGGCCCTCGACCCCGCCGAGAACCTCGGCCTCACCAGCCGTGAGCGGGACGTCCTCCGCCTGGTCTCGGCCGGCCGCACCAACCGTCAGATAGCCGAGGAGCTCTTCATCTCCCCGAAGACCGCGAGCGTCCACGTCTCCAACATCCTGTCCAAGCTCGGCGTCGCGGGCCGGGGCGAGGCGGCGGCGGTGGCGCACCGCCTGGGGTTGTTCCCGGCCGAACCGCTCACCGCCGAAGCGCGGGGCTGACCCGTACGCTGGAGGAAACCGGCAAGGGGGAGAAGCCGTGTTCAACGCCTTCGAGGAACTGTTCGCGCCCAGTCGCAAGCACACCCGTGACGAAGAGAGGCGCCTGGAGCTGACCCGGGAGGACGTCGGGGACAACGACCCGAGCCGGGGACCCATAGACCTCGCCTCGGGAAAGGTCGTCGTCCGCCGGCCCCAGCCGCCTTCCCCGAAAACGGAGCGGGAGGACGACGAGTGAGCCACGGAGAGCCGGGAGGCTACTTCACCTCCACCTCCAGCACCCGGTCGTCGCCCTTCTTCGGCGTCCCCCGTCCGTCCGTGTTGCTCGTGACCAGCCACACCTTGTCGCCGCCCGCCGCGACCACCGTGCGAAGGCGGCCGTACTCGCCGGTGAGGAAGGCCTGGGGAGCCGCCGCGGCCTCGGTGCCCCGCAGGGGGATGCGCCACAGGCGCCGGCCCTTGAGGCCGGCCATCCAGACGACGCCGTTCACGTAGGCGATCCCGCTGGGGGAGGCGTCGTCGGTGTGCCACTGGGCGATCGGGTTGTGGAAGCCGGCCTGTGAGGACCTGCCCTCCGCGTCCGGCCAGCCGTAGTTGTCGCCCGGTTTGATCGCGTTCAGCTCGTCCCAGGTGTCCTGGCCGAACTCCGAGGCGAACAGGCGCTGTTTGGCGTCCCAGGCCAGGCCCTGGACGTTCCGGTGGCCGTAGGAGTACACCGGGGAGCCGGGGAACGGGTTGCCCGGGGCCGGCTCGCCCTCGGGGGTCAGCCGCAGGATCTTGCCGCCCAGGGACTTCCTGTCCTGGGCGAGGCCGCGGTTGCCGCTCTCGCCGGTGCCCGCGTAGAGCATCCCGTCGGGACCGAAGGCGATCCTGCCGCCGTTGTGGATGATTCCCTTGGGGATCCCCTTGAAGACCGTGTCGGGGGCACCCAGTTGCTCGCTGGCCGGCTTCTGCCCGTCGTACAGCATCCGGACGATGCGGTTGTCCGAGGCCGAGGTGAAGTAGGCGTAGATCATGTGGTCCGAGGCGTAGTCGGGCGACAGGGTGATGCCCAGCAGGCCGCCCTCGCCGGCCGGGGAGACCCCGGAGACCTTGCCCAGCTCGGTCTTCCGGCCCGTCTTCTCGTCGATCCGGGTGATCGTGCCCTCGTCACGGGAGGAGACCAGCAGACCGCCGTCGGGCAGCGGGGCCAGACCCCAGGGCGTCTTCAGGCCCTCGGCCACCGTGCGCAGCACCCTCACCGAGCCCTTGGCCGGAGCGGCCGACTCCGCGGCCCGGGCGGAGGAAGCGGCGGCGCCCGGTGACGTCGGACTCCCGCCACCGTTCGGCGAGCCACCGCCGTCGGCGGAGCAGCCCGCCGTGAGCAGGAGCGCGGTCGCGGCCAACACGGCCGTCACAACTCGACGTTGCACGATCATGGTCCCTTCGGGGCGGTGAGCCGGCGGCAGGTCCTCCCATCTCATCACTGCTCGCCCCGTCCGGCGTCTCAGTCCCAGGATCCCCGCGCGGCCGGCAGCCGGGACACCTCCGCCAGGTCCTTGGCGGTCAGCCGCAGCGCGGCCGACGCCGCGTTCTCCTCGGCCCAGCGCTCCCGCTTGGTGCCGGGCAGCGCGATCACCTGGCGGCCCTGGGCGAGCACCCAGGCCAGCGCCACCTGGGCCGCGGTGACGTCCTCGCCGTGCCGGCGGGCGACACGGCGCAGACCGGCGACGATCGGCTGGTTGGCCGCCATCATCTCCGCCGTGAAACGGGGGTGGCGGGCGCGCAGGTCGTCCGGCTCGAAGCCCTCGCCCGGGGTGAGCGTGCCGGTCAGGAAGCCGTTGCCCAGGGGCATCGCCGCCAGGAAGCCCACACCCCGCGCCGCGCACCACGGCAGCAGCCCGTCCAGCGCCTCCGGCGACCACACCGACAGCTCCGCCTGCACCGCGCTCACCGGGAAGACCTGCTGCATCCGCTGGAGCTGGCGCAGGGTCGCGTCGTGCAGCCGGCCCCCGGAGCGGCGCCCGCCGCGCGCACCCACCGCGCACACACCCAGCGCCCGTACCTTCCCCGCCCGCACCAGCTCGGCCATCGCGCCCCACGTCTCCTCGACGGGGACCTCGGGATCCGCGCGGTGCAACTGGTAGAGGTCGATCACGTCCGTCTGCAGGCGCCGCAGCGAGGCGTCGCAGGCCCGCCGCACATACCCCGGGCGGCCGTTGGCCACGATGTGCTGCTCGCCCACGAGCAGCCCCACCTTCGTCGACACGAAGGCGTCCTGACGCCGCTGCTTCAGTACCCGCCCCAGCAGCAGCTCATTGGTGAACGGGCCGTACATGTCCGCCGTGTCCAGGAGGGTCGAGCCCAGATCCAGCGCCCGGTGCACGGTTCTGAGCGACTCGTCTCCCCGTTGCCGGGATCCGTTGTACGCCCAGCTCATCGGCATGCATCCGAGTCCGACGGCCCCCACCGCGAGCGCCCCCGCGCCGATCGTCCTGCGCTCCACCTGCTCGTGAACCTCCCTCAGCCGGCCCCCAACCTAACCTCTGCACACCTGTACGACTGACATAGCCTCCTGGCATGAGTGCAGACGTGTGGCTTCCCATCCCGCCGGACGAGATCGAGGGGCTTCCCGAGGGGCTCCGGTACCTGTTCTGGGACGGGGGCGAGAGCGGCGACCAGGAGTTTCCGGGCGACCCCGCGGACTGTGTCGTGTACGTGGTGCCGTACATGAAGCGGTGGCCGGTCAAGGTGCGCCCCCTGGAGCATCTGACCCACGTTCAGGTCATCCAGACGCTCACGGCGGGCGTGGACGACGTCACCGCCCGGCTGTCGGCGATCGTGCCCGGCGTGCGGCTGTGCAACGCGCGCGGTGTGCACGAGGCGAGCACGGCCGAACTCGCGCTGACCCTGACGCTGGCCTCCCTGCGCGGCATCCCCGAGTTCGTCCGGGCGCAGCAGGAGGAACGCTGGCGGAGCGCGTTCTACCCCGCCCTCGCCGACAAGAACGTCCTCATCGTCGGTTACGGCGCCATCGGCTCGGCCGTCGAAGACCGGCTCGTGCCCTTTGAAGTAGCGCGGGTGGCGCGCGTCGCGCGCTCCCGGCGCACCACGGCGCGCGGTCTTGTGCACCCGCTCACCGAATTGCCCTCACTGCTTCCGGAAGCCGATGTCGTGATCCTCTGCACGCCCTTGACGGAGGAGAGCAGGGGGCTGGTGGACGCCGAATTCCTGGCCCGGATGAAGGCCGGAGCGCTGCTCGTCAACGTCGCCCGCGGAGCCGTCGTCGACACCAAGGCGCTGCTCGCGGAGCTGGAGAACGGGCGCATCACCGCGGCCCTCGACGTGACCGACCCGGAGCCGCTGCCGCCCGGACACCCCTTGTGGCAGGCGCCCGGAGTGCTCATCAGCCCGCACGTGGGCGGGCCCACGTCTGCCTTCCTGCCGCGCGCCAAGCGGCTGCTCGCGGACCAGTTGAACCGCTTCGTGAACCAGGAGCCCCTGCGGAACGTGATCCTTACAACGGGGGCGTAATCCACTTCCGGTACCCTCCGCAATCTTCCGGACGCATGCAGTGCCCGCGTGTCCGTTGATCGTCACGGAGCGTAGAGAAGCTATGTCCCTGAGTGACGATACTGGTGTATCGTCCCGACAGGGGCTGCGCCGGTGACGTTCGGCGCCGGGGATGGACATTTCAGATTTGTGAGGGGGGCGACGGGCGATGCACGGCCTATGGACGAACGATCCGACGCGGCGGAGCCGCCGACGGCGACCCTGGCGCACGGCGGCGCGCAGACGCGGCCATCACACGGGCCATCACAGCCACCCCCGCAGGCCGGGCGGCCGCCGGAGGCATGCGCACCGGGACCCACGGGACCCAGGAGCGGCGCGGAGCGGGAGGCCCCGGTGAACGCGCCGCCTTCCGTTACGACCACCCTCGACGGCGCGCTGCGCACACCGCACCCGCCGGGGGGCCCGCTGCCGCCCCGTCCGCCGGCCGCCGGCGACGGGAGGCCGCTGGTCCATCAGCTCGTCCTCGCCCTGGTCTGCGGCGCCTACGTCATCGGCTCCCTGTTCGACTGGGGTTCGGGCCGGCTCGCGTTGATCATGGGCGACTTCGGGCTGACCGCCGCGGCGGGCGCCGCCGCGGTCTCCTGTTTCTTCTACGCACGCAGCCCGCGGGTCCGCTTCCGGTCGGCCTGGCTGCTCTTCGCGCTCTCCTCGGCGATGGCGGCCCTGGGCAACGCGGTCTGGGGGTGGTACGAGGTGGTCCTCGGACGACCCGTGCCCAGCCCCAGCTACGCCGACCTGTTCTTCCTGTGCTTCGCGCCGCCCGCCATCGTGGGCCTGCTGGTCCTCGCCAAACGGCCGGTGACACGGGCGGGCTGGATCTGCCTGGCGCTGGACGCCTGGCTGATCGGCGGCTCCCTGCTCACCCTGTCGTGGAGCCTCGCGCTCGCCCAGGCCGCCCGGTTCGACGGGCCGAGCGTCGCGCACACCGCGCTGTCCCTGGCGTATCCGCTGCTCGACATCGCGCTCGTCAGCATGGTGCTCGCGCTCCACTTCCGCCGCACCCCCGGCAACCGCACGGCGGTGAACACCGCGATCGGCGCGCTCGCCCTGACCGTGATGTGCGACGCGCTGTTCACCTCGCCGCTGCTGCACAGCAGCTACCACTCCGGCCAGCTGCTGGACGCGGGCTGGTTCGCCGGTTCCCTGCTGCTCGCCTACGCCCCCTGGGCCGCCCCCCGGCGCCCCGGAGCGCAGGACGGCGAACGGCACGTACCGGACGGGCACACGCGCGTGGTCCACGAGCACGTGCCCGGCCAGCGCAGCACCGGCCACCCCCACCTGCCGGCGCCGGGCGGCGACCACACCCGGTACCCGGCCGGACGGCCGCTCACCGGCTCCCTCGCCGCGCTCACCCCGTACCTCGCCGCCGCCGTGTGCACCCTGGGCATCCTGTACAACGTCCTCAACGGCCGCCGGCCCGACCACGTCGTGCTGATCACCGCGGGCGGCGTCGTGCTGGCGCTCGTCATGCGCCAGGGCATCATGCTGCTGGACAACATCACCCTCACCCAGGAGCTGGCGCAGAAGGAGAACCACTTCCGCTCCCTGGTACAGGGCTCCAGCGACGTCATCATGATCGCCGCGCCCAACGGCATCCTCCGGTACGTCTCCCCGGCCGCCGCCGGGGTCTACGGACGGCCTGCCGAGGAGCTGGTGGGCACCGAACTGGCCGCTCTGATCCACCCGGAGGACCTGGGCTGCGTGGTCCACGAGGTGCGCCGCTTCCTCGCCGCCAGCCCGCCGGAGGAGCCCACCACGCGCATCGAGTGCCGCTTCCGCTCGGGCGAGGGCGGCTGGCTCAACGTCGAGTCGACCGTCAACCGGCATCACGGCGGCCTGATCTTCAACAGCCGGGACGTGACCGAACGCGTGCGGCTGCAGGCCCAGTTGCAGCACAACGCCGAGCACGACCCGCTCACCGACCTGCCCAACCGCGCCCTGTTCACCAAGCGCGTCCAGCAGGCCCTGTCCGGCCGCCGGGCCACCGACCGGGGCGCCGCCCTGCGCGGCACGGCCGTGCTCTTCATCGACCTGGACGGCTTCAAGGCCGTCAACGACACGATCGGGCACCAGGCGGGGGACGAGCTGCTCGTCCAGGCCGCCCGCAGACTCCAGGACGCGGTCCGGCACGGGGACACCGCGTCCCGGCTGGGCGGCGACGAGTTCGCGGCCCTGATCGTCGGGGACGGCACCCGCGACCGTGCCGCCCGGGAACGGAACATCCTGGAGCTCGCCGACCGCCTCAGGGTGACCCTCTCCCAGCCGTACGCGATCGGCGGCAACGATGTCCGTGTCAACGCCTCCATCGGGGTCGCCTTCGCCGAACCCGGCCTCGGCGCGGGCGAGCTGCTGCGCAACGCCGACCTCGCGATGTACCGCGCGAAGTCGACCGGAAAGGGCCGCGTCGAGCTGTACAAGCCGCAGATGCAGCAGGACGTCGTACGCAAGGCGGAGCTGGCCACCCGGCTGCGCGCCGCGCTGCACGACGGCGAGTTCGCGCTGCTGCACCAGCCGGTGGTCTGCCTGGAGAACGGCCGGATCGCATCGGTCTCCGCGCAGGCGCGCTGGCGCTCCTCCCAAGGGGTGCTGTTCAGCCCGGCCGAGTTCCTGCGGGTGGCCGAGGACGGTGACAAGACCGCCGAGCTCGACCGCTGGATCCTCGCGGAGGCCGTGGAGCAGGCGGCCGAGCGGGCCGCCACCGGGAACGTGGTGCCGGTGGCCGTCCGGACGAGCGCCCGGCGGCTGCTGGACCGATCGACGCCGATCGGATCCCTGGAGGCGCTGCTGACCCGGCACGGGCTGCCGCCCGGCGCCCTGGTCATCGAGTTGTCCGACACCGACCCCAGGATTTCGCTGGACGAGCTGGAGCGTCGCCTGGCCGCGCTCAGCCGGCTCGGGGTGCGGATCGCGCTCGACGGCTTCGGCAGCGGCTTCGCGGCGATCACGGCCCTCAGAAGGCTCCCCGTCGACATCCTCAAGCTCGACCGCAGCCTGGTCGACGGTGTCGTGGAGTCCGGGCGGCTGCACAAGATCACCAGCGGGCTGCTGCGCATCGCCGGCGATCTCGGGCTGCAGTCCGTCGCCGAGGGCGTCGACCTGCCGGAGCAGGTGGTCGCGCTGCGCGAGATGGGCTGCACCCATGGACAGGGCATGGCCTTCGCGGGGCCGCTGGACGAGTACCGGCTGCGCCGGGCGCTCGGATCAGGTCATTATCCCGTGCCGCACGCCCCGGCCGAGCCGGCGTTCGCGGGCGGGGGAGCGGGGGTGTACACCGGAGGTGTGTCCGCCGTCTTCGGAGGTGGCAGTGCCCTTCGCTCACATAATGAGACTCCCGTCCCACCCACTTGACACGTGGTGCGCGTCGGGGGGAGGGTCAGTGCCATGCGCACCCGAATTCTCGTACTTGGACAGCGCGTCGGCTGAGCTGGGAACGACCGGAGGACGATCCGGAATCCCCAGCGACCACACCGACGCGCTCCCCTCGCTTGCCCTACGGCACGAGGGGTTTTTTGTTGCACAGGCACCTGTCGTACCGCAGTCGTACATCGTACAAACCTCGCAAAAACCCTCAGCATCGAGAAGAGAATGCCGATGACCGAGCAGGCCACCGGGGCCCATCCGCAGCCGCGGCCCCGATCCGGAGGACAGCAGTCCGCCCCCGTCGAGCACGTCACGGGTGCGCAGTCCCTCATCCGCTCCCTCGAGGAGGTCGGCGCTGAGACGGTATTCGGCATTCCCGGCGGTGCGATCCTGCCGGCGTACGACCCGCTGATGGACTCCACCCGGGTGCGCCACGTCCTGGTCCGCCACGAGCAGGGCGCCGGCCACGCGGCCACCGGCTACGCGCAGGCCACCGGCAAGGTCGGCGTCTGCATGGCGACGAGCGGCCCCGGTGCCACCAACCTGGTCACACCGATCGCCGACGCGCACATGGACTCCGTGCCGCTGGTCGCGATCACCGGCCAGGTCGCCTCGAAGTCGATCGGCACGGACGCCTTCCAGGAGGCCGACATCGTCGGCATCACCATGCCGATCACCAAGCACAACTTCCTCGTCACCAAGGCCGAGGACATCCCGCGGGTCATCGCGCAGGCGTTCCACATCGCCTCCACCGGCCGCCCGGGTCCGGTCCTGGTCGACATCGCCAAGGACGCCCTGCAGGCGAAGACCACCTTCTCCTGGCCGCCCACCATGGACCTGCCCGGCTACCGCCCGGTGACCAAGCCGCACGCCAAGCAGATCCGCGAGGCCGCCAAGCTGATCGCCTCCGCCAAGCGGCCCGTCCTCTACGTCGGCGGCGGCGTCATCAAGGCGCAGGCCACCGCCGAGCTGAAGGTCCTCGCCGAACTCACCGGAGCGCCCGTCACCACCACCCTGATGGCGCTCGGCGCGTTCCCCGACAGCCACCCGCTGCACGTGGGAATGCCGGGCATGCACGGTGCGGTCACCGCCGTCACCGCGCTGCAGAAGGCCGACCTGATCGTCGCCCTCGGAGCCCGCTTCGACGACCGCGTCACCGGCAAGCTGGACAGCTTCGCCCCGTACGCCAAGATCGTCCACGCCGACATCGACCCGGCCGAGATCGGCAAGAACCGCGCCGCCGACGTGCCGATCGTCGGCGACGCCCGCGAGGTCATCGCCGACCTGGTCCAGGCCGTGCAGAAGGAGCACAGCGAGGGCCACAAGGGTGACTACACCGCCTGGTGGAGCGACCTCAACCGCTGGCGCGAGACCTACCCGCTCGGCTACGACCAGCCCGAGGACGGCTCCCTGTCCCCGCAGCAGGTCATCGAGCGCATCGGGCAACTCGCCCCGGAGGGCACGATCTTCGCCGCGGGCGTCGGCCAGCACCAGATGTGGTCCGCGCACTTCATCCAGTACGAGAAGCCCGCCACCTGGCTGAACTCCGGCGGCGCGGGCACGATGGGCTACGCGGTCCCGGCCGCCATGGGCGCCAAGGCCGGACAGCCGGACCGTACGGTCTGGGCGATCGACGGCGACGGCTGCTTCCAGATGACCAATCAGGAACTGACCACCTGCGCCCTGAACAACATCCCGATCAAGGTCGCCATCATCAACAACGGCGCCCTCGGGATGGTCCGCCAGTGGCAGACCCTCTTCTACAACCAGCGCTACTCCAACACCGTGCTGCACTCCGGCCCGGAGGCGAGCGGCAAGGAGCCGAGCGCCGGCACCCGCGTCCCCGACTTCGTGAAGCTGTCGGAGGCCATGGGGTGTCACGCGATCCGCTGCGAGCGCCCCGAGGACCTGGACAAGGCCATCGAAGAGGCGAACTCCATCAACGACCGCCCGGTCGTCATCGACTTCATCGTCCACGAGGACGCGATGGTGTGGCCGATGGTCGCCGCCGGCACCTCCAACGACGAGATCATGGCCGCCCGGGACGTCCGCCCCGACTTCGGCGACAACGAAGACGACTGAGCGAGAGAGACGCAAAAAGACCATGTCCAAGCACACGCTCTCCGTCCTGGTGGAGAACACGCCGGGCATCCTCGCCCGGATCGCCGCCCTGTTCTCCCGCCGCGGCTTCAACATCGACTCGCTCGCGGTCGGCGTCACCGAGCACCCCGACATCTCCCGCATCACGATCGTGGTGAACGTCGAGGACCTGCCGCTGGAGCAGGTCACCAAGCAGCTCAACAAGCTCGTCAACGTGCTGAAGATCGTCGAGCTGGAACCCGGTCAGGCCGTTCAGCGCGAACTCGTTCTGGTGAAGGTGCGCGCCGACAACGAGACCCGTTCCCAGATCGTGGAGATCGTCCAGCTGTTCCGCGCCAAGACCGTCGACGTCTCCCCGGAGGCCGTCACCATCGAGGCCACCGGATCCGGCGACAAGCTGTCCGCCATGCTCAAGATGCTGGAGCCGTTCGGCATCAAGGAGCTGGTCCAGTCCGGCACGATCGCGATCGGCCGCGGCGCCCGTTCGATCACGGACCGCTCGCTGCGCGCCCTCGACCGATCCGCGTAAGGCTGATTACGGGCGGTCGGCGCAGCGCCGGTCGCCCGTATGCCGAGACCCCGAGACTTTCCGTCCCCTCACCGGCATACGGTGGGACGCACAACCTGCACACCAAGGAGAGAACCCAAAGTGGCCGAGCTGTTCTACGACGCTGACGCCGACCTGTCCATCATCCAGGGCCGCAAGGTCGCGGTCATCGGCTACGGCAGCCAGGGCCACGCGCACGCCCTGTCGCTGCGTGACTCCGGTGTCGACGTCCGTGTCGGTCTGCACGAGGGCTCCAAGTCCAAGGCCAAGGCCGAGGAGCAGGGCCTGCGCGTGGTGAGCCCGGCCGAGGCCGCCGCCGAGGCCGACGTCATCATGATCCTCATCCCGGACCCGATCCAGGCCCAGGTCTACGAGGAGTCCATCGCCCCGAACCTGAAGGACGGCGACGCGCTGTTCTTCGCCCACGGCTTCAACATCCGCTTCGGCTTCATCAAGCCCCCGGCCGGCGTCGACGTCGCCCTGGTCGCCCCGAAGGGCCCGGGCCACCTGGTGCGCCGCCAGTACGAGGAGGGCCGCGGCGTTCCGGCGATCGCCGCCGTCGAGCAGGACGCCACGGGCAACGCCTTCCCGCTGGCCCTGTCGTACGCCAAGGCCATCGGCGGCACCCGCGCCGGTGTCATCAAGACGACCTTCACCGAGGAGACCGAGACCGACCTGTTCGGCGAGCAGGCCGTGCTGTGCGGCGGCACCTCCGCCCTGGTCAAGGCCGGCTTCGAGACCCTGGTCGAGGCGGGCTACCAGCCGGAGATCGCCTACTTCGAGTGCCTCCACGAGCTGAAGCTGATCGTCGACCTCATGTACGAGGGCGGCCTGGAGAAGATGCGCTGGTCCGTCTCCGAGACGGCCGAGTGGGGCGACTACGTCACCGGCCCGCGCATCATCACCGACGCCACCAAGGCCGAGATGAAGCAGGTCCTCGCCGAGATCCAGGACGGCACCTTCGCCCAGACCTGGATGGACGAGTACCACGGCGGTCTGAAGAAGTACAACGAGTACAAGCAGCAGGACTCCGAGCACCTGCTGGAGACCACCGGCAAGCAGCTGCGCAAGCTGATGAGCTGGGTGAACGAGGAGGCGTAAGCCCCACGTCAGGGGGTCGGGGCAGACTGCTCCGGCCCCCTTTGGCCACCCCGGACGGCGCCGGGTCAAGGGCGACCCGAAGGCGGTGTCCATCCGTTGTCCACCCCGTCCAGCCCCGGACGGGTGATACTTCCGCAGCGGCGCAAAACGACGACCGCGGCGCTACTAGACTGCTGAACAACATACGCGTCAGGCCCACAGCGTCGTGCGTCTTCCGCGGCAAGCCCCCCTCCACCGCCAGCGGCCGTCGGGACGGCCGTCCGCATTGGACTTGTGAGGACTCACGTGAGCTCGAAACCCGTCGTACTCATCGCTGAAGAGCTGTCGCCCGCGACCGTCGACGCGCTCGGCCCCGACTTCGAGATCCGGCACTGCAACGGCGCCGACCGAGCCGAGCTGCTCCCCGCCATCGCCGACGTCGACGCGATCCTGATCCGTTCCGCCACCAAGGTCGACGCCGAGGCCGTCGCCGCCGCCAAGAAGCTCAAGGTCGTCGCGCGAGCCGGCGTCGGCCTGGACAACGTCGACGTCTCCGCCGCCACGAAGGCCGGCGTGATGGTCGTCAACGCCCCGACCTCCAACATCGTCACGGCCGCCGAGCTGGCCTGCGGTCTGCTCCTCGCCACCGCGCGCAACATTCCGCAGGCCAACGCCGCGCTGAAGAACGGCGAGTGGAAGCGCAGCAAGTACACGGGTGTCGAGCTGGCCGAGAAGACGCTGGGTGTCGTGGGCCTGGGCCGCATCGGTGCCCTCGTCGCGCAGCGCATGTCCGCCTTCGGCATGAAGGTCGTCGCCTACGACCCCTACGTGCAGCCCGCGCGGGCCGCGCAGATGGGCGTCAAGGTGCTGTCCCTGGACGAGCTGCTCGAGGTCTCCGACTTCATCACCGTCCACCTGCCCAAGACCCCCGAGACCCTCGGCCTGATCGGCGACGAGGCGCTGCGCAAGGTCAAGCCGAGCGTGCGCATCGTGAACGCGGCCCGTGGCGGCATCGTCGACGAGGAGGCGCTGTACTCGGCGCTCAAGGAGGGCCGCGTCGCGGGCGCGGGTCTGGACGTGTACGCGAAGGAGCCGTGCACGGACTCCCCGCTGTTCGAGTTCGACCAGGTCGTGGCCACCCCGCACCTCGGCGCCTCGACCGACGAGGCCCAGGAGAAGGCCGGTATCGCCGTCGCCAGGTCGGTGCGCCTCGCGCTCGCCGGTGAGCTGGTGCCGGACGCGGTGAACGTCCAGGGCGGTGTCATCGCCGAGGACGTCAAGCCGGGTCTGCCGCTCGCCGAGCGCCTGGGCCGCATCTTCACCGCACTCGCGGGCGAGGTCGCGGTCCGCCTCGACGTCGAGGTCTACGGCGAGATCACCCAGCACGACGTGAAGGTGCTGGAGCTGTCCGCGCTCAAGGGTGTCTTCGAGGACGTCGTCGACGAGACGGTGTCGTACGTCAACGCGCCGCTGTTCGCGCAGGAGCGTGGCGTCGAGGTGCGGCTGACCACCAGCTCCGAGTCGGCCGACCACCGCAACGTGGTGACCGTGCGCGGCACGCTCGGCAGCGGCGAGGAGGTGTCGGTCTCCGGCACGCTGGCCGGCCCGAAGCACGTGCAGAAGATCGTCGCGGTCGGCGACTACGACGTCGACCTCGCCCTCGCCGACCACATGGTCGTCCTGCGCTACGAGGACCGCCCGGGTGTCGTCGGCACCGTCGGCCGCATCCTCGGCGAGGCGGGCATCAACATCGCCGGCATGCAGGTCGCTCGCGCGGCGGCCGGCGGAGAGGCCCTGGCCGTGCTGACCGTGGACGACACGGTGGGCTCCGCGGTTCTGGCCGAGGTCGCGTCGGAGATCGGGGCGACGTCGGCCCGCTCGGTGAACCTGGTCTGAGCTGCCGTTGCGCAAAGCGCCGGGCGGGCTGAGGAGTTCTCAGCCCGCCCGGCGCTTTTGTGCCGGAGGTGTGGGGCTCAGCCCGCGGCCTCCTCCGATGCTGCGACGGTCTGCGGCGCCGGAGTCTCCCGGACGTGGACCCGGCGCAGAGTGGTCGCCGCCCCGATGGCCGCGAGAGCCAGCAGCACCGCCCCCGCAATCGCCGCGCCGTGCATGCCGGTGGTGAACGCCTCCCGGGCCGCCGTCGCCAGGGCGTCACCCGTGCGCCCCGGCAGCCGGCCGGCGACCGCGAGCGCGCCGCCCAGGGTCTCGTGGGCCTCGGCCGGGGCCGAGGACGGCATCTCGTGGCGGTAGACGGCCGTACCGATGGAGCCGAGGACCGCCATGCCCAGCGCGCCGCCGAACTCCTGGCCGGTCTCCAGCAGGGAGGAGGCGGCGCCCGCCCTCTCCACCGGGGCCGCGCCCATGGCCAGGTCGGTCATCTGCGACATCACCATGACGATGCCGGAGGCCAGGACGCCGCAGGCGGCGAGGACGAGCCAGAGGGAGTCCGTGCCGGCCAGGACCAGCAGGCCGTAGCCCGTCGCGGCGATCGCGAAGCCCGCGGTGACCACGTAGGCGCGGTTGACGCCCTTCTGGACCAGGGCGGTCGCGACCGGGGCCGCCATGCCGATCGGCACCGAGGGCAGCAGCGCCCACAGGGCCGCCTCCATCGCGCTCTTGTCGAGCACCGACTGCAGGTACTGCGTGGTGAAGAACGCCGAACCCATCATCGCGAACGCGGAGACGAGGTTCAGGACCACCGCGGGGGCGAAGCCCCGGCCACGGAACAGGGCCGGCGAGATCATCGGCGAGGCGGCCGTGCGCTGGCGGTGGACGAAGAGGGCCGCGAAGAGCAGGCCGACGGTGACCGAGACGACGTACTGCGGGTGCCAGCCCTCGGACGGGATCTCCTTGAGGCCGTAGATCACGGGCAGCACCGCCGCCATCGACAGCGGCACGCTCACGAAGTCGAAGCGGCCGGGCTCCGGGTTCTTCGACTCGGGGAGCAGGACCGGGCCGAGGACCAGCAGCAGGGCCATGGCGGGCAGGTTGACCAGGAAGACCGAGCCCCACCAGAAGTACTGGACCAGCACACCGCTCAGCACGGAGCCCAGTGCGATGCCGCCGGTCATCACGCCGGACCAGATGCCGATCGCCTTCGCCCGCTGCCCGGGGTCCGTGAACATCGTGCGGACCAGCGCCATCGTCGACGGCATCAGGGTCGCCCCGCCGATACCGAGGACCGCGCGGGCGGCGATCAGGGTCTCGGCGCTGTTCGCGTAGGCCGCCACTAGGGAGGCGGCCCCGAAGGCGGCGGCGCCGATCAGGAGCAGCTTGCGGCGTCCTGTGCGGTCGCCCAGCGAGCCCATCGTCATCAGCAGGCCGGCCAGGACGAAGGCGTAGATGTCGAAGATCCACAGCTGCTGGGTGCCGCTCGGCTCCAGGTCCGCGCTGATCGCCGGGATGGCGAAGTAGAGAACCGAGACGTCCATGGAGACCAGCAGCAGCGGCAGCATCAGCACGCCGAGCGCGGTCCATTCGCGCCGACCGGCGCGCCCGGCGGGGGAGTTGGTGCTCGTCGAGTTCGTCATGCCGATGACTGTACGAGCGTCTTAAACGCTTGTCTAGAACGTTTGTATAAGTCATGTGTCTAGGACGGGTGTATGAATCGGCGGTAGGGTGATCCGCATGGGACACCGTGAGGATCTGCTGGAAGGCGCCAAGCGCTGCCTGCTGGAGAAGGGCTTCGCGCGCACGACCGCGCGGGACATCGTGAAGGAGTCGGGGACCAACCTGGCTTCGATCGGCTATCACTACGGCTCGAAGGACGCGCTGCTCGCGCAGGCCTACGTGGCGCTTGTGGAGAACGTGTCCGAGGCCTTCAACTGGGGCGGCCCCGAGAGCGAGGGCGCGCCCGGTTCGCTGGAGCGCTTCCGCTGGGTGTGGTCGAACATCGTCGACACCATGCGGGAGCCCGGCTCGGTGTGGCGGCTGAGCATGGAGGTCATGACCATCGACCTGCCCGAGGTGCGCGAGCACTTGGCCCGCGCCCAGCGGGAGGGCGGGCGCGGCCTGGTGGCACTGCTGATGGGCGTGCCCGAGGAGGAGGTCTCCGACGAGCAGGCGGACACGCTCGGCCGGTTCTATCTGACACTGATGACCGGGCTCATCGCGCAGTGGACGTTCGACGCGAAGACCGCACCCGACGCAGACGCCCTCACCGAGGGCCTGCGCCAGATCATCGAAGCGGCCGCGAGGAACTGACAGCGCCGCCGGCTCGTCGAACGTGAGGTGCCCGGCGGTCGCGTCCGGCACCTCGCGACTACAGCCGAGCCCCCTTCAGCGCCATGTGCAGCAGCAGCCGGTCCTCGCCGTCGTCCAGGTCCAGGCCCGTCAGCTGTTCCACGCGGGAGAGGCGGTAGTAGAGAGTCTGGCGGTGGATGCCCAGTTCGGCCGCGGCGCGCCCGGCCTGGCCCGCGCGGTCCAGGTAGACCTCGGCCGTGCGGGCCAGTTCCTGGTGGGCGGGGGAGAGGAGGGGGGCGACGGCCCGGTCGTGGGCGGCCTCCGCGGGGAGCGCGGTCAGCAGACGGTACGGGCCGATGCGCCGCCACTCGGCCACGGGCCCGAACCTCGGCTCGGCCAGGGCGGCGCGTGCCGCGGCGGAGGCCTCCTGCCAGACCGTGCCCAGTTCGGCGAGTCCGCTGCGGGGTTCGCCGACACCGGCGGCGGCCCTGGCCGCGCCCGACCGCGTCCCCTCCGCCTCCTTCAGCAGCCGGGAGGCCGCCGTCAGCGCGGGTACCGCCACATCCGTCGAGCGCAGCCGCACCAGGATCGCGAGGCTCTGACCGGCCGTCCCCCACGGCACCGTACACAGGGCCGTGGCGTGCGGGACCGTACGCGGCGACGGGGCCTGCTCCGGGTCGGCGGAGGGCCACGGGGCGATGCAGACCACCGTGTGGGGGGCGTCCGCGCGGGTCCCGAGGGCGTTACGGAGTTCCATCACCGCGGAGTCCCGCTGCCACCCGCTCTCCGCGGTCAGCACGGCCCGCAGCTCCCGGCTCAGACCGGCCCCGGCCTGTGCCTCGTCGGCGAGCAGGGCGCCGATCCGGCCCGTCACCTGCATGGCGGCGGCCAGCTGCGCGTCCGTCGGACCGGGGTCGTAGTCCAGGAGCCAGACGTAGCCGAGGACGACACCCCGATGGCGTACCGGCAGACAGATGCGGCCGCGGTAGACGCCGGCCTCGGGGGTCGGCGGGATCCGTACGGGTCCCGTCGCGCGCGTGATGCCGAAACCCTCGAACCACGCCCGCACCGCCGCCGTGGAGCGCCGGGTCAGGATCGAGCGGGTGCGCACCGGGTCCAGCGCCGAGGGATCCAGGTCGCCCTCACTGTCGTACGCACCGAAGGCGATCAGCTCGAAGTCCCGGTTCTCCAGGGTCGCGGGCGCCCCGAGCAGCTCCGAGATCTCATCCACCAGCTCCTGGTAATCGCCCACGCTTCTAAAGGATGCTGCATCCGCCGCCACTCGGGCATTCTCGCGCATTGCCGCGCCGCCTTCATACATATGTCTGAGATCCAGTGCACGGATGCGTGACAGCTGTCGATGGCCGACGATCGGAGAGATCCTTAGGTTTCACGGTGGTTCTCCGTGCCGTACCCGAAGCGTCGGGTGGCGGCCGTTTTGGTGCTTGTCTGTGGAGGTGCCCCGTGCTGGGTCCCGTGATTCTCGCCGCGTCGCGCAGCGACCGGATGCGACGCCTGATCTCGGCGGCCCCGGTGACCAGGCAGGTCGTCGACCGCTTCATCCCGGGTGAGACCGTCGACGACATCGTCCCGATCATCAAGGACCTGACGGCCAAGGGTCTGGAGCTGACGATGGACGTCGTCGGCGAGGACATCACCACCCCCGAGCAGGCCGGCGCCGCCCGGGACGCCTACCTGGCGCTGATCGACCACCTCAAGGAGCTGGAGCTCGGCGAGCGGGTGGAGATGTCGGTCAAGCTGTCCATGTTCGGCCAGGCGCTGGAGGGCGGCCACGAGCTGGCCCTCGCCAACGTCCGCCCCGTCGTCGTGGCCGCCGCCGCCATCGGTACGACCGTCACGCTGGACGCCGAGGACCACACCACCCTGGACTCGATGTTCGCCATCCACGAGGAGCTGCGGAAGGACTTCCCGCAGACCGGCTGCGTCATCCAGGCCTACCTCTTCCGCACCGAGGCCGACGCCCGCCGCCTCGCCGCGGCCGGCAGCCGCGTCCGCCTCGTGAAGGGCGCCTACAAGGAGCCCGCCGAGGTCGCCTACCAGCAGAAGCACGAGATCGACAAGGCCTACGTGCGCATCCTGAAGACGCTGATGGAGGGCGAGGGCTACCCGATGATCGGGTCCCACGACCCGCGCCTCATCGCCATCGCCCAGGAGCTGGCGCACCAGACCGGGCGCAAACTGGACGAGTACGAGTTCCAGATGCTCTACGGCATCCGCGGCGAGGAGCACCTGCGCCTGGCCGCCGAGGGCCACCGCATGCGCGTCTACACCGCCTACGGCACCGACTGGTACGGCTACTTCATGCGCAGGCTCGCGGAGAAGCCGGCGAACCTGCGCTTCTTCCTCCGGTCGATGGTCAGCAAGGGCTGAGCCCGAACACCCGCTCACGTACAAGGAGTTACGGATCTCATGGACGCTGTGACCCAGGTCCCCACCCCCGTCAACGAGCCGGTGCACGGCTACGCCCCCGGCTCGCCCGAGCGCGCGCGTCTGGAGGCCAAGCTCAAGGAGCTGGCCGAGAACCCGATCGACCTGCCGATGACCATCGGCGGCGAGCGGCGGATGGGCGGCGGCGAGACCATCCAGGTGGTCCAGCCGCACAACCACAAGGCCGTCATCGGCACCCTGCGCAACGCCACCCAGCAGGACGCGCAGGACGCCGTCGACGCGGCCCTGGCCGCCGCGCCGGCCTGGCGTGCGATGTCCTTCGACGACCGTGCGGCGATCATCCTGCGCGCCGCCGAGCTGCTGTCCGGTCCCTGGCGCGAGACCATCGCCGCCTCCACCATGCTGGGCCAGTCCAAGACCGCCCAGCAGGCCGAGATCGACACCCCCTGCGAGCTGGTCGACTTCTGGCGTTTCAACGTCCACTACGCCCGCCAGATCCTCGCCGAGCAGCCCCCGGCGAACTCCCCGGGTGTGTGGAACCGCATGGACCACCGCCCGCTGGAGGGCTTCGTCTACGCGATCACGCCCTTCAACTTCAGCGCCATCGCGGGCAACCTGCCCACCGCGCCCGCGCTGATGGGCAACGTGGTCGTCTGGAAGCCGTCCCCCACCCAGACCCACGCCGCCGTCCTCCTCATGCAGCTGCTGGAGGAGGCCGGTCTGCCCAAGGGCGTCATCAACCTCGTCACCGGTGACGGCATCGAGGTCTCCAAGGTCGCCCTGGTCCACCGTGACCTCGCCGGCATCCACTTCACCGGCTCGACCAAGACCTTCCAGTACCTGTGGAAGACGGTCGGCAACAACATCGAGAAGTACCGCTCCTACCCGCGTCTGGTCGGCGAGACCGGCGGCAAGGACTTCCTGGTCGCCCACCCGAGCGCGGACCGCGCGATCCTGAAGACCGCCCTCACCCGGGGTGCCTTCGAGTACCAGGGCCAGAAGTGCAGCGCGACCTCCCGCGCCTACATCCCGGCCTCCATCTGGAACTCCGGCTTCAAGGAGGAGTTCGCGGCCGAGGTCGACTACCTGACCATGGGTGACGTCACCGACCTGTCGAACTTCATCGGCGCCGTGATCGACGACCGTGCCTTCGCCAAGAACAAGGCCGCGATCGACCGCGCCAAGGAGGACCCGACCTGCACGATCGTCGCGGGCGGCACCTACGACGACTCGGTCGGCTACTTCGTCCGCCCGACCGTCATCGAGTCCACCGACCCGGAGAACGAGATCTTCCGCACCGAGTACTTCGGTCCGGTCCTCGGCATCCACGTCTACGAGGACGACAAGTACGACGAGATGCTGGAGCAGATGGAGTCGGTCTCCGACTACGCCCTGACCGGTTCGGTCATCTCCAACGACCGCGCCGCTGCGGCGTACACGATGGAGAAGCTGCGCTACGCGGCCGGCAACTTCTACATCAACGACAAGTCGACCGGTGCCGTCGTCGGCCAGCAGCCCTTCGGCGGCGGCCGTGCCTCCGGCACCAACGACAAGGCCGGCGCCCCGCAGAACCTGATGCGCTGGACCCTGACCCGCGCCATCAAGGAGACGCTGGTCCCGCCGACCGACTACACGTACCCGCACATGGGCTGACCCTCAGCCCCCCCGAACGACGGGCCGGGAAGCCTGACATCCGAGCAGGCTTCCCGGCCCGTTCTCCAACACGCTTGCCAGTGGCCGGAGCCACCGTCATTCGTGGAGCTAAGCCGCCTTGGGCCGTGCCGCACGTATGCCCGAGGCGGGCTCCTGTGCGTCCTCGAGCGGCAGGGTCTCGTCTTCCCCGAAGTCAGGGGCCTGGAAGGGGTTGGTCGTCGGAGGCGGCGATGCTGCGGTGGAGCAGCGGGGTTGCCCTTCCAGGGCGGAAAACAGCGACGTCAGATCGATGAGGGGACTCTCTTTCGTTACAGGCCCCTGAAGGGGCCTGGTGTGCCGTGACCGGGCACAGCGGTCCTACAGCTTGGTCATCTTGGCGTACGGGCTCAAGATCCGCATTTGCGCCGAGCCGAAATCCACGAGCGCCGCGATCCCGTCCTCGATGCCGATTACTCGGCCGAGGCCGTACATGTCGTGTGTGACCTGGTCGCCCACGGCGAAGTGCTTGGGAGCCGGTGTGACCGGGGCTTTGAAGGGGCTGGTAGGCAGATGACGCTTCGGCGCAGCAGGCTTTCTCATGGTTCAGTATGCGCCTACGTGTGTCCCGTTTGCTGTGGCCGTCGGCACAGATCAGGAAGGGAACAACTGGATCACGCCGCTGACCTGGGGTTTCGAGATCTGGTCAGGCGAAACTGGACCGTTGACGACAGTCAGCCACGATGGCGGGGGTCGAGCGACGACGACATGCCTCCCCTTCCACCCCGGGGATCAACTCCGAGTCCAACACGGCGCTCAACGACCCGAAGGGCTTCCGGGAGGCGCTCAGGCAGTGGTGGCAGTGGGCAGATGCCGGTCGAGAAAGTCCCGCATGAGCGCGGCGATCTGGTCCGCGTGCGTCTCCAGGGCGAAGTGCCCGGCGGGGAGGAGGTGCACCTCGGCCCTCGGCAGGTCCCGCTGGAAGGCGAGCGCGCCGGCGGGCACGAAGATCTCGTCGTGCGCGCCCCAGACCGCGAGCAGCGGCACCTGGCTGCTGCGGAAGTACTCGTGGAAGGCCGGATAGAGGGCGAAGTTGGAACCGTAGTCGGAGATCAGGTCGAGCTGGATCTCCGGCTGGCCGGGCCGGGCCATCAGCGCCGCGTCGTGCTCGTACGCGTCGGGGCTGACCGATGACGGGTCCGGAACCCCGTGCAGGTACTGCCACTTGATCCCGTCCGGGCTGCTGATCTCCCGGACCGGCCCCTCGGTCTCGGACGTCCGCTCCGCGATCAGCGCGAGCACCGGCGCCCAGGCCTGCTCGCCCAGCCCCTCCTCGTATGCGTTGCCGTTCTGCGTGACGATCGCCGTCACCCGGTCGGGGTGGGCGAGGGCCAGGCGCAGGCCGATCGGGGCGCCGTAGTCCTGGATGTACAGGGCGAACTCCTTCAGCCCCAGCTGCTCGGTGAACTCGCCGGTGATCGCGGCCAGCTCGTCGAAGCGGTACGTGAACTCCGTGGCCGTCGGTGTCGCCGACCGGCCGAAGCCGATGTGGTCGGGGGCGATCACCCGGTAGCCGTCGGCGAGCAGCGGGATCAGCTCGCGGAACATGTGCGAGCTGCTCGGGAAGCCGTGCAGAAGCAGCAGGACCGGGGCGTCTTCGCGGCCGGCCTCGCGGTAGTACACGTCGAGGCCGCGGACGGTGACCGTGCGGTGGTGAACCTGGTGAATCGACATGACAGCAGTGCACCACGCCTACCTCTAACCAGTCAAGAGAGTTTTAACGGTTAGGTGTGATGCTTGGCCCATGACCCTTCGCCTGCGCACCGCCCACACGGCCGACCTCGACCCCGCCGACCTCCGCGCCGCCCGCGCCCTTCTGGACGAGGCCTTCGACGGAGGCTTCGCCGACCAGGACTGGGACCACGGCCTCGGCGGCATGCACGCCCTCGTCCACGACAGTGCCGGTCTCGCCGCGCACGGCTCCGTCGTGATGCGGCGGATACGGCACCAGGAGCGCTGGCTGCGCACCGGATACGTGGAGGCCGTCGCCGTACGGGCCGACGTACGCCGGACCGGGCTCGGCGGGCGGGTGATGGCGGAGCTGGAACGGATCGTCGACCGGGCCTACGACCTCGGCGCGCTCTGTGCGAGCGAGGACGGTGCCCCGCTGTACACGTCCCGCGGCTGGCAGCGGTGGAGCGGGTACGTGTGCGCCCTCTCCCCGGACGGAATCGTCCGTCTCCCGGAGGAGGAAGGGGGTGTCCACATCAGGCCCGCGCTCGCCGGACCCCTGGACCCGGCCCACGCACTCGTCCTCGACTGGCGTGACGGGGACGTTGCCTGACGGGGCATCAGGCCGGCGAGCCTCCGCTGGGGTGTGGGGTGGGCGGGCTGCGGAAGTCGGCGGATCCGTTCGTGGTGCCTGGTCCTGCCGGGGTGGCGATGGGCGTGGTGGCGGTCGACATGAACGACGTCGGCGTCGTCCACCTGGCCGCCCGGCGCTCAGACGTGCACGGCAGTCCCAGCCAGTGGCGTGCCCGGATCCGGCCGCGGCCTCCGCCGTTCGGGCGCTCGTCCGGGAGCTGCGTTCACTCCCTTCGTGTACGGCAAAAGTGCAGGTCACGACGGTGTGACCCAGTCCACTGTCTCAGATAGTAGGAAGTCCGAGTAATTGTGCAGACAGGCGCGGCCCGCTCCCTTAGTTTTGTAGGAGCCGAACGTCTCGCTCGATCAAGCGAATGGCGGTCGTGAGCCGGGCCCCGAGCAGGCAACCCCTGCGGCACCGCTCCCCGCCCCTCCGGCGTCTCGCAACCCCCCTTGCCGCACTCCGGTTTGCCGAAGGAGTCGATTTCCATGGCCGAGACGACCGTCCGCCGCCGAGTCCGCCACGTGTCCCGCACGAGCGAGTCCGACCGCAGGAACGCCGCCGCCGCCCTCCAGCGCGCCCTCGACCGCCGCGACAACGGCGGCGAGACCGGCCACTGAGCCGTCGGCAGGCCGCCGGTGGGCAGCCACTGATCCGGGAGCCGCACCCGAGGTGGTGCGGCGCGGCCTCACCTGCCGCGCCGCACCTCGGATGTCATCCGCCGCGCCGCACCTCGAAGTGGTCGATCCGCCGTCCGTCCTCGGCCAGCGCCGACACCGTGAGCCGCGGTGACGGACCCGGCCGCGACTCCACCGCGAGCAGCGAGAAGCCGGTGTAGCGCACCCGCGACCACTGGGCCGTCTCCGTCGCGCGCTCCTTGCCCTTGGCCCAGTGGAAGGTCTCCACGGCGTCGTGCCGGGTGACATGACCCTCGTAGCTGTCCCTGACGCCCGAGGGGAAGGAGTACAGGTCCCGGCCGCCGCCGCCCGCGGTGACGTACACGATCCCGTCCCGCGTCGGATCCGTCGACGCGCCGATCGGGACGGGCCTGCCGACCTCGCCGCCCTTGATCGCGTCCGTCCGCTCGTACACGTGGTTGTGCCCGTTGATCACCAGGTCCACCTGGTGCTTCGCGAACAGCGGCAGCCACTCCTCGCGGACACCGCCGTCGGAGGCGTGCTGGGAGGTCGAGTACGCGCAGTGGTGGAAGAAGACGACCAGGAAGTCCACGCCCTTCGTCGCGCGCAGCCCGCCCAGCGTCGCGTCCAGCCACCTGGTCTGCCGGCCGCCGCTCTGCCCGAGGTTGACCGGGATCTCGTACGACACGTCGTTGGCGTCCAGCGCCACGAATCCGGCGTTGCCGTAGGTGAACGCGTAGGCGCCCGGTGTCCCGTGCGGGTCGAAGCCGCTGTCCGGCAGGGAGAAGCGGGCCAGCTGTCCGCCGTAGCCGTCCGGCGAGTACCAGGCCTCCATGTCGTGGTTGCCGGTGGTCACCATCCACGGCACCGACTTGGCGACCGGGTCGTTCTGCTTCAGGAACTCGTCCCAGAACGTGGGGTCGTAGCCGTCCGAGGTCTGCCCGGCGCCGTTGACGTCCGCGTAGCAGATGTCGCCCGCGTGCAGGTGCAAGGCGGGGTTCTGGCGCTTCACGAGGTGGTCGTTGGCGTTCGCGGCCTGTCCCACACCCTGGTCGCCGAAGGCCGTGAAGACGAAGCGCTCCGGGGTCGCCGGTGCCGTGCGGAAGGAGGCGAGGCCGGCGCGGTGGGCGGGAGCGGCCGGGTCCCAGCCGTCGTGGCCGACGCCGTAGTAGTACGTCGTGCCGGGCCTCAGGCCGTCCAGGGCCGCGTGCACGTAGTACTGCTCGACCGCCGGCCGCACCCCCTGCACCCCGGGCGTGTGCAGGTTGCGCACCTCGGCCTCGATCCGGCGGCCGAGGTCGTCGGGGCGCAGTCCGACGCGCACGTACGGCCGCCGCACCGCGAACGGCACCTGCCAGGAGACCCGCATCCGGGTCTTCGGGTCGGCGCCGAAGGCCAGATGACGGCCGAAGGGGCGGACCACCGAGCCGGACACCCGCGAGGCGGCCGGGGCCGGGTGTGCCGCCGCGCCGGAGCCGGAGGAGCAGCCGGTCAGCAGGCCGCCCGCGACCGCGCCCGCCGTCACCAGGGTGCGGCGGCGGACCAGGCGGGTTCGCAGGTACTCGTACTGCTCGGCCATGCTCATCCGCTCCGCGAGCGGGCGCGGGATGCCGAAGTCGGGGGTCTCCATGGGGGGAAGATTCCACCGGGGTCCAACACCCGTGCCACATACGGGTGAACGGCAGCCGACAGGGGGACACCCGCAACCCGTACGGGTGTCCGTATGGCGGACAGGGCATGTCATCACCTGGGACGAGGAGTAGGGTGCCGACATGTCTCGCAGCATCAATCTCGCAGTGATCCCCGGTGACGGCATCGGCCAGGAGGTCGTGGCCGAGGGTCTCAAGGTCCTCTCCGCCGTCCTGCCGCAGGATGTGAAGCTGGAGACCAAGGAGTACGACTTCGGCGCCAAGCGCTACCACGCCACCGGTGAGACCCTCACCGACGCCGACCTCGCCGCCCTCAAGCAGCACGACGCCATCCTGCTCGGCGCGATCGGCGACCCGAGCGTCCCCTCCGGCGTCCTGGAGCGCGGCTTCCTGCTCAAGCTCCGCTTCGCCTTCGACCACCACGTCAACCTGCGGCCGTCGAAGCTGCTCCCCGGTGTCGCGACCCCGCTGGCCGGCCAGCCCGAGATCGACTTCGTCGTCGTCCGCGAGGGCACCGAGGGTCCCTACACGGGCAACGGCGGCACCATCCGCAAGGGCACCGAGCACGAGGTGGCCACCGAGGTCTCCGTCAACACGGCCTTCGGTGTCGAGCGCGTGGTCCGCGACGCCTTCGCCCGCGCCCAGGCCCGCCCGCGCAAGAAGCTCACGCTGGTCCACAAGAACAACGTGCTCACCTTCGCCGGGCACCTGTGGACGAACATCTTCAACAAGGTCGCCGCGGAGTTCCCCGAGGTCGAGACCGACTACATCCACGTCGACGCGGCGACCATCTACCTGGTCACCCAGCCCGAGCGGTTCGACGTGATCGTCACCGACAACCTGTTCGGCGACATCATCACCGACCTCGCCGCGGCCGTCTCCGGCGGCATCGGCGTGGCCGCCTCCGGCAACATCAACCCGAGCCGCGAGTTCCCGTCCATGTTCGAGCCGGTCCACGGCTCCGCCCCGGACATCGCCGGCCAGGGCAAGGCCGACCCCACCGCCACGGTCCTGTCCGTCGCCCTGCTGCTGCGCCACCTCGGCTACGACGCCGAGGCCGACCGCATCGACACGGCGGTCGCCGCCGACCTCACGGAACGCGTCGGCAAGCCCGCCCGCAGTACGTCGGAGATCGGCGACGCGCTCGCCGTACGAGTAGCCGGCTGACCCGCCGCGCTACGCACGAGCCGCCGGGTCGCAATCGCACCCGGCGGCTTTTCCTATGCGGTCGCCGGGTGCCACCATCAACCCTGGGCCGCATTCACCCCGATTCCTTCCGTCCGCAGCCCCGCGCGATAATCGAACGCGGAGCCGCGGAATGAGGGAAAGCTCGGACGTCCTAGCACCGGCTGGAGAGCCGATGCGGGAGTGAGCGCGGCCCGACACTACAACCGGTGAAGGACACCCACTCATGACGACGCCCACGATCGAGCTCAAGCCCTCCGCCCATCCGCTCGCCGCCGCGGAGCGCGAGGCGATCCTGGCCAGCCCCGGATTCGGCCGCCACTTCACCGACCACATGGTGACGATCAAGTGGACCGAGGGCCGCGGCTGGCACGACGGCCAGCTCGTTCCGTACGCGCCGATCCCCCTCGACCCGGCCACCAACGTCCTGCACTACGCCCAGGAGATCTTCGAGGGCCTGAAGGCCTACCGCCAGCCCGACGGCTCGGTCGCCACCTTCCGCCCCGACCAGAACGCCAAGCGCTTCCAGCGCTCCGCCAAGCGCCTGGCCATGCCCGAGCTGCCGGTCGAGACGTTCGTCGAGGCCTGTGACGCCCTGGTCCAGCAGGACAAGGACTGGGTGCCCGCGCACGGCGGCGAGGAGTCCCTCTACCTGCGCCCGTTCATGATCGCCACCGAGGTCGGTCTCGGCGTCAAGCCCGCCAACGAGTACCTGTTCATCGTCATCGCCTCCCCGGCCGGCGCGTACTTCCCGGGCGGCGTGAAGCCGGTCTCCATCTGGGCGTCCGAGGACCGCGTCCGCGCCGTCCCCGGCGGCATGGGCGACGCGAAGACGGGCGGCAACTACGCGGCCTCCCTGCTCGCCCAGGCCGAGGCCGCCGCCCAGGGCTGCGACCAGGTCTGCTACCTCGACGCGGTCGAGCACAAGTGGGTCGAGGAGCTCGGCGGCATGAACCTGTACTTCGTGTACGGAGACAAGATCGTCACGCCGACCCTCACCGGCTCCATCCTGGAGGGCGTCACCCGTGACTCCCTGCTGGCCGTCGCCCGCGACCTCGGCTACGAGTCCGAGGAGGGCCGCGTCTCCATCGACCAGTGGCAGACAGACTCCGAGAACGGCACCCTCACCGAGGTCTTCGCCTGCGGCACCGCGGCCGTGATCACCCCCGTCGGCACGGTCAAGCGCGCGAAGGCCGAGTGGAAGCAGTCGGACGGAGAGCCCGGCGAGGTCACCCTGCGCCTGCGCCAGGCCCTCCTCGACATCCAGCGCGGCAAGGCCGAGGACAAGCACGGCTGGATGCACCGTATCGGCTGATGGCTCGGCGGGAACCGACGCGATCGGCCGTCGTTCGTCTGCTGCGCCGTTGTGGCTGGTCGCGCAGTTCCCCGCGCCCCTTTGGGGCGCTACCGCTCAGCTCTTTCCGGACGTGCTCAGGGCTGCCGTGGACTCTACGATGTCCGCGGCGGCCCCCTTGTGTTCCGGGCCGGACGTCAGCAGCAGGTACACCAGTCCGCCGACCGCACCCGACAGCAGGAAGCTGCAGTCCACCCCGCCGGTGAGCCGCAGCAGCGGGCCCTCGTACGACGGCAGGGACACCGCCAGCAGGCCGACCGCCGCGCCGGCCGCCCAGGACGCGGTGGCCCGGATGTTCCAGCCGGACCGGTACCAGTAGATCCCGCCCCGCGAGCGGCGGTTGAAGACCTGCAGGGCGTCGGCGTCGTACACACCGCGGCAGCGGGCGAAGCCGATCAGGGTGATGACCGCCCACGGGGTGCCGATGGCGGTGAGCAGCAGGACGAAGGACGTCATCGCCGACTGCGCGTTCCAGGCGTAGTGGCCGACGAAGACACAGGCCGTGGCCACGACGGCGACCGTGTAGGTGGCGCGGGCGCGGGAGGCGCGGGGCAGGATCGCGTCCAGGTCGAGGCCCATCGAGTACAGCATCAGGCCCGCGTTGCCGACCGAGCCCGCGGAGGCGGACAGCAGCAGCGGGACCAGGTACCAGGCGGGGGAGGCGGACACCAGGGGCCCGGCGTAGTCGGTGGCCGCGCGGGCCGCGTACGCCGTGAAGGTGCCGAACAGTTGCGGCACCAGCAGACCCAGGATCAGGCCGAGCCAGGTGGCGTGCAGGACGCGGCGGCTGGAGTGGCGGGCGGGGGAGATGTAGCGGGTGTAGTCGCCGAGCAGGGTGATGAAGGCGATCGGTCCGGACAGGCCCGCCGCCACCGTCGCGAGGAACCAGGTCGGCCAGAAGGAGCCCAGCAGACAGCCGCCCGTCCCGGGCAGGGCCGAGGTCGTGAAGTGCGGGGCGTAGGCGAAGATCCCGACGGCCAGCAGGGCGGTCATGCCGACGGACAGCACCCGGGACATGGCGAGCAGCACCCGGTAGCCGTAGACCGCGCCCGCGACCGTGGCCGCGGCGAGCACCGCGTAGACGACGGCGTACGACACCCCGCCCGCGGGAAGTCCGAACAGCCGGCCGAGCACGCCGAGCATCACGTCGCCGCCGATCCACACGGTCAGGGCGGTGTAGCCGAGGGCCAGCAGCAGACCGACGACCGAGCCGACCAGTCGGCCCCGCACGCCGAACTGGGCGCCGGAGGAGGTGGACAGGTTGGTCGCGGTGCGCAGGGAGACCAGCGCCAGCGGGGCCGTGAACAGCGTGCCGATCACCGTGCCCGCCACGATCGCGCTCACCGACGCCCACCAGCCGAGCCCGAAGGACGGCGGCAGCCAGCCGAAGATGATCACTCCGAGGCAGAGGTTGGACCCGAGCAGGATCGAGACCAGGTCCCGTGGACCGCTGGTCCGCTCCTCGTCCGGGATGGTGTCGACACCGCGCTGTTCGATCGGCATGGCTGGGTCTCCTTCGACGGCCGTCTCTGCAAGTTTGAGCGGCGTTCAATGTGACGTGAACGGCGGCCATCGGTCAATGCTTCAGTTTCCTGAATGGTGCGTTTAGAGTGTTGCTCAAACGTGTGGAAGGCAAGGAGGTGCCGCGTCGTGAGACTGACCCCCACGGAACGTGACCGGCTGCTGCTCTTCGGAGCCGCGGAGCTGGCCCGGGCCCGCCGGGCGCGCGGTCTCAGGCTCAACGTGCCGGAGGCCACCGCGCTGATCGCGGACACCGTCTGCGAGGCCGCGCGGGACGGCAAACGGCTCGCGGAGGCCATCGAGGCCGCCCGCTCGATCCTCGGCCCCGAGGACGTGCTGCCGGGCGTCGCCGACGTCGTCACCGAGGTGATGGTCGAGGCCGTCTTCGACGACGGCTCCCGGCTCGCGGTGGTCTCCGACCCCATCGGCAGCGGCGCCGGCGCGGAGGGTCCGGGCGCGCTGCTGCCGGGCCCCCAGCACGCGGAGCCCGAGCCGGCCGTCCGGCTCACGGTCACCAACACCGCCACCGTGCCGGTCTCCGTCACCTCCCACTTCCACTTCTTCGAGGCCAACCCGCGGCTCGACTTCGTACGCGAGCAGGCCTACGGCATGCGGCTCGCCGTACCCGCCGGATCCTCCGTGCGGTTCGGGCCGGGGGAGAGCGCCGGGGTCGGGCTGGTCCCGATCGGCGGCGAGCGGATCGCGATCGGCTTCGCCGGTCTGGTCGACGGGCCGCTGGACGCGCCCGGAGCGAAGGAAGAGGCGCTGCGCAGGGCTGCTGCCTGCGGTTATCTGGGAGTCACGGTGCAAGGGCCGGAAGGAGGCGAGCGATGAGCCGCTCGAAAGGACGCGAGATCGACGAGTCGATCCACATGGACCCCCACGCCTACGCGGCCACCCACGGCCCCCGCGCCGGTGACCGTGTCCGGCTCGGCGACTCGGGCCTGGTGATCCGGGTCGAGTCCGACTCGCAGAAGTACGGCGACGAGTTCCTCGCCGGGTTCGGCAAGACCGCCCGTGACGGGCTGCACCTGAAGGCCGCCGCCGTCCGCGAGACCTGCGACGTCGTGATCAGCAACGTCGTCGTGATCGACGCGGCGCAGGGCATCCGCAAGGTGTCCATCGGTATCCGCGAGGGCCGCGTCTGCGCGATCGGGCGGGCCGGCAACCCGGACACCCTCGACGGGGTCGACGTCGTCGTCGGCACGGGTACGTCCATCGTGTCCGGCGAGGGACTCATCGCCACCGCCGGTGCCGTCGACACCCACGTCCACCTGCTGTCGCCGCGGATCATGGAGGCCTCCCTCGCCTCCGGCGTGACCACGGTCATCGGCCAGGAGTTCGGCCCGGTGTGGGGCGTCGGCGTCAACTCGCCCTGGGCCCTCAAGCACGCCTTCAACGCCTTCGACGCCTGGCCGGTCAACATCGGTTTCCTGGGCCGGGGTTCGTCCTCGCACAGCGCCCCGCTGGTCGAGGCCCTCGCCGAGGGCGGTGCCTGCGGCTTCAAGGTGCACGAGGACATGGGCGCCCACACCCGCGCGCTCGACACGGCCCTGCGGGTCGCCGAGGAGCACGACGTCCAGGTCGCCCTGCACAGCGACGGGCTGAACGAGTGCCTGTCCGTCGAGGACACCCTGCGCGTCCTCGAAGGCCGCACGATCCACGCCTTCCACATCGAGGGCTGCGGCGGCGGACACGTGCCCAACGTGCTCAAGATGGCCGGCGTCCCGAACGTCATCGGCTCCTCCACCAACCCCACCCTGCCCTTCGGCCGGGACGCGGTCGCCGAGCACTACGGCATGATCGTCTCCGTCCACGACCTGAAGACCGACCTGCCCGGCGACGCGGCCATGGCCCGCGACCGCATCCGGGCCGGCACGATGGGCGCCGAGGACGTGCTGCACGACCTGGGCGCGATCGGCATCACCTCGTCCGACGCGCAGGGCATGGGCCGAGCGGGCGAGACGGTCCGCCGTACCTTCGCCATGGCCGGGAAGATGAAGGCCGAGCTGGGGCCCCTGCTTCCCCATGACGGGGAGGGCGGTGACAGCGAGGGCGACGACAACGCCCGCGTCCTGCGCTACATGGCCAAGCTGACCATCAACCCCGCCATCGCGCACGGCCTCTCGCACGAGGTCGGCTCGATCGAGGTCGGCAAGCTCGCCGACATCGTGCTGTGGCGCCCGGAGTACTTCGGCGCCAAGCCGCAGCTCGTCCTCAAGTCCGGCTTCCCGGCGTACGGCGTGGTCGGTGACCCGGGCGCGGCCACCGACACCTGCGAACCCCTCGTCCTGGGCCCGCAGTTCGGCGCGCACGGTGCCACGCCCGCGGACATCTCGGTCGCTTTCGTCGCGCAGTCCGCCCTCGACCAGGGCAACGACCGGATGCCCACCCGGCGCCGCAGGGTCGCCGTGCGCGGCACCCGGGGCATCGGCCCCGCCGACCTGCGCCTGAATTCCCGCATCGGAGCGGTCGACGTCGACCGGCGCACCGGCCTGGTCACCCTCGACGGCGACCCGCTGCGCTCAGAGCCCGCCGACTCCGTCTCCCTGAACCGCCTCTACTTCCTCTAAGGACCCGCGACATGACCACCCCCGCAGCCGACGGCTTCCGCATGCCCGCCGAGTGGACCCCGCACGAGCGCACCTGGATGGCGTGGCCGGGCCCCAACCCCACCTTCGACGACCCGGACGACCTCCGTCTGTCCCGCATGGCCTGGGCCTCGGTGGCCCGTGCCGTCCTCCGCTTCGAACCGGTGACCGTCGTGTGCGGCCCCGGCGAGTCGGCGGACGCGCAGGTGCTGCTCGGTCCCGGCGTCGACACGGTCGAGCGTGATCTGGACGACGCCTGGATGCGGGACATCGGCCCCACCTTCCTCACCGACGGCCAGGGCGGACTGGCCGCCGTGGACTGGACGTTCAACGGTTGGGGCGCCCAGGACTGGGCCCGCTGGGAGCACGACTCGAAGATCGCGGCGTACGTATCGGACCTCGCGGGCGCGAAGAGCTACAGCAGCGCACTTGTCAACGAGGGCGGCGCGATCCACGTCGACGGCGAGGGCACCGTGCTGCTCACCGAGACCGTGCAGCTCGGCCCCGAGCGCAACCCGGGCTGGACGAAGGAGCAGGTCGAGGCGGAGATCCACGCCCACCTCGGCACCAGCAAGGCGATCTGGCTGCCGCGCGGCCTGACCGGCGACTACCCGCCCCACGGCTTCGGCACCCTCGGCCACGTCGACATCGTCGCCGCCTTCGCCCGCCCCGGTGTCGTCGTCGCCCACCACCAGCCGGACCCGGCCCACCCCGACCACGAGGTCACCAAGGAGGTCATCGGCATCCTGAGGTCGGCGACCGACGCGCGCGGCCGCAAGCTGGAGGTGGTCGAGGTGCCCGCCCCGACCGTCCTGGAGGCCGACGGCCACTGGGCCGACTACTCCTACATCAACCACTACCTCTGCAACGGCGGGGTCGTGCTGTGCGGCTTCGACGACCCGCGCGACGAGATCGCCGCCGGGATCTTCCGCCGTCTCTTCCCCGAGCGGACGGTCACCCTGGTGGACGCCCGTACGATCTTCTCCGGCGGTGGTGGCATCCACTGCATCACCCAGCAGCAGCCGAAGGTCTGACACACACAGGAGCAGCAGATGGCCGGTGCGGCCCGTGCGCGCAGGAACGCGCCGCCGCGCGAGGAGGTTCTCGTCGCCGCCATGGGCATGATCGCCGAGCGCGGTCTGGAGAAACTCACCATGGCGGGGCTCGGCCGTGAGGTCGGGATGAGCAGCGGCCATCTGCTGTACTACTTCCACTCCAAGGACGAGCTGCTGCTGCAGACCCTGGAGTGGAGCGAGGGCCGGCTCGGCGCCGAGCGCAGCCGCCTGCTCACCCGCCCCGGCACCGCCCGGGAGCGCCTGGAGGCGTACGTCGACCTGTACGTCCCCGACGGGCACCGCGACCCGCACTGGACGCTGTGGCTGGAGGTCTGGAACCGCTCGCAGAGCGCTGCCGCCGACGCTGTCGCCCGCGAGCGGCAGGCCGCCATCGAGGGCGCCTGGCACCGCGACCTGGTCGCGCTGCTCGCCGAGGGCGTCTCACGCGGCGAGTTCCGCCCGGTCGACGCCGACCGCTTCGCCACCCGGCTGCGTGCTCTGCTGGACGGCTTCTCCATCCATGTCGCCATCGGTCTGCGCGGCACGGGACGGGAACAAGTGATCGCCCACGTGCGGGAGTTCCTCGCGGAGACACTCCTCGCGCCGGACGCCTGACGACCGCATCCTGAGACGGTCGGGGAGCCAGGGGCGGGGCTGTGCCAGACTGCTTCCGTGCTCTCGTTCGCCATGATTATTGGCAGCAGGCGCGCCGGTCCGCAGTGACCACCACGTACGACCAGGTACGGGTGGCCACCGTCGTCCTCGACCCGCGCGCAGACCTCTCGCACCCGCGAGGGGTTTTTTGGTTTTCCGGCCCACCTTCAGCCGGGAACGGAGCGCGAGGGAGTATTGGGGGGACGGTGGAGCCGGTCATTCCGGTAAGACCGAAGATCCACAATCAGGAGCCTTGAGACCATGACCGAGACGGCAACCAGCGAGCTCGACGACTCGTTCCACGTCTTCGACACCACGCTGCGCGACGGCGCGCAGCGCGAGGGCATCAACCTCACCGTCGCGGACAAGCTCGCCATCGCACGGCACCTGGACGACTTCGGCGTGGGCTTCATCGAGGGCGGCTGGCCCGGCGCGAACCCGCGGGACACCGAGTTCTTCGCCCGCGCCCAGCAGGAGATCGACTTCAAGCACGCCCAGCTGGTCGCCTTCGGCGCCACCCGCCGCGCCGGCGCCAAGGCCGCCGACGACCCGCAGGTCAACGCGCTCCTCGACTCGGGCGCCCCGGTGATCACGCTGGTCGCCAAGTCGCACGACCGGCACGTGGAGCTGGCGCTGCGCACCACGCTGGACGAGAACCTGGAGATGGTCCGGGACACCGTGTCCTACCTGCGCGAGCAGGGCCGCCGGGTGTTCGTCGACTGCGAGCACTTCTTCGACGGCTACCGCGCGAACCCGGAGTACGCGAAGGCGGTCGTGCGCACCGCCTCGGAGGCCGGCGCCGACGTCGTCATCCTCTGCGACACCAACGGCGGCATGCTCCCCGCCCAGGTCCAGGCGGTCGTCTCCACGGTCCTCGCCGACACCGGCGCCCGGCTCGGCATCCACGCCCAGGACGACACCGGCTGCGCCGTCGCCAACACCCTGGCCGCGGTGGACGCCGGCGCGACCCACGTCCAGTGCACGGCGAACGGCTACGGCGAGCGCGTCGGCAACGCCAACCTCTTCCCGGTGGTCGCGGCCCTGGAGCTGAAGTACGGCAAGAAGGTGCTGCCCGACGGCCACCTGCGCGAGATGACCCGCATCTCGCACGCCATCGCCGAGGTCGTGAACCTCACCCCGTCCACGCACCAGCCGTACGTCGGCGTCTCCGCCTTCGCGCACAAGGCGGGCCTGCACGCCTCCGCGATCAAGGTCGACCCGGACCTGTACCAGCACATCGACCCGGAGCAGGTCGGCAACACGATGCGCATGCTGGTCTCCGACATGGCGGGCCGCGCCTCCGTCGAGCTGAAGGGCAAGGAACTCGGCATCGACCTCGGCGGCGACCGCGAACTGGTCGGCCGGGTGGTCGAGCGGGTGAAGGAGCGCGAGCTCAAGGGCTACACCTACGAGGCCGCGGACGCCTCCTTCGAGCTGCTGCTGCGCGCCGAGGCCGAGGGCAGGCCCCTGAAGTACTTCGACGTCGAGTCCTGGCGGGCCATCGTCGAGGACCGCCCGGACGGCACCCACGCCAACGAGGCCACGGTCAAGCTGTGGGCCAAGAGCGAGCGGATCGTCGCCACCGCGGAGGGCAACGGCCCGGTCAACGCCCTCGACCGGGCGCTGCGCGTCGCCCTGGAGAAGATCTACCCGCAGCTCGCCAAACTGGAGCTGGTGGACTACAAGGTCCGCATCCTGGAGGGCAAGCACGGCACGTCGTCCACCACCCGCGTCCTGATCTCCACCTCCGACGGCTCGGGCGAGTGGTCCACGGTCGGCGTGGCGGACAACGTCATCGCCGCCTCCTGGCAGGCCCTGGAGGACGCCTGCACCTACGGCCTGCTGCGGGCCGGGGTCGAGCCGGCCGAGTAGTCCGCCTCAGGGAGCACGCCAGACGTTGTCGAAGGCGTCCTCCTCGATGCGCCGCCGCTGCCGCACGGCCTCCAGCTCCGTCAGCGCGTCGTTGACGGCCGCCAGGACGGTCACCACCGCGTTGTCGGGCAGGTCCTCCGGGGCCTGTTCCGGCGCGCCCTCGGGTATCCCCAGGGCGGCCGCGAGACCGGCGAGGACGGGCTCGCGGGAGGCCCAGCGGTCGGTGGCGTGCCGCCGTTCCGGCGAGTCGGCCGGAGTGCCGTCTCCGCTCCGCCAGGGCAGCCAGTGGTGCAGGGCTCCGGTGGCCGGCCGTCCCCGCGCCTGCAGATCGTCCGCGTAGGCGGCGGCCAGGCCGCGCCCGCGGCGCCACAGCCAGTCCTCGACGGACTCGTACGGCGCCTGCCGGGTGAGCGCAGCCCCCGCCGCGTCCAGCAGCCGGTCACCGGTGGCCGGCTGCAGGCCGGGCACGATGCGCTCGTCGTCCAGGGTGACGGCCTCGGCATCCATCAGGTCGACCAGCTCGGCCCCCGCCAGGGCGAGCGAGAGGTCCCCCTGCTCGACGGGCCGGCCGGACGGGACGTCCAGAGCGACGATCAACAGGTCCCGCGCTGTGCTCATGTCGGACTCCCTCGGGAAGGCGCCCGGCGGGATGCCGGCTCCCTTCATCGTCCCCCAGCCGGTGCACCGCCGCCCATCAGCACGCGTCCTCGGCGAGCTTCTCGAAGGCGCCGAGCCGCATCGCCCGACCGTCGGCCCACACCTGACCGGGCCTGAGCCGGGCGATCTGCTCGGTGGTGAACACCACCGTCCCGTTGTACGAGTCACCGGTCACGTAGTGCCCGAAGCCCAGCGTGTAGCGGTGGTGGGGGAGCAGCCGCCGCGCTCCGCGGTGCCGGGCCTTCCAGTCGCCGGGAGGGGTGAACAGCGGGAACTCGGCGTCCCCGTGGAGCCCCTCCTTCCGTACGTCCCACCCCGTGGTGACGGGCCCGTCGCCACCGTGGCGTGCCCGCCCGTCGAGCGAGGGCCCCTGGTAGTCGTCGTCGCCACAGGGCCGGAACAGGGCGTACGGCGCCCCGTCCGTCCCGACCCGCACAGCGGCGAGCGGCAGGTCGACCGCCGTACACCCGCTGAGCAGGAGCATCCCGCTCACGCCACCCAGCACGGCGGCCGTCGCCCGTCTCAGGACGTGTCGTCCACCAGCTCGTCGAAGGCGTCCCTGCGTGATGGCAACGGCGCCGACGCCGGCCGTTCCCCGGAAGGTGTCGTCCGACGCCTCGTCCCCGGAGCCGCGCAGTCTCCAGCGCTTCATATTCCCCCTCCAGGGCGGGACGCGACCCGCCCTGCTGCAAGTGCCACTTCTGGTCGGCGGCCCCGGTGCGCGACCGGATCTGCGCCCTCGCCCCGTTCGCCGACGAGTTGTCCGTCACGTCCAGGCACCTGTTCGCCGCCGTGTTCACCACATCACCGGCGGAGGCGTTGTACGACCACTGCTGGGCACCGGTTCCATTGCAGTCGTACAACTGCACCTTGGCCCCGTCCGAGGCGTCGCCCTTCCCGGATTGTCTGACGTGACGTCTTGACGGGTCTGTGGGACGTTAGTTAACTCACGGCGTGATCTAAGTCCTGAGTGAACCACGAGAGTCGAGGATGGTCCATGCCGAGAACCGCCCTGCTCGTGTCCGCCGCCTTGCTCACCGCCCTGCTCTCACCGACCGCGTCCCACGCGGCCGACGACCCCGCTCCCGTCCCCGTCGACCGCTTCGAGGGCGAGGTCCCGTTCGCCTCCCAGCCCGCCGAGGGCATCTTCACCTGGGGGAGTGACACCGACGACCCGCCGGCCCTGCAACTGACCGCCCGCTCCGACGCCCCCGAGGGCGCCAAGGTCCTCACCGGCAGCTACGACATCAGCGGCTACGGCGGCTTCACCCACGACTTCGCCGCGACCGAACCCGCCCACGACTGGTCCGCCCACAAAGGCATCCGCTTCTGGTGGGACGGTCAGGACAACGGCCGGAAGATCGCCTTCGAGATCAAGGACGGCGGCGCGAACGGCGAGGCCTCCGAGCTGTGGACGACCTCCTTCACCGACGACTGGACCGGCTGGAGACAGGTCGAGATCCCCTTCACCGACTTCGTGTACCGCACGGACTACCAGCCCGTCGGCGGCATCGACCACGTCCTCGGGCTGACCGGCATGTGGGGCTACGCCGTCACCCTGCCGGCCGGCGTCAAAGGCCGGTTCGCCATGGACGACGTCGAGTTGTACGGCAGGGCCGACCAGTCCCTGCGGGCGAACGTCACCACGGACTCCGCCGTGTACCCCGTAAAGGAAGGCGGTACGGCCGCCGTCAAGGTCACCGTCGCCACCACCGGCTCCGCGCCGATCGACGACCCGGTGACCGTCACCTACGAGACCGCCGGTGGCACCGCCGACCCCGGCAAGGACTACACCCCGGTCTCCGGCACCCTCACCTTCCCGGCCGGCACCGCCTCCGGTACCTCGAGGACCATCGAGGTACCCACCCTCCGGGACAGGGCCGCCGAGTCCGCCGAGACCGTCCCGGTCAAGCTCACGGTGACCGGCGCCAAGGCGCCCGCCGAGACCCCGCAGGTCGTCGTCGACGCGCACGGACTGCCGTACCTGGACGCGAAGTTGCCGGTCGGGAAGCGCGTCGCCGACCTCGTGTCCCGCATGTCCCTGGCGGAGAAGGCCGGCCAGATGACCCAGGCCGAGCGCGGGGCCGTCGGGGGCGGCGCCGACATCGCGACGTACGCCCTCGGGTCACTCCTGTCCGGCGGCGGCTCGACCCCCACGCCCAACACCCCCGAGGCGTGGGCGAAGATGATCGACTCCTTCCAGCTGCGCGCCCAGGCCACCCGCTTCCAGATCCCGCTGATCTACGGCGTCGACGCGGTCCACGGCCACAACAACCTGTCCGGCGCCACGGTCATGCCGCACAACATCGGCATCGGCGCCACCCGCGACCCCCGGCTCGCCGGGCAGGCGGGTGCGGTGACCGCCGCCGAGGTGCGGGCCACCGGCATCCCCTGGGACTTCGCGCCCTGCCTGTGCGTGAGCCGCGACGAACGCTGGGGCCGCTCCTACGAGTCCTTCGGCGAGGACCCGGCGCTGGTCGAGTCCATGGAGACCGTCGTCCAGGGCCTCCAGGGCCGTGCGAACGGCAGGGACCTGAGCCGGAACGACAAGGTCCTCGCCACCGCCAAGCACTTCGTCGGCGACGGCGGCACCGAGTACGGCTCCTCCACCACCGGGACGTACAAGATCGACCAGGGTGTCACCAAGGTCACCCGGCAGCAGCTGGAGGCCGTCCACCTGGCGCCGTTCGAGACCGCCGTCGACCGGGGCATCGGCACGGTCATGCCGTCGTACTCCTCCCTGGACGTGCTCGGTGACGGACAGGGCCCGGTGAAGATGCACGCCCGCGCCGACATGATCAACGGCGTCCTCAAGGACCGCATGGGCTTCGACGGCTTCGTCATCAGCGACTGGAACGCCATCGACCAGCTCCCCGGCGACTACGCGTCCCACGTCCGCACGTCGGTCGACGCGGGCCTGGACATGATGATGGTGCCGTACACGTACGAGGACTTCACCGGCACGCTCGTCGACGAGGTGAAGGCCGGCCGGATCAGCGAGCGGCGGATCGACGACGCCGTCTCCCGCATCCTGACCCAGAAGTTCCGGCTGGGCCTGTTCGAGCACCCGTATGCCGACACCAGCGGCGCCGCCGCGATCGGCTCCCCGGAACACCGGTCCGTGGCCCGCCGGGCCGCCGCCGAGTCCCAGGTGCTGCTGAAGAACACCGATGGGCTGCTGCCTCTGAGGAAGAGCGAGAAGGTGTACGTCGCCGGGTCCGACGCCGACGACATCGGCAACCAGTCCGGCGGCTGGACCCTCACCTGGCAGGGTTCCTCGGGGAACATCACCCCGGGCACGAGCATCCTCCAGGGCATGCGCGAGGCCGGCGGGAACGTCACCTACTCCAAGGACGCCTCCGCGCCGACCGACGGCTACGACGTCGGTGTGGTCGTCGTCGGCGAGACCCCGTACGCCGAGGGCGTCGGCGACGTCGGCAACGGCCACTCCCTGCAGCTGTCCGCCGCCGACCGGGCCGCCGTGGACAAGGTGTGTGCGGCCATGCGGTGCGCGGTGCTGATCGTCTCCGGCCGCCCGCAGCTGATCGGCGACCGGCTGGACGGGATCGACGCGCTCGTGGCCTCCTGGCTGCCCGGCACCGAGGGCGAGGGTGTCGCCGACGTCCTCTACGGCAGGCGCCCCTTCACCGGGCAGCTGCCGGTCACCTGGCCCAGGTCCGAGTCCCAGCTGCCGATCAACGTCGGCGACGCGTCGTACGACCCGCAGTTCCCCTACGGCTGGGGCCTGACCACGCTCACCCGGGTCCCGCGGGGCGGCACCGCGACCCTGCGCGCGCTCGCCCTGGCGGCGACGGCGGCCGAGCGGACGGGCGCCGACCGGACCGGACGCGAGCTGGTCGCCGAGGCGCGGCTGCTCGTCCAGCAGAAGGTGGGGCAGCGGATCACGGAGGCCGTGGCGAAGCCCTTCGCCGACGCGGACCATCTGCTGCTCACCGGCAGGTACGGAAAGGCGGTGCGGAAGCTGACGGAGGCGTACCAGGCCGCGTAAACCCCCCTCCGATCCGGGCCCACCCGTCTGATCTGAAGGGATGCCCACTTTTGGGAGGCTTCGGGTAGCTTCGAAGGATGAAGGCCGTCCTGCGGACCCGAAGCCTCCCAGCGCTGTTGCTGGCCGCCCTCACCCTGGTGATCGTGACCGTGCTGACCCCTGGCGCGATGGCGGCCACCAGCATCTCCACCATCGCCGACGCCCTCCGCAAGAGCCCGGTCTACGTCGACCCGGCGGCCTCCGCCCCGCTGCCCGCCGCCGACGCCGGCACACTCGCCAAACAGATCAAGGGCGCGAACAAACCCCTGTTCATCGCGGTCCTGCCCGCCGACTACCCCACCCAGAACCTCTTCTCCGACCTGCGCACGGCCACCGGAGTCACCGGCCTGTACGCCATCCGCCTCGGCGACCGCTTCGACGCCCGCGCCGACTCCTCCGTGCTCCCGCGCAGCGCCGTGCAGAACCTCGTCACCAGCGTCCAGGGCGAGAGCGCCAAGACCCAGCTCACCGACTTCACCGACCGCGCCCTGGCCAACATGGGCGGCCACGCCCCAGCGTCCTGGGGCTCCTCCGGCAAGGGCGGCGGAATGTCCACCACGGCGCTGATCACCACGGCCGCGGTCCTGGTGGCCGGCGGCGCGGGCGTCTACGCCCTGGTCCGCCGCAACCGCCGCCGCCACGCCGAGGAGCAGCGGGCCGCCCTGGACCGCCTGCGGGTCGTCGTCGACGAGGACGTCACCGCCTTCGGCGAGGAACTCGACCGGCTGGACTTCCACCCGGCCGAGGCGGGCGCCGACGACGCCATGCGCGGGGACTACGAACGGGCCCTGGACGCCTACGACAAGGCCAAGCAGTACATGGCCGACGCCCGAAAACCCGAGGACGTGCGCGCGGTCACCGAGGCACTGGAGGACGGCCGCTTCTCCCTGGCCCAACTGGCCGCCCGCCGCGAGGGCCGCCCCCTCCCGGAGCGTCGCCCGCCCTGCTTCTTCGACCCCCGGCACGGCCCCTCGGTCATCGACGCCGCCTGGACCCCGCCCGGCGGCGCACCCCGCGAGGTCCCGGTCTGCGCGGCCGACGCCACCCGTCTGGCCGACGGCCGCGACCCGGTGATCCGCGAGGTCGACACCGACTACGGCCGCCGCCCCTACTGGGACGCCGGACCGGCCTACGGCCCCTGGGCGGGCGGCTACTTCGGCGGCGGCATCCTGCCCGGCCTGCTCGTCGGCACCCTGCTCGGCAGCGTGATGGCCACACCGTCGTACGCGGCCGACTACGGCACCGGGTACGGCGACTTCGGCGGCGGGGACTTCGGCGGCGACGTGTCCGGCGCGGACTTCGACCCCGGCGACTTCGGCGGTGGCTTCGGCGACGGTGGGGGCTTCGACGGCGGCGGGGGAGGGGACTTCGGCGGGGGCTTCTGAGCGCGTCAGTCGTTCTGTGAGGGCACGTCCATCGTGCCCAGCCGCTCCATCACCGCCGCGGCCAGCGCCAGCACCCCGCGCTCCGTCTCGCCCAGCGCGCCGAGCGCCTCGGCCAGCCAGGCGTCGCGCTCGGCCATGTCCCGCTCCAGCGCCCGCCGCCCGGGCTCGGTGAGCGTGAGCACGGCCTGACGCCGGTCCGTCGTGCCCGCTTCCCGCGCGATCAGCCCATCGGCCTCCAGCTCGGCGAAGACCCGGGTGAGTGACTGCGGCCGCTGCCGCTCCGCCGCCGCGATCTCACCGGGCGTGGCCGACCCGTGCCGGTGCAGATACCCGAGCACCACGAGCTGGTTGGAGCTGAGACTCCCGTCCCCGCGCTCCTGCCTGAGCCGCCGGTTCAGCCGGACGACGGCCCGCCGGAGAAGGGCGGCCTCGGAAAGGTGATCCATGACCCCGAATGATACGCTCATGCGTACTTCTATGGTCCACACATCCCCAATATTCTGGGAAGGTGGCCAAGAAACTAATACGCAATGCGTATGAAGCTGCTACGACGATGACGGCCGTCCTGCTCTCCTGGTCGATCGCCCTGTGGCTGGAGGGCGCGGCCGGACTGCACACGGACTCCGTCGTCCTCGCGGTGGTCCTGACCGTCACACTCGCCCGGACCCAGCGGACGGCGGACACCCGGGGCCCCCTCAGGGCACTCGCCCTGCTGCCGGCGGTGTCGGCGATCTGCGCCCTGGTCGGCCGCCTTATCGCCACCCACTACTGGCTGGGCGCGGCCGTCTTCACCGCGGGCATCTCCCTGGCCATCTGGATCCGCCGCTACGGCCCGGCCGCCACCCGGGCGGGCACCCTGATCACCCTCCCGCTGGTGGCGCTCCTGGTGGTCCCCGGCCCTGCTCTCCCACCCAAGGCGCAAGGGCAGCTGGTGAGTTGGGCATGTTCGGCGCTCATCGGCGTACTGGCGTGGGCGAGCGTGTGGCTGGTGCAGACGGCGGCCGACCGGTACGGCCCCTGGCCGGCCGAAGCCGACCCGGGCACCCCGCGCCGGCCCTCCCGACTGCACCCCCGCCCCAGCACACGGATGGCCGTACAGATGGCGGCGGGGGTGGCCGCGTCCTTCGCGCTCGGCCGACTGCTCTACGACGACCACTGGCCCTGGCTGGTTCTGACCGCGTACGTCGTGGCAAGCGGCAACCGGGGCCGAACCGACGTACTGCGCAAGGGAGTCGAGCGCTTCCTGGGCGCCTGCGTCGGCACCCTGCTCGCCACGGGCGTGGCGGCGGCCGGCATCACGGGTCACGCGGCGGTGGCGGTGCTGTTCGCCGTGCTGGCCGTGGCCCTGTGGCTGCGCCCGCTCACCTACGCCTACTGGGCGGCCGGCATGACCACGGCCCTCTCCCTGCTCCTCGGCTACTTCGGTCACGACGCGCAGAGCCTGTTGCCCACGCGCCTGGCCGCGATCGCCGTCGGCGCGGTGCTGTCCGTCGGGGCATCCTGGTTCCTGCTGCCGGTTCAGCGGAAGCCGTGGCGTCTGCGTACGGCGTGACGGGCGGCGTAACGCTCACCGGCGGCGTGCCACCAGGCGGGCGGAGAAGGGCCGTTGACGACGGAGGTCGGCTGGCCGGGATGCAGTCCGAGCCGCCGCAGCGCCCGGGCGTCCACGTTCACGCCGAAAGTCCCGTGCCAGTGCCCGTCGTCGCCGATGCGGCACATCAGGTCGATCCGCAGCTCTTCCGCTTCGAACGGCATCCAGTCGATGCCGCGTTCCCGCAGTCAACCCAGCAGGAAGCGACCGGGGTTGGGATGCCCCGGCAGGTTCGGGAACGAGGCGAGATGGACCCAGTCGGTCTCTTCGTGTTCGGAGAGTGCTGCCATCGGACCACTCTGACACGAACAGGCGAACGCCCGCCCTCCCTTTTCGGGGGAGTGGAGGGCGGGCGCGCTCAGGGTGTGGAGGCATCGGGGCGGCTGAACCGCCGGAGGCTCACGCGTTCTTGATCGCCGAGATGTCGAAGTTCAGCTTGATCTTGTCGGAGACCAGGAAGCCGCCGGTCTCCAGCGCCGCGTTCCAGGTCAGGCCCCACTCGGAGCGCAGGATCTCGGCCTTGCCCTCGAAGCCGACTCGCTCGTTGCCGAACGGGTCCTTCGCGGCGCCGTTGAACTCCAGGTCGATGGTGATCGGCTTGGTCACGCCGAGGATGGAGAGGTCGCCGGTGATGCGGTAGTCGTCGCCGCCCAGGGCCTCCGCGTCGGTGGAGCGGAAGGTCATCGCCGGGAACTCGTCGGTCTTGAAGAAGTCCGAGGACTTCAGGTGGCCGTCACGGTCGGCGTTGCCGGTCTCGACGCTCTCCATCCGGACGTCGATCGTGGCGGTGGACTTGGCGGGGTCCGCGCCGTCCAGGTGCAGGGTGCCCGTGAAGTCCAGGAAGCTGCCCTTGACGTTCGTGACCATCGCGTGGCGGGCCACGAAGCCGATCGTGGTGTGCGCGGGGTCGAGCGTGTAGTCACCGGTCAGCGCGGCCAGGTCGGGGCTGACGGTGGTGGGCGCCGAGGCGGGGGCGGGGGTGGATTCCTTGCGGCCGAAGATGCCCATGACGTGCTCCTTGGGGACGGGCGCGGTCGGTGATGCCGAAGCCGCGGGGCTTTCTGTTTAACGTTCAACGAACCTAACGACTGTGACCGTAGACCTATTCCGTTCAGTTTTCAACATCATCCGCATCGTGTTTTCACGGTAACCGGGAGTCACCGTGCGCGCCCTCTGGTGGACGTGCACAGGGCTCGGGCACCATCGGCGTGCACCACCTGCACAGCCGCCCCACAGGAAGCACGGCCATCCGCAGGAAGGGTCCCCATGAAGGCCACGAAGGTCATGAAGGTCCGCTCCGTCCTGACCGCGCTCGCCCTCGTCGTCGCCCCCGGCGTCGCCGTCGTCGGCACCGCCACCGACGCCTTCGCCGTCACCAAGGTCAGCCACGCGACCGCCACCCAGATGTTCCGCGACGTCGGCATCACCTGGTCCTCCTCGGGCAACTGCTCCGACCGGAACAACCCCACCTGTACGTCCTTCGAACAGCTCAACCTCGCCACCGCGCAGGGCGCCCAGACCCTCAAGCGGGCCGGCGGCTGCGCCCTCAACATCACCGGCGGCACCGAGACCGGCCACGCCTCCGGCACCTACTCCCACTGGAACGGCTACAAGCTCGACTACGGCAAGAACACCTGCGTCACGGCGTACATCAAGGGCAACTTCACCTACATCGGTCTGCGCGGGGACGGTGCCCCGCAGTACCGGTCCGGCTCCGGCAACATCTATGCCGACGAGGGCACCCACTGGGACGTCCTCTACTACAACTGCGGCGGCTGCTGAGGCAGGGGCGGTGACCACCGGCACGGGTACGACCGGACCGACGCGGCGCGCCCTGCTGCTGGCCGCCGCCCTCACCGCCGCCCTGGCGCCCAGGGCCCACGCGGCACCCGCCGCCGACCCCTACGACACACTCCGTCGCCGCTGGCTCGACATCGCCCTCGGCGCCGGGTACGACCCGGCGGCCGAGCCGTACGCCTCCCGGCTCGCCCAACTCGGGGCATCGGCCAGGAACTTCCGGGGCACCATGGCCCCTGCCCCGGCTTCGCTCTGGCCGGGTCACCCCTTCGACCCGCCCGCCGGCATCACCTTCAGCTACGGCTGCCTGTGGACCATGGCCCAGGCCTACGTCCAGCCCGGCACCGGCTTCACCGGCGACGACGCCCTCCTCGCCGACGTGCTGCGCGGCCTCGACCACCTCTCCGCCACCGTCTACAACCCGGCCACCACCCGCTACGGCAACTGGTGGGAATGGCAGATCGGCAGCCCCCGGCTCCTCATGGACCTCACGGCCGCCCTGTACGACCACCTCGGCGAGAGCCGGGTCGCGGCCGCCTGTGCCGCCGTCGACCACTTCATCCCCGACGCGATGCTCACCGACTACTCCGGCACCTCCACCGGCGCCAACCGCGTCGACCTGTGCCGCTCCGTCGCCCTGCGCGGCATCCTCGGCCGGGCCGGCGGCCGTGTCACGCTCGCCCGGGACGCCCTCTCGCCGGTCTTCCCGTACGTCACCCGGGGCGACGGCCTCTACGCCGACGGCTCCTTCGTCCAGCACACCTGGGTCGCCTACTCCGGGACGTACGGCCAGGTGCTGCTCGACGGCCTGGGGCGGCTGTTCGCCCTGCTCGCCGAGTCGCCGTGGGAAGTCACCGACCCGGTCCGGCAGAACGTCCTGGACAGCGTCGAGCACGCCTACGCGCCCCTGATCCACGACGGGTTGGTGATGGACTGCGTCAACGGCCGTGCCATCAGCCGGGGTTATCTGCGCGGCGACGATCTGCACGTCATGCGCAGCGACCACTACCACGGGCGGGCCCTGATCGCGGCCATCGCCCTGCTCGCGGGCGGCGCGAGCGAGGCGGAGCGGGAGCGGTGGTACGGCCGGATCAAGGGCTGGATCCAACGGGACACCGTGACACCGATCCTGACGGCCAGTCAGTTCGGGGTGGCGGATCTGGCCCGGCTGCACGCCGTCGCCGACGCGGCCGTACCCGCGAGCCCGGAACCCGTCGGGCACCGCCTCTTTCCGGCCATGGACCGGGCCGTCCACCGCCGCCCCCGCTTCACCGCCGCGCTCTCCATGGCCTCCGACCGCATCGCGCACTACGAGTGCGGAAACGGCGAGAACCCACGTGGCTGGCACACCGGCGCCGGGATGCTCTCCTGGTGGCCGGCCGGGCGCGGCGACCGGTCCGACCGGTCCGACCGGTCCGATCAGTACACCGACTGGTACTGGCCGACCGTGGACTGGTACCGCCTTCCCGGCACGACCGTGTCGACCAGGCGCCTCGCCGACCGGGCCGGCGGCGAGTGGGGCGCCCCCAAGCCGGACGTCCGCTGGGTCGGCGGCGCGACCGACGGCGAGTACGCGGCCGTCGGCCAGCACCTCAAGGGGCTCGGGTCCACGCTGGAGGCCCGCAGGTCCTGGTTCTTCCTCGACGACGCCGTCGTCTGCCTGGGCGCCGGGATCACCTGCGCCGACGGCGTCCCCGTCGAGACGGTCGTGGACAACCGCAACCTCGGCGAGAACGGCACCCAGGCCCTCACGGGCGGCCCGGGCTGGGCCCACCTGGAGGGCCACGGCGGCTGGATCCTGCCCTGCGGCGGCGAGCTGCGCACCCTGCGCGAGGACCGCACCGGCGCCTGGTCCGACATCAACACCACCAGTACGGCCGAGCGCCGCACCCGCCGCTGGCAGACCCTCTGGCTCGACCACGGCACCGACCCGGCCGACGCCTCGTGCGCCTATGTCCTGCTGCCGGGCGCCTCCCGCGCCGAGGTCGCCGCCCGAGCCGCCGACCGTCACTGGCTGTGCGTCCTCGTCAACGACGCCCGCCGTCAGGCCGTCGCCGTGCCCGCGCTCGGCCTGACCGCGGCGAACCTGTGGGAAGCCGGTACGGTGGGTGGCCTGACCGCCTCCGCCGGCGCGAGCGTGCTCGTCCGGCGCCGGGGCCGTACCGCTACCCTCTGTGTCAGCGAGCCGCCCCGCACGGGCACACCCCTGGAGATCGTCTGGGACCACCCCGTGCGCTCGGTCGTCAGGGCCGACGACACCGTGGAAGTCCTCTCGGCGGGGCACCGTCTGAGGCTCCGCGTCACTCCAGGGATGGCATGCTCCACACACGAATGTGAGCTGTCTCTCAGGTGACGCCTTTGTGGCTTCCCCACAACGTCAACGCCCCCTGAGCAGTCGGAACGGCTGCATGCCGCCGTGGTTCTGTTTGGTGGCACCAGGAAAACGGGCTGGAGACTGTACGGAGTCGACGGCTCGCTTTCCTTGGTGTCCTTCGTAAGGTCGCTACATGACCGTTTTGGAAGAGACGACGGGTGAGCCGACCGGCGAGCCGACGGACGCGCGCGGACGGGTCGCCGAGCTGCACGAGATCCGTGCGCAGGCCGTGGCAGGCCCCAGCGAGAAGGCGACCGAGGCGCAGCACGCCAAGGGCAAGCTGACGGCGCGGGAGCGCATCGAGCTGCTCCTGGACCCGGGGTCCTTCCAGGAGGTCGAGCAGCTGCGCCGGCACCGGGCCACCGGTTTCGGCCTGGAGGCGAAGAAGCCGTACACCGACGGTGTCATCACCGGCTGGGGCACGGTCGAGGGCCGCACGGTCTTCGTGTACGCCCATGACTTCCGGATCTTCGGCGGTGCGCTGGGCGAGGCCCACGCCACCAAGATCCACAAGATCATGGACATGGCCATCGCGGCCGGTGCGCCGCTGGTCTCCCTGAACGACGGCGCCGGCGCCCGTATCCAGGAGGGCGTCTCGGCCCTCGCCGGCTACGGCGGCATCTTCCAGCGCAACACGAAGGCCTCGGGTGTCATCCCGCAGATCTCCGTGATGCTGGGCCCGTGCGCGGGCGGCGCGGCCTACTCCCCGGCGCTGACGGACTTCGTGTTCATGGTCCGCGAGACGTCCCAGATGTTCATCACCGGCCCGGACGTGGTCAAGGCGGTGACGGGCGAGGAGATCACCCAGAACGGCCTGGGTGGCGCGGACGTGCACGCCGAGACGAGCGGTGTCTGTCACTTCGCGTACGACGACGAGGAGACCTGCATCGCCGAGGTGCGCTACCTCCTCTCGCTGCTCCCGCAGAACAACCGCGAGAACCCGCCCCGGGTGGAGGCCGGCGACCCGGTGGACCGCCGCAGCGACGTCCTGCTCGACCTGGTGCCGGCGGACGGCAACCGGCCGTACGACATGGCCAAGGTCATCGAGGAGATCGTCGACGACGGCGAGTACGTGGAGGTCCACGAGCGCTGGGCGCGGAACATCATCTGCGCGCTGGCCCGCCTGGACGGCCAGGTGGTCGGCATCGTCGCCAACCAGCCCCAGGTGCTGGCCGGTGTCCTGGACATCGAGGCGAGCGAAAAAGCTGCGCGCTTTGTCCAGATGTGTGACGCTTTCAATGTCCCGATCGTGACCTTCCTGGACGTACCGGGGTTCCTGCCCGGTGTCGACCAGGAGCACGGCGGAATCATCCGCCACGGCGCGAAGCTGCTGTACGCCTACTGCAACGCGACCGTGCCGAGGATTTCGCTCATCCTGCGCAAGGCGTACGGAGGTGCCTACATCGTCATGGACTCCCAGTCGATCGGCGCCGACCTCACCTACGCCTGGCCCACCAACGAGATCGCCGTGATGGGCGCGGAGGGCGCGGCCAACGTCATCTTCCGCCGCCAGATCGCCGACGCCGAGGACCCCGAGGCCACGCGGCAGAAGATGGTCAAGGAGTACAAGGCCGAGCTGATGCACCCGTACTACGCGGCGGAGCGCGGCCTGGTGGACGACGTCATCGATCCCGCCGAGACCCGCGAGGTCCTCGCCAAGTCCCTGGCGATGCTGCAGTCCAAGCACGCCGACCTGCCCTCCCGCAAGCACGGCAACCCCCCGCAGTAACCGAGCGGACCCGTCGCGGCAACCCCGCGGACCTCTCTCTCACGGAGACTGACATCCATGAACACGCCTGACATCCGCGTCGAGAAGGGCCACGCCGAGCCCGAGGAAGTCGCCGCCATCACGGCCGTCCTCCTGGCCCGTGCGGCCGCCCAGCCGGCGGCTTCGGCCCAGTCCCACCGAGGCCGGGCCAAGGCCGGCTGGCGCCGCCTCGAGCGCGAGCCCGGCTTCCGGGCGCCGCACAGCTGGCACGGATAGGCTGCGCCGCTCAGCAGGTTCTTGAGGGCCCCTCTGCTTCAGAGGGGCCCTTCTTGGTGTGCAGGCACAGGAAGAGAGAAGCGCCGCCGCGGCGGAAAGCGAAGGGCCCTCCCCGTGCTTCCGTTCTAGTGGTCGTCGCAACACCCCAGCTCAGGGGATGCGATGGACTTCGAGATTCGGGATGAGCGGAAGCCTCAGGGGCCCCGCAGGTT
>NZ_JBSFHY010000027.1:0-133965 GCF_053597295.1 Streptomyces sp. NPDC001450
TCCAGCGTCTCGGTCGGCTCCTTGGCCCAGGTCAGCCGACGGGCCTGCTCGGCCCAGAAGCCGAGCCTGTCAGCCTTGGCCTGCTCGTACGCCTCTGCCGTGACGTTGGCGTGCGCGGCCAGGTCAGCCGGCGGCGCGAAGCGTCGCTCCTCCTTCAAGAGGTTGGCCAGGCTTTCGTTGCTCACGACATCTCCCTTTCCCAGGGTGTCCGTTGTGTCCCAGGCCACAGCTCATCAGACGCGGGGGGCCGATGACAAGGGTCGACGGCAAAATTGGTTTAGACCTGTTGAGGGTGACCGGTCACACCGGACTGCGCAGCTCCTCCACTGCGCTCCCGTCGTCTCTCACGTCCTCGAACACCTTCCCGGTCCGGCCGAGCAGATACGCCTGCGCCTCGCCCACGTGGAAGTACATCCCGTGCAGCTCCAGCGCACCGGCCGCCAGGGCTCGCGCGACCGAGTCGTGCGCCCGCAGATGCTCCAACTGCTGAACAACGTTGGTCAGGCACAGCTGCTCCACCGCGTCGGCGGTCGCCCGCCCGGCCAGCCGGGGCCGGGCGCGGCGGTCGCAGGCCATCCGCGCCAGGCTCGGCAGCCCGTGCCTGAGCCACCGCTTCAGCGGGGTCTGCGGCTCCCCGGGCTCGGCGCTCAGCAGCGCCTGCATCGCCCCGCACCCGGAGTGCCCGCACACCGTGATGGACCGCACCCCGAGCACCTCCACCGCGTACTCGATCGCGGCCGCCACCGAGTCGTCCCCGTGCTCCTCGCCCGGCGGCGGCACCAGGTTGCCCACGTTGCGGACGACGAACAGGTCGCCGGGACCACTGGAGGTGATCATCGACGTGACGAGCCGGGAGTCGGCACAGGTGAGGAAGAGCTGCGCGGGCCGCTGCCCCTCCCGCGCCAGCCGCGCCAGCTCCGCCCGCACCAGCGGGGCGGTGTTGCGCTGGAACGAGCTGATGCCACGGGCCAGTTCCTGGGCCGCCGGGGCGGCGGAGGCCGAGGGGGTCCCGGCGAAGCAGGTCTGGTGGTTGCGCCAGGGCGTCCAGGGCCGGCACCGGCACACCGCGGACGGGGCCGGGTCGGCGGTCCGGACTCCGCTGCGCCGGCCCGCCAGCTCGGCGGAACCGCCCCGCGCGGTGTGGGCGCTCTGCCAGTCCTGCAGTGACTCGTACGCCGCGTGGTCCATGAACGACCCGTCCAACTCCACGACGGCGTGGGCGCCTTGGGGTACGAGATGCAGGGCTCTGCTGAGCCGGGGCACCGCGAGGAACGTCAGCTGGCCTCGTACATGTACGTGATGGACTCCTTCCTTCTCCTCATGCGTGATACGGGTGCGGGCGAGGCGGTGCAGGGCGAGGGCGACCGCCACGGCGACCCCGAGGGCCACGCCCTCCAGGACCCCGAGGAACACCACGCCGAGTGTGGTGGCGGCGTACACCAGCACTTCGCGGTGGCGGGTCACCGTGCGGATGTGGTGCAGGGACACCATCTGGATGCCGACGGCCATCACCAGGGCGGCGAGCGAGGCGAGCGGGATCTGCTCCAGGAACGGGACCATCAGCAGCGCGGCGACTACTACGAAAACGCCGTGCAGCATCGTGGAGTTCCGGCTCACGGCACCAGATTTCACATTCGCCGAACTCCGCACGGCCACCCCCGCGACGGGCAGTCCGCCGAGCGCCCCGGAGACGATGTTGGCGGTGCCCTGGCCGAGCAGCTCGCGGTCGAGGTCCGAGCGCCCGACGTGGGCCTGGGGTCCGGGCCGGGCGGCGACCAGCTTGTCCACGGCGACCGCGCCGAGCAGTGACTGCACGCTGCACACCAGGGTGGTGGTGAGCACGGCCGCGGCGATGCCGAGCACCGGGCCCTCGGGCAGCCCGGCCAGGGCGTGGCTGCTCCAGGACGGCAGGCCGACCCGGGGCAGGGTCAGCCCGGTCAGCGCGGCGGTGGCGGTGGCCCCGGCCACGGCGACCAGGGCGGCCGGGACCCTGCGCAGCAAGCGGCCGGCGCGGCCGGGGACGCGCGGCCAGGTCAGCAGCAGGGTCAGGGTCAGCGCGCTCATCGAGACGGCGGCCGGGTGCAGGTCGGCCAACTGGGCGGGCAGGGCCCGCAGGTTGGCGAGGACGGAACTGTCGGGGCTGCCGCCGAGGACGATGTGCAGCTGGGCCACGGCGATGGTGACGCCGATGCCGGCGAGCATGCCGTGCACCACGGCGGGACTGACGGCGAGTGCGCCGCGGGCCACACGCAGACAGCCGAGGCCCAGTTGGGCGAGCCCGGCGAGGACGGTGATACCGCAGGTGGCCTGCCAGCCGTAGCGGTGGATCAGGTCGGCGGTGACCACCGTGAGGCCGGCAGCGGGGCCGCTGACCTGCAGCGGGCTGCCGCCGAGCCGGCCGGCGACGAGTCCGCCGACGGCGGCGGCGACCAGGCCGGCCTGGAGCGGGGCACCGGTGGCGAGGGCGATGCCGAGGGACAGGGGCAGGGCGATCAGGAAGACCGCGACGGACGCGGACAGATCGGCGCCCTCGACGAGGAAGCGGCGGCGCGGGGTGGGTGGGGGGCTGTGCGGCGGGTGGGGGTGGTGGGTGCGAGGGGGCGCGCAGGCTGACATGGTCCCGTCTCCTCCGGGTGGCGCGGTCGCGGACTGGGGGGTGCCCCGCGGGGCGGGGGCTCGGTCGCGGCCATGGGGTCACGGCGTGCAGCGGCGGGATGAAATCAACGCTTAGTAAATGAATCGTAATGCTGAGTAAAGGGCGCGCATAGCTTTTCGGGGCAAATGGCGCATTAGGTCACTCCAGCGAGTGAAGCGAGCATTTCATCGGCTTGTCGTACTAATTCCTTCTCGGCCTCGTGCGACCTTGGCGGCGCTGTCGGCACAACCCGGCACATCACCGCAAAACGCGCTCGCCAGCGTTTGTCCGAGAGAAGGAAGAAGGTGGGCGGAACATGGCCGCCAACCAGAGGATCGCCGCCGGCGCCATGGTCGCCGCGGCGTGTGCCGCCTCGCTCGCGGGTTGCGCGAGTTCCAGCGGCTCGAAGGAAGGCTCGTCCGGCCCGCAGAAGGGAGCGCCGGCGCCCAACAGTGTGCTCCGTCTGATCGGCGACGGGTCCACCGCGTTCACCGGTGCGCAACCGCACCTGCCCAGCCCCGAGCGGCTGAAGCCCGGTCAAAAGCCCCCGCAGTTCGTGGTGTTCTCGTGGGACGGCGCGGGTGAGGACAGCCAGAAGCTGTTCTCCCACTTCCGCAAGGTCGCCAAGGAGAACCACGCGACGATGACGTACTTCCTCAGCGGCGTGTACATGCTGCCGGAGGAGAAGCGCGACCTCTACCGGCCTCCGCAGCACTCGCCGGGCAGCTCGGAGATCGGCTTCAACGACGAGCAGGGCATCGCCGACACCCTCAAGCAGGTGCGGCTCGCCTGGCTGGAGGGCAACGAGATCGGCACCCACTTCAACGGCCACTTCTGCGGCCCCGACGGCGGGGTCGGGGAGTGGTCGGTGAAGGAGTGGAAGAGCGAGATCGCCCAGGCCAAGGAGTTCGTGAAGACCTGGAAGACCAACACCGCCATGAAGAATGTGGCCCCGCTGCCCTTCGACTACGACAAGGAGCTGATCGGCGCCCGCACCCCCTGTCTGGAAGGGCAGAAGAACTTCATGAAGGCGGCCCGCCAGTTGGGCTTCCGCTACGACTCCAGCGGAGTCGACGACCAGGTCTGGCCCAAGAAGAAGGAGGGCCTGTGGGACGTGTCGATGCAGCTCGTCCCCTTCCCCGGGCACACCTATGAGCAACTGACCATGGACTACAACTTCATGGTCAACCAGTCCGGCACGCAGACCCAGGGCGACCCCGACATGTACGACTACTGGGGCGACCAGATGCGTGACGGCCTGCTCAAGGGCTTCTACCGGGCCTACGACGGCAACCGCGCGCCCCTGATCATCGGCAACCACTTCGAGTCCTGGAACGGCGGCACCTACATGCGGGCCGTCGACGAGGTGGTGAAGGAGGTGTGCAACAAGGCCGAGGTGCGCTGTGTCTCCTTCCGTCAGCTCGTCGACTGGCTGGACGCCCAGGATCCGCAGACGCTGGCGAAGCTGCGCACCCTGGAGGTGGGTCAGGCGCCCCGGCAGGGCTGGGCGTCCTTCCTCTCCGGGCATCCGGCCCCGGCGCCGAAGGGCGTCCCCGGGGCGCCGGCGGTCAAGCAGTAGGCGTCAGGCGGGAGTTGCCACGCTCTCGCCGAGCACGAACCCGGGGTCGACCTGCGCCGCCAGGTCGACCCCGGTCCGCTCGTTGCCCCACGCCTCGGCGTTCCTCAGGTGGAAGTGCACCATCTGGCGCGTGTAGCGCTCCCAGTCGCGCCGCTCGTACGTGGCGTCGGCGGCGGCCCGGAGGGCCTGCAGGGCGCGGGAGTTGGCCTCCTCCAGGAGGTCGAACCGGGGCGGACGGCCCTTCTCCATGGCGCGCACCCAGTCGGAGTGCCCGACCGTGACGAGCAGGTCGTCGCCGACCTCCGCGCGCAGGAAGTCGATGTCGTCCGGTGCCTGGACCTTGTTGCCCACGACCTTCAACGCGACGCCGAAGTCACGGGCGTACTCCTTGTACTGGCGGTAGACGGAGACCCCCTTCCGGGTCGGCTCGGCGACGAGGAACGTCATGTCGAAGCGGGTGAACATGCCCGAGGCGAAGGAGTCCGAACCCGCCGTCATGTCGACCACGACGTACTCGTCGGGGCCGTCGACGAGGTGGTTCAGGAAGAGCTCCACCGCTCCCGTCTTGGAGTGGTAGCAGGCGACCCCCAGGTCGGCGTCCGTGAAGGGGCCGGTGACCATCAAACGGGCGGCGCCGCCGTCGAGTTCCACCGGGCGCGCGCAGGCGTCGTACACCGGGTTGGGCTCCCGCACCCGGACCAGCCGTGAGCCCTCGCCGGGCGGGGTCGTCTTGATCATCGTCGCGGTGGAGGCGATGCGCGGGTTGGAGCCGCGCAGGTGGTCCTTGATCAGCGGCAGCCGTTCGCCCATGGCGGGCAGCGCGGCCGCCTCCGCCTCCTCGAGGCCGAGCGCGGGGCCGAGGTGCTGGTTGATGTCCGCGTCGATGGCGACCACCGGGGCGCCGGCGGCCACGAGGTGGCGGATGAAGAGGGAGGAGAGCGTGGTCTTGCCGCTGCCGCCCTTCCCGACGAAAGCAATTTTCATGTTCACCAAGAGTAGTCAGGCGATAGCTGTATGTGTCAGTCGGAGTGAAGAAGACCACTCCTTCGTGGGGCGGGGGGCCGGGGTGCGTAGTGTCGTACTCATGAGTACGACAGGCGCGACCGCCGATCCGCTCGCGGCCCTGGGCTCGCTGCCCGGTGTGGCCGAGTCCGTGGAGTCCGTGCGCAAAGCCGTGGACCGGGTCTACGGGCACCGGGTCATGCGGCGCCGCAGCAACGAGATCACCTCCGAGGCCGCGCTGCGCGGCGCCCGCGGATCGGCGGCGCTGTCCGGCGCCGACTGGGCCCTGGAGGAGGTGCGGCGGCGCACCGACTTCAGTGCCGACGCCGAGGCGCGCGTCGTGGGCGCGGCGCTGCGGCTGACGGCCGAGGCGGGCCAGCTGCTGTCCATCTGGCGGCAGTCGCCCCTCAGGGTGCTGGCCCGGCTGCATCTGGTGGCTGCCGCGGACAAGGGTGACGAGGTCGGACGGCCGCGCCAGGCGGGCGAGCCGGTCGACGAGCCGCTGATGGAGCTGCCGCTGCCGGACGCCCAGGAGGTGTCCGGGCGGCTGGAGGGCCTGGCGGACCTGATCATCGCGGGGACCTCCGCGCCCGCGCTGGTGACGGCCGCCGTGGTGCACGGCGAACTGCTCGCGCTGCGGCCTTTCACCTCGCACAACGGCCTGGTCGCGCGCGCGGCCGAGCGGATCGTCCTGATCGGCAGCGGTCTCGACCCGAAGGCGGTCTGTCCGGCCGAGGTGGGCCACGCCGAACTGGGCCGCGCCTCCTACCTCGCCGCGCTGGACGGGTACGTCTCCGGCACCCCCGAGGGCATGGCGGCCTGGGTCGCCCACTGCGGCCGGGCGGTCGAGCTGGGCGTACGCGAGTCCACCGCGGTGTGCGAGGCGCTGCAGCGCGGGGCGGCCTGAGAAAACCTCCCGGACACGGGTTGCGGCGGTACGAGTTCTCGTACCGCCGCTGGCATGTTCACCGGGTTACCAAGCGTCCTCGATATGTCGCCCATCAGGTCGGGAACTTTGCCCGTCACCTGGTGCGGCTGGCCCGTAATCGACGGGTCGACGTCGCGTGGGTGCCCAATGTTCATACGCGGTCCGTGGGGCCAAGTGCGTAGCGGTAGGTGATCCTCTCGGATGTCCTTTGGTCACGCGGGCCGTTGAGTCCTTTGTACTGCGCCCCCGGAGCAAGCGGAACCCCCGCCCGCACTTCTTTACTTTAGGGTTCAAACGGGGTGGGGATCGGTCAGGATGCGACGCCGCGGCGCCGGCTGGCGTACCAGACGAGGCCGGCGGTGGCGGCCGCCGCTCCTATGGCCGCCGCCGCGACCAGGGCCGGGCGCGGCGGTACGGAGAACGTGGGCAGCCGCTGCTTGAGCCGGACCGGCCGGCGGAACTCCAGGACCGGCCATCCACGCGCGACGGCCTCGCGGCGCAGCGCACGGTCCGGGTTCACGGCGTGCGCGTGCCCGACCGCCCGGAGCATCGGCAGATCGGTCACGGAGTCGCTGTAGGCGTAGCAGCGGTCGAGGTCGTACCCCTCGGACGCGGCCAGCTCCCTGATCGCCTCGGCCTTGGTCGGGCCGTAGGCGTAGTACTCCACCTCGCCGGTGAAGCAGCCGTCCTCGCCGACGACCATGCGCGTGGCCACCACCCGGTCGGCGCCGAGCAACTCGCCGATCGGCTCGACCACCTCGGCGCCCGAGGTGGACACGATGACGACATCGCGGCCGGCCGTGTGGTGCTCCTCGATGAGGGAGGCGGCCTCGTCATAGATGATCGGGTCGATCAGGTCGTGCAGGGTCTCGGCGACGATCTCCTTCACCTGCTGGACGTTCCAGCCGCGGCACAGTGCGGACAGATGCTCGCGCATGCGCTCCATCTGGTCGTGGTCGAGGCCGCCGACCAGGAAGACGAACTGGGCGTACGCGGTACGCAGTGCGGCCCTGCGGTTGATCAGACCGCCCTGGTAGAACGACTTGCTGAAGGTGAGCACGCTCGACTTCGCAATGACCGTCTTGTCCAGGTCAAAGAAGGCTGCTGCGCGGGGCAAGGAGTGGTTTTCCACGTCCCTGAGCATAGGCGCCCACCATTCGGCGTAAGGTGGGGCGCGTGGGTTTGCCTGAGAGGGCTCTCGGGTACACCATGGAAGTCACGGATCGTTCGCGACCGTGCTAACCCGGTCCGACTCCTCCCCCCCCGAGTCGGCCGTGGGGACGACCCCCGCTCTCCCCCCCGGCGGGGGTCGTCGCATGTCCGGGCGGGTTTTCTTTTTCCTTCAACGGTCGCGAGGCCGGTAGTGGGCGGCGCGGGCCGCCCCTTTGTCATACCCGCGTTCCGTTACTCACGGTAATCGCATTGCTGCTCTGTGGAAGTCGTACGGGGGCCAGTACAGGGGTCACCGGTGTGGGTGACGGCGATATTCACAACCGCTGAGTTGTCCACGGTTTTCGACCAAGATCCACACGATTTCCCGGTTCGTTGCACCGTGATTCCCACGCGCTCCGACGGCGGCGAGTTCATGGCCGGTTCTGATTGCCGGGGCGCGTATGGCCGGTTCCTATCGGCCGTTCATATGGAGGCCGGTTGCCGGTTCTTCACATCTTTGGGAATCGCGGGGCGCAGAGGCTGCGCGCAAGACACAGCGAAGGGGGACCACACGTGACCGGAACCGTCACCCACGACCCGCCCGCCACCGGAGGCCGGCCGGGACGGCCGCTCATCGTCACCGAGGACGCCGAACTGCTCGACGATCTGCTGCGCCTGTGCGCGGCCGCGGGCGCCACACCGGAGGTCCACCCGGGCGTGCCGGACCACGGCGGTGGCTGGGAAGCGGCACCGCTCGTCCTGGTCGGCGACGACGCCGCCCGCCGGGTGAGCGGGGCCGCCCGCCGGCGCGGCGTGGTGCTGGTCGGCCGCGACCAGGACGACTCCGGGGTGTGGAGAAGGGCCGTCCAGATCGGCGCCGACCACGTCCTGATGCTGCCCGACGGCGAGCAGTGGCTGGTCGACCGGATCGCCGACGTGGCCGAGGGCGTCGGCCGCCCGGCCCTCACCGTCGGGGTCATCGGCGGCCGGGGCGGGGCAGGCGCCTCCACGCTCGCCTGCGCGCTCGCCGTCACCTCCGCGCGCGAGGGACTGCGCACCCTCCTCGTGGACGCCGATCCGCTGGGTGGAGGACTCGACGTACTCCTCGGCGGCGAGAGCGCCGAGGGACTGCGCTGGCCCGCCTTCGCCGCCTCGCGCGGCCGGGTCGGTGGCGGCGCCCTGGAGGAGTCGCTGCCCGAACTGCACTCCCTGAGGGTGCTCAGCTGGGACCGCGGCGACTGCGTCGCGATCCCGCCCCAGGCCGTGCGTGCGGTGCTCGCCGCCGCCCGGCGGCGCGGCGGCACGGTCGTGGTCGACCTCCCGCGCCGCCTGGACGACGGGGTCGCCGAGGCCCTCGCCCAGCTCGACCTGGCCCTGCTCGTCGTCCCGGCCGAACTGCGCGCGGTCGCGGCCGCGGGCCAGGTGTCCTCCGCGGTCGGCATGGTCGTACGGGACCTGCGCCTGGCGGTCCGCGGGCCGTACGCGCCAGGCCTGGACGACCGCGAGGTGGCCCGGCTGCTCGGCCTGCCCCTGGCCGGCGAGGTACCCGTCGAACCGGCACTGCTGCGCCCCCAGGGCACCGCGAAACCACCCGGCGCGACCGGACGTGGCCCCCTGGCCCGCTTCTGCACCACCTTCTGGGAGCAGGCGCTGGTCGAGGCGGGAGGAGCGCGATGACGCTCCCCGGGCTGGACCGGGCCGACGGCGCGGCCCTGCTCGACGGAGTCCGCCGCCGGCTGGCCGAGAGCGGCGCCGAACCCACCCCCGCGCGCGTGGCCCAGGCGCTGCGCGAACAGGGCCGGGTGCTGGGCGACGCCGAAGTCCTCGGCGCGGCCGCGCAGTTACGGTCCGAACTCGTCGGCACCGGCCCATTGGAGCCGCTGCTCGCCGACCCGAGCGTCACCGACGTCCTGGTGTCCGCCCCGGACCGGGTGTGGGTGGACCGCGGCGGCGGCCTGGAGCGGGCCCCGGTGACCTTCCCCGACGCGGCGGCCGTACGACGCCTCGCGCAGCGGCTGGCCGCCGTGGCCGGACGCCGGCTGGACGACGCGCGGCCCTGGGCGGACGCCCGGCTGCCCGACGGGACCCGGCTCCACGCGGTGCTGCCCCCGGTGGCCGTCGGCTGCACGTGCCTGTCCCTGCGGGTGGTACGACCCCGGGCCTTCACCCTCGAGGAACTGGTCGAGGCGGGCACCGTGCCGCCCGGCGGGGACCGGATCCTGCGGGCGCTGCTGGCGGCCCGGCTGTCCTTCCTCGTCAGTGGGGGCACCGGCAGTGGCAAGACGACCCTGCTGAGCGCCCTGCTCGGCCTCGTCGGGCCTGGTGAACGGATCGTGCTCGCCGAGGACTCGGCCGAGCTGAGACCGGACCACCCGCACGTCGTAAGGCTGGAGACCCGGCCGGCGAACCAGGAGGGCGCCGGCCTGGTCACCCTGGAAGACCTCGTCCGGCAGGCGCTGCGGATGCGGCCCGACCGACTGGTCGTGGGCGAGGTGCGCGGCCCCGAGGTGGTCCACCTGCTGGCCGCGCTCAACACCGGCCACGAGGGCGGCTGCGGCACCGTGCACGCCAACACGGCCGCCGACGTACCGGCCCGCCTGGAGGCGCTCGGGACGGCGGCCGGGCTCGACCGGGCCGCGCTGCACAGCCAGTTGGCGGCCGCGCTGTCGGTGGTGCTCCACCTCGTACGGGACCGGTCCGGGCGGCGCCGGATCGCCGAGGTGCATGTGCTGGAGCGGGACGCCTCGGGACTGGTGCGGACGGTGCCGGCACTGCGGTGGGGCGCGCGGGCCTTCGCCCGGGAGTGCGGCTGGGAGCGGCTGAGGGAGCTGCTGCGCGGTGAGTTCGGGAGCGAGAGGAGCGACGGAAGTGAGCACTGAGACGGCCATGAGCGCGGCGGCGGCCTGCGTCGGGGCGGTGGCCTGGCTGTTGGGCGGGTGGCACTACGGGGTGCGGCGGGCGCGGCTGCTGCTGGCCGGCGGCGGAGTGGTGGCGACCGGGCCGCCCGCCTGGGAGCAAGCGGTGGCCGAACTGCGGCGGTTGCACGGGAGGCTGGGTGCCGAGTGGTGGTCGCTCGTGGCCGGTCTGCTGCTCGCGCTGCTGGGTTCCTCGGTGATTCCGGCCGTCGCGGGGGCGGCCGGGGTGCCGGTGCTGCGCCGGACGCGGCTGGCCCGGCAGGCCGGGCGGGCCCGGGAGGGCCGCGCGGCCGCGGTGATCGGCCTGTGCGGGGCGCTCGCCGGGGAGGTGCGTGCGGGACGGCAACCCGCTGAGGCACTGCTGCGGGCCGCGCGAGACTCCGGCGGGCTGGGGGACGCGCAGGCGGCCGTGGTCGCGGCGGCGCGGTTCGGCGGGGACGTGCCGGGCGCACTGGCCGTCGCGGCCCGCCGGCCGGGCGCCGAGGGGCTGCTGGGGCTCGCCGCCTGCTGGCGGGTGGCCGTGGACCAGGGCGCAGGACTCGCCGCCGGCCTCGACCGGCTGGACGCGGCCCTGCGCGCCGAACGGGACCAGCGGGCCGACCTGCGCGCCCAGTTGGCGGGCGCCCGGGCGACGGCACTGCTGCTCGCCGCTCTGCCCGCCCTCGGGCTGCTGCTCGGCTCGGCCATGGGCGCCGACCCGCTGCGGGTGCTGCTGCACACCGGGGCCGGGCTGGGCTGCCTGGTGGCCGGGGCGGTGTTCGAGGGGGCCGGGATCTGGTGGGCGGCGCGGATCGTACGGGGAGCTGAGGCGGTATGAGCGGGGAAGTCGTCCACAGGCTGGGGACGGCCACGGCCGCCCTGCTGGCCCTCGGCTGGGTGGTCCGGCGGCTGGGCATGACCCGGCGCCGGCGCCGGGCGCGGCGCCGGGTGGCCGAACTGCTGGCCCTGGAGACGGCCGAGTCCGGGCCGTCCTTCGAGGTCGGCGCGGTGGTTCGGCGGTGGCTGCCCGTGGCCGGAGCGGTGTGCGGTGCGTGGGTGCTGGTCGGCGGGGTCGCCGGTGCGGTCATGGGGCTCGGTGCCGCCGGGGCACTGTGGCGATGGCGGCGCCGGCAGACGCAGACGGGCCCGGCGGAGGAGATCGACACAGGCCTGGCCGCTCGCCAACTCCCCCTCGCCGCCGATCTGCTGGCGGCCTGCATCGCGGCCTGCGCCGGTCCGGTGATCGCCGCGCAGGCGGTGGGGGAGGCCCTCGGTGGACCCGTCGGGGACGCGCTGGCGCGCGGCGCGGCGGAGGTGCGGCTCGGTGGCGAACCGGCCGACGCCTGGCGGCGGTTGGCCGTGCTGCCGGGCGCCGGGGCTCTGGCCCGGCTGCTGGAGCGGGCCGACGAGTCGGGACTGCCCGCGGCGGCACCCGTCGCCCGCCTCGCCTCGGACGCGCGCGGGGAGTGGGCCCGCGACGCCACGGCCCGGGCGCGCCGGGCGGCCGTCATGGTCTCCGCGCCCGTGGGGCTGTGCTTCCTGCCCGCGTTCATCGCGATCGGCGTGCTGCCCGTGGTGATCGGACTGGCGGGCGGAGTGGTGGGAGGAGGTGGGGGCTGACGGGGCGGCACAGGGCGCAGGTGAGTCGGACATCGGACAACAGAGCTGGAACGAGGGGAGTTTGAGGTGCTGAACGTCAAGGTGCGGGACAAGGCCGTGCAGCTGTGGGCGCGCCTGCGGGAGCGGTGCCGTGGGGATGCGGGAATGGTGACCTCCGAGTACGCGATGGGGATCGTCGCCGCGGTCGGGTTCGCGTTGCTGCTCTACGAGGTCGTCACCAGCGGTCAGGTCAAGGCGGAGTTGCAGGCGATCGTGAAGCGAGCCCTCAGTGCGCGGATGTGAGCGAGGGGCGGACCGGGGGTTCGTGACCGCGGAGTCGGCCATGGTGCTGTCCGTGCTGGTGGCGTTCACCATGGCGCTGGTCTGGGCGTTGCTCGTGGTTGCGGCGCAGATCCAGTGCGTGGACGCCGCCCGCACGGGCGCCCGGGCCGCCGCCCGGCAGGACCCGGCCGACGCGGTCGTGGAGGTGACCCAGGAGGCGGCCCCGCGCGGGGCACGGGTGACCGTCGGCCGGGAGGGCGACCAGATCCACGTGACGGTGGTGGCCGAGCCACCGCTGCTGACCGGGTTGCCGTTCGAGGTACGGGAGGAGGCCGTGGCGGCGGCGGAGGACGCGGTCGGAGCGGGCCCGGGTACGGCTTCGGGGACCGGGGAGGTGCGGCCGTGAAGGGCCGGCCCGGACATGGGGACCTCGCAGGCGGGGGCGTGCAGCGCCGTCCGCGGGGCCTCCGGGGCTCGGACCGGGGGTCCGCCACCATCTGGAGCCTCGGGGCGACTGCCGTGCTCTGCGTGGTCTTCGGTGCCGTGCTGGCCCTCGGACAGGCCGTTGTCGTGCGGCATCGGGCGGCCGGCGGTGCGGATCTGGCGGCGCTCGCAGCGGCGGACCACTGGGCCGAGGGCGGTGCGCAGGCCTGTGCCCGGGCGGAGCGGGTGGCGGCCGAGCAGGGGGTCCGGTTGGTGCGGTGCGCGATCGTGGGCGAGACCTCGGACGTGACGGCGGCGTCGGGACGGGGGCCGTTCGCGGCGGAGGTCAGGGCCAGAGCGGGGCCTGCGAGGCCGGTACCGCAGGGGCCGGTGCCGTCCGCCGTGCCGGGTGAGGCAGCTGCCCCGGACGCAGCACCCCTCAGCCCTCGTCCGGCTTCTCCTCCGGCGCCCCCCGCAACAGCACCGTGAGGAGCCGTACGGCCCCCCTCTTGTGCAGCGGATCGTTGCCGTTGCCGCACTTGGGGGACTGGATGCAGGACGGGCAGCCGGAGTCGCACTCGCACGAGGCGATGGCTTCCCGGGTGGCGGTGAGCCAGGCGCGGGCGGTGTGGAAGGCGCGCTCGGCGAAGCCCGCTCCGCCGGGGTGGCCGTCGTAGACGAAGACCGTGGGCAGGAGCGTGTCGGGGTGGAGCGGCACCGACACGCCGCCGATGTCCCAGCGGTCGCAGGTCGCGAAGAGGGGCAGCAGGCCGATCGAGGCGTGCTCGGCGGCGTGCAGGGAGCCGCCGAGGATCTCCGGGCCGATCCGGGCCTCGTCCAGCTGGTCCTCGGTGACCGTCCACCACACCGCGCGCGTGCGCAGCGTACGAGGAGGGAGGTCGAGTTTCGTCTCGCCCAGCACTTCGCCCGTGATGAGTCGTCTGCGGAGGAAGGAGACCACCTGGTTGGTGACTTCGACGGAGCCGTAGCAGAGGCGGCCGGCGCCCCAGGGCACCTCGATGTCCGTCTCCAGGACGGAGATGGACGTGGTGTCGCGGGCGACCGTCGAGTAAGGCGGATCGGCCTGCTCGACCAGGGCGACCGAGTCTTCCAGGTCGAGGGAGCGGACGAGGTAGGTGCGGCCCTGGTGCAGGTGCACGGCGCCCTCGTGGACCGTGGAGTGGGCGGCGCCCGCGTCCACCGTGCCGAGCAGGCGTCCCGTGCCCTCCTCGACGACCTGCACGGGGCGTCCGCCCGCGCCCCTGATGTCGGTCAGGTCGGCGGCCCGCTCGCGGCGCGTCCAGTGCCAGGCCTTCGTCCGGCGGCGCAGCAGCTTCGCGGCCTCCAGCTGCGGCAGCAGTTCTTCGCACGCGGGGCCGAAGAGGTCCAGGTCCTCCTCGGTCAGCGGGATCTCCGCGGCGGCGGCGCACAGGTGCGGGGCGAGGACGTAGGGGTTGTCGGGGTCGAGGACGGTCGATTCCACCGGCTGGTCGAACAGGGCCTCCGGATGGTGGACGAGGAAGGTGTCCAGCGGGTCGTCGCGGGCCACCAGCACCGCCAGGGCGCCCTGCCCGGAGCGGCCCGCGCGGCCCGCCTGCTGCCACAGGGAGGCGCGCGTGCCCGGGTACCCGGCGATCACCACCGCGTCCAGGCCCGAGACGTCCACGCCCAGCTCCAGGGCCGTCGTGGCGGCGAGGCCGAGGAGTTCGCCGGAGTGCAGGGCGCGTTCCAGGGCGCGGCGCTCCTCGGGGAGGTAGCCGCCGCGGTAGGCCGCGACACGCCGGACCAGGGAGCGATCCACCTCGGCGAGCCGCTCCTGGGCGATCACCGAGATCAGCTCGGCGCCGCGCCGGGAGCGCACGAAGGCCACCGAGCGCACGCCCTGCACGGTGAGGTCGGTCAGCAGGTCGGCGGTCTCGGCGGTGGCGGTACGCCGGACGGGCGCACCCTTCTCACCGTGCAAGTCGGTGAGCGGGGGCTCCCAGAGGGCGAAGACGAGTTCCCCGCGCGGGGAGGCGTCGTCGGCGACCTCGACCACCGGCAGGCCGGTCAGCCGGCGGGCGGCGACGGCGGGCTCGGCGGCGGTCGCGGAGGCCAGCAGGAAGACGGGCGAGGCGCCGTAGCGGGCGCACAGGCGGCGCAGCCGGCGCAGCACCTGGGCGACGTGCGAGCCGAAGACGCCCCGATAGGTGTGGCACTCGTCGATGACGACGTACTCGAGCGACTTCAGGAAGGAGGACCAGCGGGGGTGGGACGGCAATATGCCCCGGTGCAGCATGTCGGGGTTGGTCAGGACGTAGTTGGCGTACTGGCGGACCCACTCGCGTTCCTCGAACGGCGTGTCGCCGTCGTACACGGCCGGGCGTACCGCCGTGCCCAGCGGTTGTGAAAGTTCCTTCACCGACCGGCACTGGTCCGCCGCGAGCGCCTTGGTGGGCGCGAGGTAGAGGGCGGTGGCACCACGGCCGTTGGGGGCCTCGGAGCCGTCCAGGAGGGCGGACAGGACGGGCATGAGGTAGGCGAGGGACTTGCCCGAGGCGGTGCCGGTGGCGACGACCACCGAGTCGCCGTCCAGGGCGTGCTCGGCGGCCAGCGCCTGGTGGGCCCAGGGGTGCTCGATGCCGCACGCCTGCACGGCCGCGATCACTTCCGGGCGAATTCGATCAGGCCAGACGGCATGCCGACCCGCGCGCGGGGGCAAGTGCTCCGTATGAGTGATGCGCGCGGAGCGGCTCGGCCCGGAGGCGAGCCGGTCCAGGACGGCGCCCGGAGACGGGCGGGACGCCGGGTTCGCCGGGGGTCGATCGGATCGGTGATTCTTGGCCATCGGCACCGAGTGTGTCACTGGCGTAGCGGACAATGGAGCCAAGGCGTCGTGCACGCCTGCGGTAAGTGATTGAATGCCATCGCGGCTGGCGATGCGTCCCGGGGGCCGCAAGCCGAGGTGCCCGAGGGGCGACCGCTCGATAGCAAGGTGCTGGAGGATCCGTGGACCTGTCCCTGTCGACCCGTACCGTCGGCGATCGTACGGTCGTCGAGGTCGGTGGCGAAATCGATGTATACACCGCGCCCAAGCTGCGCGAGCAGCTGGTCGAGCTGGTGAACGACGGGAATTTCCACCTCGTCGTCGACATGGAGGGCGTGGACTTCCTCGACTCCACCGGGCTCGGCGTGCTGGTCGGCGGCCTGAAGCGGGTGCGTGCCCATGAGGGCTCGCTGCGCCTGGTCTGCAACCAGGAGCGCATTTTGAAGATCTTCCGCATCACCGGCCTCACCAAGGTGTTCCCGATCCACACCTCGGTCGAGGAAGCGGTGGCGGCCACCGACTGACACCGGGCCGATCGCCGGGTCCGGACCGCTCATCGGTCCGGACGCCGGTCGGTCCCGCCCCGGGCCGGTGTGTCCGGGGCCCAGAAGTTCATCAGGGGGTGTGGGCTCTCGGCGCCCCGCCCCCGGATCGCACGCCCGTAGTCGCGAGGGGGATGCATGGCCACCGTCGAACTCCGCTTCAGCGCGCTGCCCGAGCACGTCCGTACGGCCCGGCTGGTGGCGGCCGCGGTGGCGCGCAGGGCCGGAGTGGACGAGGCCGTCCTCGACGAGGTCCGGCTCGCCGTTGGTGAGGCCTGCTCGCGTGCTGTCGGACTGCATCAGAGCAACGCCATCACGGCACCCGTGAAGGTCGCGCTGATCGAGGAGGAGAAAGCGTTCTCCATCGAGGTCGGCGACGAGGCCCCGCACGCCGCCCCCGCCGAGCGGGTGGCCGGCGGTGCCGCAGCCGACGCGGACGTGGAGGCGGAGGAGGACGAGATGGGCCTCGCCGTCATCAGCGGTCTCGTGGACGACGTGGAGGTCACCACGGGCGAGAACGGCGGGCTGATCCGCATGAGCTGGCCCACCGCCCCGCCGGCCGCGGCACTCGCCTGAACCCCCGCGCACAGCGCATCGAAGGGCCCTGCTGAGCAGGGCCTTTCGTGTTGCTTCCGGCGCCGTTTCCGGCGACCCTGGATTTCGTGAAGGAATTCACGATCGATAGGCCGATAATTCGATCAAGCATCAATGTGGCCGTCAATGCCTTTGAGGCATTACCACTTTCGGGTTCCCTGACGTGACCTCGATCATTTGCTGAAGAGCACGAGAAGGCCAATTCCGTTTACCGCGCCCTGTTTAGATCACGGTCGGGTACCTACAATCCGTCCACATCTTGAGCTCAGCCCAAGCGTCAAGGAGGACGAATGGCGGGGCTTTCTACCCCTCATCAGTTGGGTCGACCCACAACCTTCGCAGCAGCGGTCCTGACCGACGACAACCGGATCATCGTGGCGGTGATCGCGGCCGTCGCCCTGGCCGCGCTCGTGGTCGCGGGTGTCCTGGTGCGCCAGGTGCTGGCAGCGGGCGAGGGCACCGACAGCATGAAAAAGATCGCCGAGGCGGTCCAGGAGGGCGCCAAGGCGTATCTCGCCCGGCAGCTGCGCACGCTCGGCGTATTCGCCGTCGTCGTCTTCTTCCTGCTCATGCTGCTGCCCGCGGACGACTGGAATCAGCGCGCCGGCCGGTCGGTGTTCTTCCTGATCGGCGCGGCGTTCTCGGCGGCCACCGGCTATATCGGCATGTGGCTGGCCGTGCGCAGCAATGTGCGGGTCGCCGCGGCGGCCCGGGAAGCGACCCCGGGCCCGGGTGAACCGCAAAAGGATCTCACCACCGTTTCGCACACCGCGATGAAGATCGCATTTCGCACGGGCGGCGTCGTCGGCATGTTCACGGTGGGCCTCGGCCTGCTGGGCGCCTCCTGTGTGGTGCTGGTGTACGCGGCCGACGCGCCGAAGGTGCTCGAGGGCTTCGGCCTCGGCGCCGCCCTGATCGCCATGTTCATGCGTGTGGGCGGCGGCATCTTCACCAAGGCCGCCGACGTCGGCGCCGACCTGGTCGGCAAGGTCGAGCAGGGCATTCCGGAGGACGATCCGCGCAATGCCGCGACCATCGCCGACAACGTGGGCGACAACGTCGGCGACTGCGCCGGCATGGCGGCCGACCTGTTCGAGTCGTACGCCGTCACCCTGGTGGCCGCGCTGATCCTCGGCAAGGCCGCCTTCGGCGACTCCGGGCTCGCGTTCCCGCTGCTCGTGCCCGCCATCGGCGTGCTCACCGCCATGATCGGCATCTTCGCGGTCGCCCCGCGGCGCGCCGACCGCAGCGGTATGACGGCGATCAACCGCGGCTTCTTCATCTCCGCGGTGATCTCCCTCGCGCTGGTCGCGGTCGCGGTCTTCGTCTACCTGCCCGCGAAGTACTCCGACCTGAACGGCGTCACCGACGCGGCGATCAAGGGCAAGGAGGGCGACCCGCGCATCCTCGCGCTGGTCGCGGTCGCCATCGGTATCCTGCTCGCCGCCGTCATCCAGCAGCTGACCGGCTACTTCACCGAGACCAACCGCCGTCCGGTGCGGGACATCGGCAAGACCTCCCTCACGGGCCCGGCCACCGTCATCCTGGCCGGCATCTCGGTGGGCCTGGAATCGGCCGTCTACACCGCCCTGCTCATCGGGCTCGCCGTGTACGGCGCGTTCCTGCTCGGCGGCACGTCGATCATGCTGGCGCTGTTCGCGGTCGCGCTGGCCGGCACCGGTCTGCTCACCACGGTGGGCGTGATCGTCGCGATGGACACCTTCGGGCCGGTCTCCGACAACGCGCAGGGCATCGCCGAGATGTCCGGCGACGTCCAGGGCGCGGGCGCGCAGGTGCTCACCAACCTGGACGCGGTCGGCAACACCACCAAGGCCATCACCAAGGGCATCGCCATCGCCACCGCCGTCCTCGCGGCCTCGGCGCTCTTCGGGTCGTACCGGGACGCGATCACCACCAACGTGCAGGACGTCGGGGCGAAGCTCACCGGGCCGGGTGCGCCGCTGAGCCTGTCGCTGGACATCTCGCAGCCCAACAACCTGGTCGGCCTCATCGCGGGTGCCGCGGTCGTCTTCCTCTTCTCCGGACTCGCCATCAACGCCGTGTCACGCTCGGCGGGTTCGGTGGTGTTCGAGGTGCGGCGGCAGTTCCGCGAGCACCCCGGGATCATGGACTACACCGAGAAGCCCGAGTACGGGCGCGTCGTCGACATCTGCACCAAGGACGCCCTGCGGGAGCTGGCCACGCCGGGTCTGCTCGCCGTCATGGCGCCGATCTTCATCGGGTTCACCCTCGGCGTCGGCGCGCTCGGTTCGTACCTTGCGGGAGCGATCGGCGCGGGCACGTTGATGGCGGTGTTCCTCGCCAACTCCGGTGGCGCCTGGGACAACGCCAAGAAGCTGGTGGAGGACGGTCACCACGGCGGCAAGGGCAGTGAAGCCCACGCGGCCACGGTGATCGGCGACACGGTCGGCGACCCCTTCAAGGACACCGCGGGGCCGGCGATCAACCCGCTGCTGAAGGTCATGAACCTGGTCTCGCTGCTCATCGCGCCCGCGGTGATCAAGTTCTCCTACGGCAGCGACAAGAACATCGGTGTGCGCATCGCGATCGCGATCCTGGCGCTCGTGGTGATCGTCGTCTCGGTGTACGTCTCCAAGCGGCGCGGCATCGCCGTCGGCGACGACGACGGTGCCGAGCGGGTCTCCAACTCGGCTGATCCGGCTGTGGTTTCGTAGGCCGTCCGCATCAGGCCTGCACAACGGGCGGGCGGGTGGCGCGTGCTGACGCGCCGCCCGCCCGCTTCGTGTGTGGGCGCGCCCACGCCGTGAGCCTTCTCTCCCATGCGCAAAGAGTCACAAAAACTGACTAATAGGGCGTTCGGTGTGTGGATCACGTCGGTCCGCGTGTAGATTCCGGGGGCCGAGAGCCATGGAAGGGACCAATCCGGTGAACAAGAAGCTCGCGGCCGCACTGTCCGGCGGTGCGGTACTGGTAGTGGCGTTGTCGGGATGCAGCAGCAACAAGGACAGCGGACCCGACCCCAAGCTGGTGGCCTGGGCCAAGACGGTGTGCGACGCGGTACCCGCGCAGGACGCGAAGATCAGGGCGGCGAACGCGTCGATAGCCAAGATCGCCACGGACAGCAACCTGCCGCCGAAGACGGCCAAGGCGACGTACTCGCAGGCCTTCCAGGACATGGCCGACGGCTACAAGGCGCTCGCCGCCGCCATCAGCAGCGCCGGAGCGCCCCCCGGCATCGACGACGGCGCCAAGCGGCAGCAGGACGCCGCCAAGAACCTGAGCGGTCTCTCCTCCTCGTACGCCGGCCTGAAGAAGCAGGTCGACGACCTCGACACCAAGGACCAGGGCAAGTTCGCCCAGGGGCTGCACGACGTCGCCGACCAGACGAAGCGGATCGGCAAGCAGAGCAACAGCGGCACGGAGGCGCTGAAGCGGCTGGAGCAGGGCGACGTCCAGGCGGCCATCGCCAAGCAGCCCAGCTGCCAGGTCGCCGCGTCGGCGCCGGCGTCGACCTCGGCGACGACCGGCTGACATCGGCCCACGGCCCGCGCTGAGGCAGCCCCCGGCCGCCCCCGCGGGCCACAATGGGGGGCGTGACTGACTCCGGCCTCGCCCCCCTGCCCGCCACCGACCGGCCCGAGGTCGCCGCGCGTCTGCGCGACGCCCTGCTGGCCGCCTCCTTCACCGCCGACGGGCTGCTCGACCTGCTCGGTGCCCCCGCCTACGCGGCGCTGGCCCGCAGCGAGACCGTGCCCGCCCTGCGGGCCACCCGCGGCGACACGCCGCTGGAGACGCTCGTACGGCTCTTCCTGCTCCAGCAACCGGCGCCCCACGCGCGCGTGGCGGCCGTTCTGCCGGTCGAGGAGGCCCTGGAGAGCGGCTGGCTCACGCGCGTGGGCGGCGACGAGGTGGCCGCGACCGTGGACGTACGGCCCTACGGCGGGCCCGGCGGCGAGGACTGGTTCATCGTGTCCGACCTGGGCTGCGCGGTCGGCGGCGCGGGCGGCATCGTCCGGCGAGGCCGTGAGGCAGATGCAGCCGTCGTCCTCGGTGTCGGCGGCGCCTCCACGACCCTCGCCGGCATCACCGTCCGTACGCCCGTCGCCTCCGCGCTCGACCTCGGCACCGGCTCCGGCATCCAGGCGCTGCACGCCTCCCAGCACGCCACGCGCGTGACGGCCACCGACGTCAACCCGCGCGCGCTGCACATCACCGCGCTGACGCTGGCGCTCTCCGGGGCGCCCGCCGCCGACCTGCGCGAGGGCTCGCTGTTCGAGCCGGTCCGGGACGACGAGACCTTCGATCTGATCGTCTCCAACCCGCCGTTCGTGATCTCGCCGGGTGCCCGACTGACGTACCGCGACGGCGGGATGGGCGGGGACGATCTGTGCCGCTCGCTCGTTCAGCAGGCGGGGGAACGGCTGAACGAGGGCGGGTTCGCGCAGTTCCTCGCCAACTGGCAGCACGTCGCAGGGGAGGACTGGCAGGACAGACTCAAGTCATGGGTGCCGCGCGGGTGCGATGCCTGGATCGTGCAGCGCGAGGTGCAGGACATCACGCAGTACGCCGAGCTGTGGCTCAGGGACGCGGGCGACCACCGCGGTGACCCCGCGGAGTACCAGGCGCGGTACGACGCCTGGCTCGACGAGTTCGAGGCGCGCAAGGTCAAGGGGGTCGGCTTCGGCTGGATCACCCTGCGCAGGACCGGGGCCGCCGAGCCCTCGGTCACCGTGGAGGAGTGGCCGCACCCGGTCGAACAGCCGCTCGGGGAGGCGATCCGGGCGCACTTCGACCGCCTCGACTTCCTCCGGGAGTACGACGACGCGGCCTTGCTCGAAGGTCACTTCAGGCTGGCCGCCGAGGTGGTCCAGGAGCAGGTCGGACTGCCCGGCGCCGAGGACCCGGAGCACGTGGTGCTGCGCCAGCACCGCGGGATGCGCCGCGCCACGAAGGTGGACACGGTCGGCGCGGGCTTCGCGGGCGTGTGCGACGGCACGTTGAGCGCCGGCCGCATCCTGGACGCCATCGCCCAGCTCGTCGGCGAGGACCCGGTGCTGCTGCGCGACCGCACGCCGGCGCAGATCCGGCTGCTGGTGGAGCAGGGCTTCCTGGAACCGGTGGTGTGAGGCGGGGTACGGCGGCCGGGCCGGGTGCCGTAGTCCGGCTACCCGAGCCGTCGTACCCGCGTCCGGATCGGCGTCGTATGCCGGTGGCACGGGCGGGGACGCGCCGGTGCCGGTAAAACGGCCGGAAAATTACGGGTGCCCGGCCGGGGCTACCTCGTTCGGCTGTGTGTTCGAGGTCACGTCGACCTTCCGTTCACCCTGATGTCGCCCGCCCGTCTCCCGCGCGTGCCACCCTCCCCGCGCTGGGTAGGGGCGGACGGCACGGAAGGGGCGGGCGGGCCATGGAGAGCGGGCCGGCGATCTTCGCGGGAGTGGTGTTCGCCCTGTTCGGGGGCGCTCTGTTGGTGTGGACCGGGACTCGGGTGCGGCGTGGTGAACCCGTCGCCCAGGGTGTGAGCCAGGTCGCATCGGGAACCCTCGCAGGCGCCGCCGGAGTCATCGCGCTGGGCCTCGCCGCGTACTGCCTGACCCGCCTCTGACGTCGGCGGCCGTACTGCCGTACGAGTAATTGGAGCGTCACGCTCCGGACAGGGGGTGGCGGGTCGACGGACACTCCGGGCGGCAGGAATGCCGGTAGTCGGGTTACCGTTCGAGTGGCCGTTGTGGGCTTTTCCCGTTTGACACGGGGGCGGGATGTAGCGTCACACTCCGCAGCGTCACACGAGCCAGAAGCGCGCCGCGACCCCGGGACAAGGCCTGGGGAGGCCACAGCGTCGACCGGAGAGAAGAGCGAAGTTGTCCCCGACCAGCGAGACCGCACAGGGCGGCCGCCGACTCGTCATCGTCGAGTCGCCTGCCAAGGCGAAGACGATCAAGGGCTACCTGGGCCCCGGCTACGTAGTCGAAGCGAGCGTCGGGCACATCCGCGACCTTCCCAACGGTGCCGCGGAGGTGCCGGAGAAGTACACGGGCGAGGTCCGCCGCCTCGGCGTGGACGTCGAGCACGACTTCGAGCCGATCTATGTCGTCAACGCCGACAAGAAGGCCCAGGTCAAGAAGCTCAAGGACCTGCTGAAGGACTCCGACGAGCTCTTCCTCGCCACCGATGAGGACCGCGAGGGCGAGGCCATCGCGTGGCACCTCATGGAGGTCCTGAAGCCCAAGGTCCCGGTCAAGCGCATGGTGTTCCACGAGATCACCAAGGACGCGATCCGCGAGGCCGTCGCCAACCCGCGCGACCTCAACCAGCGCATGGTCGACGCCCAGGAGACCCGCCGCATCCTCGACCGCCTCTACGGCTACGAGGTCTCGCCGGTCCTGTGGAAGAAGGTCATGCCGCGCCTGTCGGCCGGCCGTGTCCAGTCGGTCGCGACCCGGCTCGTGGTGGAGCGGGAACGCGAGCGCATCGCGTTTCGTTCGGCTGAGTACTGGGACCTGACGGGCACCTTCGCGACCGGCCGCGCGGGGGATCCGTCGGACCCGTCGTCGCTGGTCGCCCGCCTGCAGACCGTCGACGGCAGGCGGGTCGCGCAGGGCCGCGACTTCGACTCCCTGGGACAGCTCAAGAGCGAGAACACCCTCCACCTCGACGAGGCGAACGCCCGCGCCCTCGCCGCCGCCCTGGAGAACACCCGCTTCTCCGTGCGCTCCGTCGAGTCCAAGCCGTACCGCCGCTCGCCGTACGCCCCGTTCCGTACGACGACGCTGCAGCAGGAGGCCAGCCGCAAGCTGGGCTTCGGCGCGAAGGCCACGATGCAGGTCGCGCAGAAGCTGTACGAGAACGGCTACATCACGTACATGCGTACGGACTCCACGACGCTGAGCGACACCGCGGTCGCGGCCGCCCGCGCCCAGGTCACGCAGCTGTACGGCGCCGACTACCTGCCCCCGCAGCCGCGCACCTACGCCGCCAAGGTCAAGAACGCCCAGGAGGCGCACGAGGCGATCCGCCCCTCGGGTGATCGTTTCCGCACCCCGGCGGAGACGGGCCTGACCGGCGACCAGTTCAAGCTCTACGAGCTGATCTGGAAGCGGACCGTCGCCTCCCAGATGAAGGACGCGACCGGGAACAGCGTGACCGTGAAGATCGGCGGCGTCGCCGCCGACGGCCGGACCGTCGAGTTCAGCGCCTCCGGCAAGACGATCACCTTCCACGGCTTCCTGAAGGCCTACGTCGAGGGCGCCGACGACCCGAACGCCGAGCTGGACGACCGCGAGCGCCGCCTGCCGCAGGTCGCCGAGGGCGACGGGCTGTCCGCCGAGGAGATCACGGTCGACGGCCACGCCACCAAGGCCCCGGCCCGCTACACCGAGGCCTCCCTGGTCAAGGAGCTGGAAGAGCGCGAGATCGGCCGCCCGTCGACGTACGCGTCGATCATCGGCACGATCCTCGACCGCGGCTACGTGTTCAAGAAGGGCACGGCCCTGGTGCCGTCCTTCCTGTCCTTCGCCGTGGTCAACCTCCTGGAGAAGCACTTCGGACGGCTCGTCGACTACGACTTCACCGCCAAGATGGAGGACGACCTCGACCGCATCGCCCGCGGCGAGGCCCAGGCCGTGCCGTGGCTGAAGCGCTTCTACTTCGGCGAGACCGCGTCCGACAGCGGCTTCGCCGCGGGGGGCGTCGGCGGTGCCGCCGACGCGGGCAACGGCGACGGGGACCACCTCGGCGGCCTCAAGGAGCTGGTGACCGACCTGGGCGCGATCGACGCGCGCGAGGTCTCCTCGTTCCCGGTGGGCAACGACATCGTGCTGCGCGTCGGCCGCTACGGCCCGTACATCGAGCGCGGCGAGAAGGACACCGAGCAGCACCAGCGCGCCGACATCCCGGACGACCTGGCGCCGGACGAGCTGACCGTCGAGCTGGCCGAGGAACTGCTGGCCAAGCCGAGCGGCGACTTCGAGCTGGGCGCCCACCCGGAGACCGGGAACATGATCGTCGCCAAGGACGGCCGCTACGGCCCGTACGTCACGGAGATCCTCCCCGAGGGCACCCCGAAGACCGGCAAGAACGCGGTCAAGCCGCGCACCGCCTCCCTCTTCAAGTCCATGTCGCTGGACACGGTGACCCTCGAGGACGCCCTGAACCTGATGTCGCTGCCGCGGGTCGTCGGCACCGACGCCGACGGCGTGGAGATCACCGCGCAGAACGGCCGCTACGGCCCGTACCTGAAGAAGGGCACGGACTCGCGCTCGTTGCAGTCCGAGGACCAGATCTTCGCGATCACGCTGGAGGAGGCGCAGGCGATCTACGCCCAGCCGAAGCAGCGGGGCCGCGCGGCCGCCAAGCCGCCGCTGAAGGAGCTGGGCGAGGACCCGGTCTCCGGCAAGCCGGTCGTGGTCAAGGACGGCCGCTTCGGTCCGTACGTCACCGACGGCGAGACCAACGCGACCCTGCGCTCCGGCGACAGTGTGGAAACGATCACTCCGGAGCGCGGCTTCGAGCTGCTCGCCGAGAAGCGGGCGAAGGGGCCCGCCAAGAAGACGGCGAAGAAGGCCACGGCCAAGAAGGCCGCTCCGGCGAAGAAGACCGCCACCGCCGCGAAGAAGACGGCCGCGAAGAAGACGACCGCGGCCGCGAAGAAGACCACGGCGAAGAAGACGACGGCCAAGAAGGCGACGGCTTCGAAGGCGACCGCCTCCGGCGCGGAGGACTGACGCTCCGGCTTCGCGAAACGAACGCCCCGGCATCACTTTGGTGTCGGGGCGCGCGCACGCTCGGACGGCCTGGGTGTGCTGTCGGTGGCTGCCGATAGGCTGAACGCATGACGCGAGCCGAGCAGCCAACGGCCCCCACCACCGAACCGGACGACGCCCTCGTCGCGGACTCCCGCGAGCGCGCCGTCCGCTCCCTGCTGCGCCGACCGGAGCTGCGGCGCCTGTGGAGCGCGCAGCTCGTGAGCGGTGTCGGCGACACCCTCGCACTGCTTGTGCTGGTCCTTCTCGTCCTCCAGGCGGCCATCGTCGAGGGCTCCTTCGGCGGCGGCTACCGAGGCGTGGCGTTCGCAGTGGCGACCGTCTTCGCGGCGCGCATCCTCGCCGCGCTGCTCTTCGGCGCGGTGCTGCTCGGCCCGCTGACCACGCTCACCTCGCAGGAGGGCCCGCTCGACCGCCGCTGGACCATGGCCGGCGCCGACGGCGTGCGGGCCGCGCTGCTGATCGTCGCGCCCTTGTGGATCGACTGGACCCCGGACAACGCACTCGCGGTCCTGCTGGTCACCGCCTTCGTGACCGGCGTCGCCGAGCGGCTGTGGACGGTGTGCCGGGAGAGCGCGGCCCCCGCCCTGCTGCCCGCCCCGCCCCCGGAGGGGGCGACGGTACGGCCGCTGCCGGACCACCTCGACGCCCTGCGCCGCCTCGCGCTGCGCACCAGCTTCCTGGCGGTCCCGCTGGCCGCCGCCGCCCTGGTCGTCGCCGCCCTGCTGAACAACCTGCTCGGCACCGTCGTGGCCTGGTTCGACCAGCACCAGGCGGCCCTCGGGTCGTACGTGGCGGCGGGACTGTTCGCCGCGTCCCTGTCCGTGGTCACCTTCCTGGAGCTGCCCGGCACGCGCACCCCCCGCCCGCGCTCCCCGCTGGAGGGCCTGCGCCGGCCGCGCACCGGCACGGGCGTCGACAAGGGCCGTACGGGCGCCATCCCGCTGCTCGTCCCGGCCTGTGCCGCGGTGGCCGGAGCCATCGCCGCCGCGGTCGCGGTGTGCGTGCTGCACGCCAAGGACATGGGCGGCGGCCCGGTCCTGTACGGCCTGCTGGTGCTGGGCCTGACCGGCGGTGTCGCCGTCGGCATCCGTACGGCGTCCTCGGTGCTGCCCTCGCTCTCGCGCCGTCGGCTCCTGGCCCTCGCGATCGCCTTCACCGGCATCGCCCTGCTGGCCGCCGGGCTCGTCCCGGACGTCACCACCGTGCTGCTGATCGTCACGCTGGCCGGCCTCGCCGCGGGCGTGGCCGCGAACACCGGGCACGCCCTGCTCGACCAGGAGACCGAGGAGTACCGCAGGGCCCGCACCACCGAGCACCTGCACGCGGTCGTACGGGTCTTCATAGCGCTCGGCGCCCTGATCGCCCCCCTGGTCGCGGCGCTGATCGGCCCGCACCGGCTGGAGAACGGCAGGTTCGTCTTCGCGCACGGCGGTGCCGCCTTCACGCTGATGCTGGTCGGCGCGCTGCTGCTGCCGGTGGCCGCGCTGGTGCTCGCCAAGGTCGACGACCGCTCCGGCGTCCCGCTGCGCCAGGACCTCAAGGACGCGCTGCTCGGCGGCGACGACCCCGTCCAGGCCCCGGCGGCGAACGGCTTCTTCATCGCCCTGGAGGGCGGCGACGGCGCCGGCAAGTCCACCCAGGCCGAGGCGCTCGCGGAGTGGATCCGCGCCAAGGGCCACGAGGTCGTCCTCACCCGCGAGCCGGGTGCCACCCCGGTGGGCAAGCGGCTGCGCTCGATCCTGCTGGACGTGTCCTCGGCGGGCCTGTCGCACCGCGCGGAAGCGCTGTTGTACGCCGCCGACCGGGCCGAGCACGTCGACACCGTCGTACGGCCCGCCCTGGAGCGCGGCGCCGTCGTCATCTCGGACCGGTACATCGACTCGTCCGTGGCCTACCAGGGCGCGGGCCGCGACCTGTCCCCGACCGAGATCGCCCGCATCAACCGCTGGGCGACCGACGGGCTCGTCCCGCACCTCACCGTTCTGCTGGACGTCTCGCCGGAGGCCGCCCGCGAGCGGTTCACCGAGGCGCCCGACCGGCTGGAGTCGGAGCCCGCCGAGTTCCACGCGCGCGTGCGGGCCGGTTTCCTCACGCTCGCCGCCTCCGACCCGGGCCGCTACCTGATCGTGGACGCCGCGCAGGAGCCCGAGGCCGTCACCACCGTGATCCGGCACCGGCTCGACACGGTGCTGCCGCTGTCCGAGGCCGAGATCAAGGCTCAGGAGGAGGCGCGGAAGAAGGCCGAGGAGGAGGCGCGCCGCAAGGCCGAGGAAGAGGCCGCGCGCAAGGCCGAGGAGGAGCGCCTGGAGCGCGAGCGCCAGGAGCAGCTCGCCAAGCTGCGCGCCGAAGAGGAGGAGCGCAAGCGCCGCGAGCTGGAGGAGGCGCAGCGCCGCGAGGCCGAACGGCAGGCGGAGGAGGCCCGGCAGCGGGCCGAGGAGGCGCGGCGCCGGGCGGAGGAGGAGCGACAGCGGCTCCTCGCCGAGGAGAAGGCCCGCGCCGAGGAGGAGGCCCGCCGCAGGGCCGAGGAGGAGCGGCGGCGCAAGCAGGCCGAGGAGGAGGCCCGGCTGCGCGCCGAGGAAGAGGCCCGGCAGGCCCGGCTGCGCGCCGAGGAGGAAGCGCGTCGCCTGGAGAAGCAGCGCAAGGCCGAGGAGGCCCTGCTGCGCGCCGAGGAGGCCCGTCGCCAGGCGGCCGAGGCCGCGGCTGCGGCCGACGCGGCGGCCCTCAAGCCCGCCACTCCGCAGTCGGCGGTGCCGGGCATGACCCCGGATGCGGCGACCGTGCCGACGCCGGTGATCTCGCCGGGCGCGGACGAGACGACGGTGCTGCGGCCGGTGCGCGAGAAGCGAGCCGGAGATGCCCGCAAGGGCGGGGCCGGCCCCGACTCCGAGGTGACGGCCGAGCTGCCGCAGCCGCCGGCTGCGTCTGCGGCCGCCGACGAGACGGCGGTGCTGCCGCCGGTGATTCCGGGTGCGGCGGACGAGACGGCCGTACTGCCGCCCGTGTCCGCGGACGAGAAGGCCGTACCGCCGTCCGCCTCCGCCGACGAGACCGCCGTACTGCCGCCGGTGACCACTGGCGCCGCGGACGAGACTGCCGTACTGCCGCCCGTGCGGGGCGACGCCCCGGCGGACCGGATGCCGCCCGGCTTCTTCCGGGACGAGCGGCCGGGCGCGGGCCCCGACGGCTCCGAGGGCCGTACGCGCGAGATGCCGCAGGTCGACGCCGACGGCACGCCGCGCCGCCGGCCCCGCCCGGACTGGGCCGAGGAGACCCCGCTGGACGACCTGCCGTCCCTGGCGGACGAACTGCTGGGGTCGTACGACGAGCAGGAGCACGGGGAGCCCGGCGCGGAGCAGGGCCGCCGGGGCCGGGGTCGCGGTCGCCGCGACTGAGCGAGGACAGCGGGCGGCGCCCGTCGGAGCATTCAGGTGCACCGACGGGCGCCGCCGTCGTTGTCAGTGCCCACCCGCACAATGGATGGCGGAACGCGAAGTGTGACGGAAGGGCGGCGTGACCCATGACCGTGTGGGACGACCTCGTCGGGCAGGAGAAGGTGAGCGCGGTGCTCGACGCCGCAGCCCGGGACGCCGACGCCCTGGTCACGGCCGCCGCGGCGGCCGAGCCGCCGCCGGAGGCGTCGAAGATGACCCACGCCTGGCTGTTCACGGGCCCGCCCGGAGCGGGCCGGAACCAGACGGCGCGGGCCTTCGCCGCGGCCCTGCAGTGCGTGAGCCCCGACCGCGCCCTCGGCGGATCACCCGGCTGCGGCTTCTGCGACGGCTGCCACACCGCGCTGCTCGGCACCCACGCGGACGTCACCACGGTCGCCGCCGTGGGCTCGGAGATCCTGGTGAAGGACATGCGGGACACGGTCCGCAAGTCGTTCACCGCCCCGGCCAACGGCCGCTGGCAGATCATTCTGGTCGAGGACGCCGAGCGGCTGAACGAGAAGTCGGCCAACGCCGTCCTCAAGGCCGTCGAGGAGCCCGCTCCGCGGACGGTCTGGCTGCTGTGCGCCCCCTCGATCGAGGACGTCCTGCCCACGATCCGCTCCCGCTGCCGCCACCTGAACCTGCGGACGCCCTCGGTCGACGCGGTCGCCGACATGCTCGTCCGCCGTGACGGCATCGAACCCGAGGTCGCCGTGGCCGCCGCCCGCGCCACCCAGGGTCACGTCGACCGGGCCCGCCGGCTGGCCACCGACCCGGCGGCCCGCGAGCACCGCGCCGCCGTGCTCAGGCTCCCGCTGCGCCTGGACGAGGTGGGCGCCTGCCTCAAAGCGGCCCAGGAGCTGGTCGACGCGGCCGCCGAGGACGCCAAGCAGCTCGCCGAGGAGATGGACGGCAAGGAGACCGAGGAGCTGAAGGCGGCGCTCGGCGCGGTCCAGGGCGGCCGGCTGCCGCGCGGCACGGCGGGCGTGATGAAGGACCTCGAGGACATGCAGAAGCGCCGCAGAACCCGCACGCAGCGCGACAGCCTGGACGTGGCCCTCGGCGACCTCACCGGCTTCTACCGCGACGTCCTCGCCCTCCAGCTCGGCTCACGGGTCGCCATCGCCAACGGCGACACCGAGGACGCCCTGGAGCGGCTGGCCCGCGGCAGCACCCCGGAGGCCACGCTGCGCCGCATCGAGGCGATCGCCGCCTGCCGCGAGGCCCTGGACCGCAACGTGGCTCCGCTGCTGGCGGTGGAGGCGATGACGATGGCACTGCGGGCGGGGTGAGCCGGGCGTACGGTGGTTGACGGACCGCGTCCCCCGTACGAGGCCACAGTCCGAACGCACCGCACCCATCTCGTTGCTCAGCGTTACGCTCGTCCGATGCACACCTGGCCCTCCCCCCGCCGGAAGCACGCCACCCGGACCCGAAACCGGACCCGCCGGGCGACCGCGTGCGTCTCGGGCAGCCTGCTCGCGGTCGCCGCGCTGCTCGTGTCCGCCTGTTCCTCCGGCAGCTCGACCACGTCGTCCGGCGGTGCGGCGGAGGCGGCGCTGGCCGCACTGCCGCGGTCCACCCCGGCGGCGCTGTCGTCGTACTACACCCAGCACCTGCATTGGCGCAGCTGCGGTGCCCCCGGCTTCCAGTGCGCCACGATGGTGGCCCCGCTCGACTACGCCAAGCCCGGCTCGGGTGACATCCGGCTCGCCGTCGCCCGCAAGAAGGCCACCGGCAAGGACCGGCCGCTCGGCTCGCTGCTGGTCAACCCGGGCGGCCCGGGCGGCTCCGCGATCGACTACCTCCAGCAGTACGCGGGCATCGGCTATCCCGCCGAGATCCGCGCCCGCTACGACATGGTCGCGATGGACCCACGGGGCGTCGCCCGCAGCGAGCCCGTCGAATGCCTCGACGGGCGCCGGATGGACACCTACACGCAGACGGACAACACGCCCAACGGCCAGCGGGAGACGAACGCGCTGGTCAGCGAGTACCGGACGTTCGCCGACAGCTGCGGGGCGCACTCGGCCAAGCTGCTGCGGCACGTGTCCACCGTCGAGGCGGCGCGGGACATGGACATTCTGCGGGCGGTGCTCGGAGACCCCAGGCTGAACTACGTGGGGGCGTCGTACGGCACCTTCCTCGGGGCGACGTACGCCGGACTGTTCCCGGACCGGGTGGGCCGCCTGGTGCTGGACGGGGCGATGGACCCCTCCCTGGACGCCCGGAAGCTCAACCTGGACCAGACGGCCGGCTTCGAGACGGCGTTCCAGGCGTTCGCGAAGGACTGTGTACGGCAGCCCGACTGCCCGCTCGGCGGCAGGGGCACGACACCCGCCCAGGTCGGCGACCACCTCACGGCCTTCTTCCGCAAGCTGGACGCCCACCCCATCCCGGCGGACGACGCGAATCACCGCATGCTCGGCGAGTCGCTGGCCACCACCGGGGTGATCGCGGCGATGTACGACGAGGGGACCTGGGAGCAGCTGCGTGAAGCGCTGACCTCGGCGATGCAGAAGAACGACGGCGCCAGCCTGCTCGCCCTCTCCGACAGCTATTACGAACGCGACGCGAACGGCCACTACAGCAACCTGATGATGGCCAACGCCGCCGTGAACTGCCTCGACCTGCCGCCCGCCTTCACCGGCCCCGGGCAGGTGGAGAAGGCTGTCCCGCAGTTCGAGAAGGCGTCCCCGGTCTTCGGTGAGAGCCTGGCCTGGGCCTCGCTGAACTGCGCGTACTGGCCGGTGAAGGCCGCGGGCGAGCCGCACCGCATCGAGGCGAAGGGCGCGGCACCCATCGTCGTGGTCGGCACCACCCGCGACCCGGCGACCCCCTACCCCTGGGCCCGGTCCCTCTCCCGTCAGCTCTCCTCGGGCCGCCTGCTGACCTACGTCGGCGACGGCCACACCGCCTACGGCCGCGGCAGCTCCTGCATCGACTCGGCGATCGACACCTACCTCCTCCGCGGCACCCCGCCGACCCCCGGAAAGCGCTGCTCATAGCCCCTCCAGCCCGCCCCGGAGGCCCGCGCTCCGGGGCGTGTACGAAGCACCCCGGGAAACTGTGTAGACTTACCGACGTTGCTGATCGCACCATAAGTGCGGACGGCGCGCCGCTTTAGCTCAGATGGCCAGAGCAACGCACTCGTAATGCGTAGGTCTCGGGTTCGAATCCCGAAAGCGGCTCCACTGGAATCCCAGGTCGGATCTTCTCTGACCTGGGGTTTTCTGTTGCTCGGGGCATGGCGCAGCACGCGGCCGGGGTGCCGTGGGACGGCTTGCGCGAGCGATGCGTGAGCGGAGGGGGCGCGGCCCTGCTTCTTGGGCTTCTTCGGCGACCAGCCGCCAGCAGACGTACATGAACTCGATTGGACCCAGCGGCTCGCAAGGACCATCCGTCCCTCAACATGCGGATTCCTACCGGGAGATGAGCAAGGGAGTCCCCTTGTTATGGTGCGCCTGTGTCATCGATCAAGCAGTTCCAGGTCACCTTCGACTGCGCAGAACCTGAGCGCGTCGCTCGCTTTTGGTGCGAAGTGTTGGGGTACGTCGTACCCCCGCCACCGGAGGGGTTCGCCACTTGGGACGATTTCGACCGCTCCCGGTCTCCTGAGGATCAGGGTTCATGGTTCGCCTGCAGTGATCCCTCAGGTGTGGGCCCGCGACTGTTCTTCCAGCGCGTTCCCGAAGGCAAGGTCGTCAAGAATCGGGTGCATCTTTGCGTGCGGGTCGGCACCGGACTCGTGGGTGAAGAGCGCCTGGCCGCGCTCGAAGCCGAGTGCGCACGACTGGTCCCGCTCGGCGCGGTACGCGTGCGCCTGCTGTATGACGGCAACGATTCGTGCATCGTGATGCAGGACATCGAGGGCAACGAGTTTTGTCTCGACTGAGCATCCTTCGAGCCGGCGAGGGGGGGAGCCGTCTTCCTCGGGCCTCTCTTCCTGCCGCCGGTGTGGCGGCTGCCGTCGTACAGGCGACGGTTTCGTGAGTGTGTTCGGCGGCCCGCTGGCTAATCTTCAGACGTGACGACCGAGTTGACCCTGCTGCCCCGAGTCGCCTGTCGCGGACAGGAGGTCACGGCACCTCGGCTGCGTGGGCTGTTGGCGTTGCTCGCCGAGGATCTGCGTACCGGGTGCAGTACGGGGCGGCTGGTGGAGGGGCTGTGGGCGGAGGAGCTGCCCGAGCGGCCGGGCAAGGCGGTGCAGGTCCTGGTGTCGCGGCTCCGGGCACAGCTCGGTGCCGGACTGATCGTGAGCACGCCGACGGGGTACCGGCTCGCGCTGGACGAGACGCAGGTCGACAGCTCGGCGTTGCTGTCGTACGAGGCCGCGAGCGCCGAGTGCGCGCGGGCGGGGGACCATGAGGGTGCCTTGGCGCGGGCCGAGCAGGGACTGGGACTGTGGGATGGCAGTCTGGGGGCCGGGGAGGGCGAGGAACGGCACGATCCGGTGACGGCGCTGCGTGCCGACCGGGTCCGGGCGTTCCGATCGCTGGTCCGGCACCGGGCGCTCGCGCTGGCCCGGCTGGGGCGCAAGGAGGAGGCCGCGGCGCCGCTGGCCGAGCTGGTCCGCGAACTGCCTCGCGACGAGGAGGTGTTGGCGGAGCTGTTGCGCTGCGAGGCGGCCACGGCGGGCCGGGCCGCGGCGCTGACCCGGTACGACACCTACCGACGCGGGCTGCGCGACGAGCTGGGCACGGATCCGGGGCCCCGGCTCAGGTCCGTGCACCAGGAGTTGCTGCGCGCGGACACACCACCCGTCCGCCACGGTGTGCCGCATGAGCCGAACCCCCTGCTGGGGCGGGACGCCGACATCGCCGCCCTCGCCCGGCTGCTGGGCGACGCGCGGGTGGTCACCGTCACAGGCCCCGGTGGGCTGGGCAAGACGCGGCTCTCGTACGCGGTGAGCCGGGCGGCCGCGCAGCCCTTGGTGCACTTCGTCACCCTGGCCGGTGTCACCGCCGACGAGGACGTGGCCGACGAAGTGGCCTCGGCGGTCGGCACCGGGGACGGCCGGCAGTTCACCGGCGGCGGGGACGTGGTGAGCCGCATCGTCGCCGCGCTGGGTCCTGGCCCCGCCCTGTTGGTGCTGGACAACTGCGAGCACGTACTCGCCGGTGCGGCCGGTCTCGTACAGGCGCTGGTCTCGCGGTCGAAGGAGCTGCGGGTGCTGGCGACCAGCCGGGCGCCACTGGGGCTGACCTCGGAGTCCGTGTACGCGCTGCCTGAGTTGTCCCCGGCGACCTCGGTGGAACTCTTCGTGCAGCGGGCGCGGGCGGCCCGGCCCGGCGTGGAGCTGCCCGCCGACCGCGTGGCCGAGGTCTGCCGTCACCTGGACGGGCTGCCGCTGGCCGTGGAACTCGCCGCGGCCCGGGTGCGGGTGCTCTCCGTCGCCGACATCGCGCGCCGCCTGCAGGACCGTTTCGCGCTGTTGCGCGGCGGCGCCCGGGACGCACCCGAGCGGCATCGCACGCTTCGGGCCGTGGTCGAGTGGAGCTGGAACCTGCTGGAGGACGACGGCCGGGCGGCGCTGCGCGCGCTGTCGGTCTTCCCCGGGGGCTTCACCGTGGACGCGGCGGAGTACGTGCTCGGCGAGACCGGGGGCGCGCTGGATCTGCTGGAGCAGCTGGCCGGTCAGTCCCTGATCAAGGTGGGTGACAGCCCCTCCGGGGTGCGTTTCCACATGCTGGAGACGCTGCGGGAGTTCAGCGCCGCCCGGCGGGAGGAGGCGGGCGAGGGCGAGGTGGTGACCGGCCGGTTCCTCCGCTGGGCCCGGGACTTCGGCCGGGCGCACCACGACGGGCTCTTCGGCGGCGACGCGTTGGCCTCCTTCGGCCGCGTCCGTGCCGAGCAGGACAACCTCGTGCTGGCGTTGCGGCACGCCCTGGCCCGCGCCGACGGGCCGGCCGTCGCCGCCGTCACCGCCGCACTGGCCTGCGTGTGGTCCGCCGGCAGCAGCTACGCCCGGCTCACCGCCCTCGCTGCCGAGACCGGCGGGCCGCTGTCCCATTTCCGCCCGGGGCCGGAGGACCCCGAGGACCTGGAGGCGGCCCGAAGCGCGGCGGTGGTGTGCACGGCCGGCCTTTTCATGGGCCACGGCCCGCACGCCGTGCGCCAGCTCGCCACCCTGCGCCGCCTGCCGCCCGCCCCGCCGGACACCGTGCTGCGGGCCCTGGCCGTCGTACTGTGTGCCGTCCCGGACATGCACCCGCCGCGGTACGCGCGGCTGCAGGAGCTGTGCGACGCCGACGAGCCCATGCTGGCGGGCATCGCGGCGGGCGTCGCCAGCTACCTGTGGGAATCCTCGTACGAGACGGAGCGCGCGCTCGACTGCGCCCGCCGGATGCTCGCCGCGGTGGAGCCGCTCGGCAATCCGTTCATGATGCTGCTCAGTCATGGGCGGATCAGCGAGCTGTGCCTCAAGACGGAGCGCGGCGCGGAGGCGTACGACCATCTGCGGGCCGCGGACGCGCTCGGCGAGGTCGGTGACTGGTCGGACGCGATCGGCGTCCGCTACGGGCTGGTGTCCGCCTGCCTGCAGCGCGGGGAGGTCGACGAGGCGGAGTACTGGCTGGACCTCGCCGCCCTGGACCGGCAGCCCGAGCCCGCCCAGGCCCTCACTCCCGAAGCGCTGCAGGCCCGGGCGGAGATAGCACTGGCCCGGGGGCTGACCGAGGTCGGCCTCGGCCTGTGGCGACAGGCGGCGGAGGGGCTACGGGAGAGCAGCCTGCTGGTGGCCGGTGATCCCTTCCTGGATTCGTGGGCGCTTCAGGTGCAGGCGGCCGCGCTCGCGGCGCACGCGCAGCACGGCCGGCTGGAGCCGGTGGCCCGCCTGGCCGAGCGCCTGCGGGAACGGCTGCTCGGGATGCTGTCCGGTTCCCCCGGCGCCGGGGATCTGCCGGAACTGCCGGTGTACGGCACGGTGCTGCTGGCGCTCGGCTTCGCCGGGCTGGCCCGTGGCGACACGGCGGCGGTGGGGCTGATGGCGCTGGCGGAGCGGATGCCGGTGATGCGGGACCTCCCCACCCTGTCCTCGGCGCGGTCCCGGCAGGCGGCCGAGAACGCCGGCAGGGCGGCGTACGCCGAGGCGAGGTCGGCGTACGCCACCCTGGGGCAGGAGGAGCTGCGGGCCGCGGCACTGCGCGAACTCACTGCCGCGGCTCGCGGTTGAACCGCGCCTTGGACCACAGGTAGCCCAGCACGGTCAGCGCCAGACACCAGCCGACCGCCAGCACCGCGTTCTTCGTGCCGATCTCGCTGTCCAGCAGCAGCCCGCGCAGGGTCTCGATGGCCGGCGAGAAGGGCTGGTACTCGGCGAACCAGCGGAACCCGCCCGGCATGGCGTCCACCGGCACGAACGCGCTGGACAGCAGCGGCAGCATCGCCAGCGGCATGCCGAGGTTGCTGGCCCCCTCGGCGTTCGGGCTCACCAGGCCGATGCCGACCGCGATCCAGGTCAGGGCGAGGCTGACCAGGGCCATCAGGCCGGCCGCCGCGATCCACTCCAGCGGCGTGGCGTCGGGCCGGAAGCCCATGGCCACCCCGATGCCCAGGATCAGGGCCAGGGCCAGCATCGTCTGGATCACGGTGCCGATCACGTGGCCGGTCAGCACGGAGGCGCGGGAGATCGCCATGGTGCGGAACCGGGCGATGATGCCCTCGGTCATGTCGGTGGCCACGGACGCGGCGGTGCCGAGCGAGGTCATGCCCACGGTCATGAGGAGGATGCCGGGGACGATGTAGGCGATGTACTCGGAGCGGTCCGCGTGGCCGCCGGCCATGCCCGCGCTCATCACGTCGCCGAAGACGTAGACGAAGAGCAGCAGCAACATGATCGGGGTGAGCAGCAGGTTCAGGGTGAGGGAGGGGTAGCGGCGGGCGTGCAGGAGGCTGCGCCGCAGCATCGTGAGGTTGTCGCGGAAGGCGTGGGCGGGGGCGTTCATCGGACGGTCTCCTTGTTGGGGGCGGGGGCGGGGGCGGGGGCGGAAGTGCCGGTCAGGGCGAAGAACACGTCATCCAGGTCCGGGGTGTGCACGGACAGTTCGTCCGCCTCGATGTCGGCGGTGTCGAGCCAGTCGAGGATGGCGCGCAGTTCGCGCTGGCTGCCGTCGCTGGGGATCTGCAGGGCGAGGGATTCGTCGTCCCGGGAGGCCTCGCGCAGCGCGGTCGCGGCCCGTTCGTACGCCGCCGGGCCGGAGAACCGCAGCCGGACGTGTCCGCCGGGGACGAGCCGCTTGAGCTCCTCGGCGCTGCCCTCGGCGACGATCCTGCCGCCGTTCAGCACTGCGATCCGGTCGGCGAGTTCGTCGGCCTCCTCCAGGTACTGGGTGGTGAGGAAGACGGTGGTCCCGCCGGAGACCAGCTCCCGGATGATCTGCCACATGGTGTGCCGCGAGCGCGGGTCCAGACCGGTGGTCGGCTCGTCCAGGAAGATGATCCGCGGGCTGCTGACCAGGGTCATCGCGATGTCGAGGCGCCGCTTCATACCACCCGAGTAGGTGGACGCGGGCTTCTTCGCGGCCTCGGTGAGATCGAAGCGCTCCAGCAGTTCGGCGGTCACCTGCCGTCCCGCACGCCTGGAGAGGTGGTGCAGGTCCGCCATCAGGAGCATGTTCTCCTCACCGGTGATCAGCCCGTCCACGGCGGAGAACTGCCCGGTGACCCCGATCGCGGCCCGTACCGCCTGGGCCTGCGCGGTGAGGTCGTGCCCGGCGATCCGGGCCTGACCGCCGTCCGCGGAGATCAGGGTGGAGAGGATCTTGACGGCGGTGGTCTTGCCCGCGCCGTTCGGGCCGAGGAGCGAGAAGACCGTGCCGGGCGGCACCTGGATGTCGATGCCGTCGAGGACGGTCTTGTCACCGTAGGACTTGCGCAACCCGGTGGCTGCGATGGCGAGTTCGTGGTCTGTCGTCGTCATGCCGCAGAGCTTGCGGCCGAGGCGGTTCAGCGTGGTTTCAGCGCGGTTTCAACCGCGCGGAGAGGCCCCTACCGGGCGGCCGGGCTCGTGCTCCGGCGCACGACGAGTTCCACGGGTACGACGGTGTCGACCGGCGACTCCTCCGCGCCGCCGACGCGGTTCACCAGTAGAGATGATCCGGAACGGCTCTCCGTGCGGCAGGAAACCGTCGGACGACGTCCACCGGTGACGTCGGCCTGATCGCGCCCATGCTGGACATCACCCCCCTGCCCCCCGGTACGACCGGACTGCCGGCGGTGTGGCGGCTGCGCCCAGAGCGGGACGCCAGGTGTCTGCAGGACACCTCATCCCTTTTGTCGTCGAATGCCTAGATACTGCGAGGCATGTCGCATCCCGGGACGCTCATCCTGATCATGGCCATCGCGGTGCTGGCGCCACTGCTCGCGTACGGCAGCAGCCGCTGGATCCCCGTCCCGCTGGTCATCTTCGAGATCCTGCTCGGCATCGTCATCGGCCCCGACGTCCTCGGCTGGGCCCACCACGACCAGGTGATCGACGTCCTGTCGAACCTCGGTCTCGCGATGCTGATCTTCCTCGCCGGGTACGAGATCGACTTCGCCGCCGTCCGTGGCACCGTCCTGAACCGCTCGATCGCAGCCTGGCTCATCTCCCTCGCGGCCGGCCTCGGCGTCGCCTTCGCGCTCACCGGCGGCGCGACCACGAAGAGCTTCGTCATCGGCACCGCGCTCACCAGCACCGCCCTGGGCACGGTCCTGCCGATACTGCGCGACTCGGGGGACCTGCGCGGCCGCTTCGGCACGGTCGTCCTCGCCTTCGGCGCGGTCGGCGAGTTCGGTCCCGTCATCGCCGTGGCCCTGCTGCTCAGCGGCCGCAGGCCGGGCGTGGCGACCGCGGTCCTGGTGGCGTTCGCGGCCGTGACCGCGGCGGGGGTGTGGTGGTCGCTGCGGCCCCACCCGCCCTGGTTCTCCCGGCTGATCGCCCAGACCCTGGACAGCAGCAGCCAGTTCGCCGTCCGGTACGTCATGCTGCTGCTCGCCTCGATGCTCGGCCTGGCCCGCGCGTTCGGCCTGGACACCCTGCTCGGCGCCTTCGCCGCGGGCGTCATCACCCGCCTGATCCTGCGCGCCGCCGCCCCTGAGCACAGCGCCGACGTGCTCAGCAGGATCGAGGCGATGGGGTTCGGTTTCCTGGTCCCGCTCTTCTTCATCGTCACCGGCATCGACTTCGACCTCGAAGCGCTCCTGCACGGCGGCCGATCCCTCGTCCTGCTGCCGGCCTTCCTGCTGCTCTTCCTCCTGGTCCGCGGCCTGCCGCTCTATCTGCTCGCTCCGCCCGACCTGCCCCGCCGGGACAGCGCCGCCCTGCTCCTGTACGGCTCCACCTGCCTGCCCCTCGTCGTCGCCATCACCACCATCGGCCTCACCGACCGGTCCATCGCCCCGGGCGAGGCCGCCGCCCTCGTCGGCGCCGCGATGCTCTCCGTGCTCGCCTTCCCCCTCCTCGCTCTCCGCGTCCGCTCGCGCCATGGAGAGAGGGGTGAACGGCCCTCGGGTGCCGTCGAGAGTGCGGAGACGTGGTGAACGGCGAGAGGGCGCCGCACTCACCGCTGAAGTTCCTGCGGCTCAAGGGAAAGGTGCACACAAAACCGGAGCAAAGGGGCCGCAAAGTGAATCGGCGTCAGGTGAACCCGCGCACCTGAGGCAACATCTTGGTGAACGGCGAGCGCTCCGCGGTCAGGACGCCGGTGCCGCCGTCGGCCGGATGGGGTGAGGGACGTGGTGGAGCCGAGGATCGCCGTCGCCGTGGTGACCATGGGCAACCGGCCCGCCGAAGTCGACGCCCTGCTGGAGTCCGTGGCCAAACAGGACGTCGCCCCCGCCCGCATCGTGATCGTCGGCAACGGCTGCCGGCTGCCCGAGTTCGCCGAGCGGCTGTCCCTGCCGGGCGAGGTCACCACCATCGACGTCGAGGAGAACCTCGGCTGCCCGGGCGGCCGCAACGTCGCCCTGGCCCGGCTGCGGGAGTACGGCGACGTCGACGCCGTCGTGGAACTGGACGACGACGGACTGCTCGTCGACCCCGACGTGCTGCGCCGGGTGCGCGAGCTGTACGCGGCCGACCCGCGCCTCGGCATCATCGGCTTCCGCATCGCCGACGAGCACGGCGAGACCCAGCAGCGGCACGTGCCCCGGGTGGGCAAGTCCGACCCCCTGCGCGGCGGTTACGTCACCGGCTTCCTCGGCGGCGGGCACGCCTTCCGCATGGCGATGCTGGCCGAGACCGGAGACTGGCCGGCCGAGTTCTTCTTCGCGCACGAGGAGACCGACCTCGCCTGGCGGGCCGCCGACGCCGGCTGGAAGATCCTCTACGCCCCCGAGCTGCTGCTGCAGCACCCCAAGACCTCGCCGGCCCGGCACGCCATCTACTACCGCGTCAACGCCCGCAACCGGGTCTGGCTCGTCCGGCGCAGGCTGCCCCTGCCGCTGATCCCGGTGCACCTGGGGGCGTGGCTGCTGCTCACCCTCGCCCGCACCCGCTCCCTGGCCGGGCTGCGGGCCTGGTTCGGCGGGTTCGCGGAGGGGCTGCGTCAGACGCCGGGCGAGCGGCGGCCGATGCGCTGGCGAACGGTGTGGCGGCTCACCCGGCTCGGGCGCCCGCCTGTCATCTGAGGGCAGGGCGGGGTACGCCGGCGAAGGTACGAAGCGCGAAAGCGCGCAGGGGACGGGACAGGGCCCCGGTCGTTCACCTCCGCCGACCGGGGGCCCTTGCGTCCCCGGACCAGGCCTGCGGCGACACTCCCCCGAGTTACGCGACTTGCCGCGCGCGCCGTCGGGCCGGATCCGATGAAAGGATCACATCAGGATCCACCAACGGATCGCTAACATGTGGCCAACGGTTCGTCTGCGGAGCGCGGTTCGGTTGGCCGGAAGTAGCCGGGCGGCAGGGCTAGTAGGCAGGAACCCTAACGGATTCCGGCCCCGGCCAACAGGTGGTGGCTGGCGGAAAATCGTTGTGAATGGGGCGGATTTCCGCCAGGGACCGGCGGGCAACACGCCCGCCGCGCAGCACGGTCGGACGGGACCGCGCGGGAAGGCAGTGGAGCGGGATGCGGCGGTGCGAGCTGCGGTTCGGACTGCTGGGACCCCCCGTCCTGTACGACCGACAGCCGTACGAGATTTCGTACGGCACCTCTGGCGGCATCTCTGGCGGCGCCCCCGGCGCCCTCGGCGCCCCCGGCACCCCTGACACCCCCGACAACCTCGTCCGCGCCATCGGCAGCCCCAAGGTCCGCGCCCTGCTCGCCGCGCTGCTGCTGGAGGCCGGCCGGGTCGTGTCGGTCGAGTCGCTGAAGGACGCCCTGTGGGGCGGGGCACCCCCCGTCTCCGCGCAGGCCTCGCTGCACAACCACGTCACCCGGCTGCGCCGCCTCCTGGACGACCCCGAGCGGCTCAGGGCTGTGGCGCCCGGCTATCTGCTGCGCGTGGACGAGGGCGAGTTGGACCTGCACGTCTTCGACGCCCGGGTCGCCGAGGCGCGCGCCGCGCACGCCCGGCGGGACTGGGCGGGTGTCGTACGCCTCTGCACGGCCGCGCTCGCTCTGTGGCGCGGCACCCCGCTGAGCGGACTCCCCGCCGACCTCGGCGGCTACGCCCTCGTGCAGCGCCTGGAGGAGGCGCGGCTGCTCCTGCTTGAATGGCGGTACGACGCCGAACTCGCACTCGGTGGAGCCCGGTTGGCCGGACTCGTTCCCGAGCTGGCGGCCCTGGTGGCCGAGCATCCACTGCGCGAGGCGTACCACCGCCAGCTGATGCTCGCCCTGCACCGCACCGGCCGCCAGGCCGAGGCCCTGGCCGTCCACCGCGACCTGCGTGCCCGCCTGGTGGAGGAACTCGGCATCGAACCGGGCCCATCGGTCCGCGAGGCCCATGTGGAGGTCCTGCGGGGCGCTCCGGACCGGGAGGCCGGGGAGGTCACTCCCAGGGTCCCCGCCCAGCGCGTCTACACCCCCGCGGCCGGCGACGGCGAGAAACCCTCACAGGGGCTACCCTCACCCGACGACGAAGGCGGTACGAGTGGCGCGGGCGGGAACCCGATCCCGGCCGAAGGCCGGCTCTCCGCCCGCGCACCCGCACCAGCCCAACTTCCGGCACCCCCAGCGAACTTCACGGGCCGAGCCCCCGAAACCAAGGCCCTGCACGACACCCTCGCCACCCGGCGGAGCCGACTCGCCGTGATCAGCGGCATGGCCGGCGTAGGCAAGAGCGCCCTCGCCCTGCACGTGTCCCACGAACTGAGGGAACGTTTCCCCGACGGTCAGCTGTACGTGAACCTGCACGGCGCGACACCCGGCATGGCCCCGCTCACCTCGTCCCAGGCGCTCACCGCCCTGCTGCGCGACCTCGGCGCCGAGCCCCGTAACATCCCCGAACACCCGGACGCCGCAGCCGCGTTGCTCCGCTCGCTGCTCGCTCCGGCCCGCATCCTGCTGGTGCTGGACGACGCGGCGAGCGCGGCCCAGGTACGGCCCCTACTGCCGGCCGGGCCCGGCTGCGCCGTGATCATCACCAGCCGCTCCCCGCTGACCGCCCTGGACGGCGCCCGGCGCTTCCCGCTCGGCCCGCTGACCGGCGAGGACAGCGCGGCGCTGCTCCGCGCGGTGAGCGGACGCGAGGGGCTCGACGCGAGCCACGCCCTGGTCGAGCTGACCGGCAGGCTGCCGCTCGCCCTACGAGTCGTCGCGGCCCGGCTGGCCGCCCGCCGGGCCCTCACCCCGGACGTGCTGGCCGGTCAACTGGCCGCCACGGAAGGCCGCCTGCACCACCTGGAGTACGACGACCTGAGCGTCCGCCGGTCCCTGGCCGTCGCCCATGACGCGCTCGCCGCCGCCGAACGCGAGGCCGACCGGGACGCGGCCCTCGCCCTGCGCCGCATCGGCGCGCTCGACCTGCCCACCTACGGAGCCCCGCTGGTCGCCCGCCTCACCGGCACCGACGCGCGCCGCGCCGAGGCCGCCCTGGACCGGCTGGTCGACGTGGCCCTGCTGGAGGAGACGGAGTACGGCCGCTACGCCCCGCACGACCTGGTCCGGGACTTCGCCCGTGAACTGGCCGGCCAGAGCCCGGAGCCGGCCACCGGCGCCGATCCGGACCTCACCGCCCTGCGCTGGTACGCGGCCGCCGCCGAGTGCGCCCTCGTCGCCATCGTGGAGCCCGGCCTCGACCAGGAGGACCGCCTGCGGCCCACCTCCGCCCAGCCGCCGGAGCACGGGGCGGACGTGGCGACCCTGGGCACCTTCGAGTCCGCCGAGCGGGCGTTCGCCTGGGGTGATGTGGAGCTGGAGAACATCGTGGCGCTGGTGGAGCGCAACGCCGGCTCGGGCGACGACCGCCGGGCCGCCCATCTCTCCACGCTCGTCCGGCTGTTCTTCCCCTATGTGCAGCGCAGCGGCCGGGTCGCCGAGATGGAGGTGCTGGGGCGGGCGGCGCTCGGCGCGGCGCGGCGGCTCGGGGACGCGGCGGCCGAGGCGTACGCCCTGGGCGACCTCGCGGGCCTGCACTTCCTGACCGGCCGGCAGAACGACGCCCTCGCCCTCACCGACCAGGCCCTCGTGATCTGGCGGCGGCTGGGCACGGTCTCCTGGATCCGGCGCTGTCTGAACAACCGCGGGCTGCTGCTGGAGGGTCTCGGCCGGTTCGAGGAGTCCGGTCAGGCGCTGCGGCAGAGCCTCGCCTACTCCCGGCAGCTGAACGACCCCTACGGCGAGGCCGTCACCCGCAGCCACCTCGGCAACCTCTACGAGCACACCGACCCGCGGGCCGCCATCGAGCAGCACCGGCGCTCGCTGGCGATCGGGGACGAGATCGGCGCGGTCATCGTGCAGCACTCCGCGCACTGCAACATCGGCTACGCCCACCTAACCCTCGGCGAACCGGCCGCTGCCGCCGGGCACTTCCAGGAGAGCCTGCGCATCCTCGGCGGGCACGGCGACTGGCACGGCGAGTCGCAGACCCGGCTCGGCCTGGTCCGCGCGCTGCGCCGGCTGGGCGAGGCCGAGCGGGCCGCGCAGGAGTGCACCGAGCTGCTGCGCCGGGCCGACGCCCGCGCCGACCGCTACATGGGCGGCCTCGCCCGCCACCAGCACGGGCTGCTGCTGAGCGAGCAGGGGCGGCGGCCGGAGGCGTACGACGCCTGGCGCGCGGCTCTCGTGGCCCTTGACGGCACCGACGAGCAGGCGGTGCTGGAGGAACTGCGCGAGCTGCTGGCCGAGGCCTCGGCTCAGTGAAGGGCCCTCACTTGGCGTCGGCGTAGCACTCCACCACCGCCGTGGTGAACGGGAAGCGCACCGGGGTCTCGCCGAAGGTCAGCCGTCCGGCGAGGCCGGCCGCGTCCCGGATGGCCCGGACGACGGTGTCGGCCTCCTCGGCGGGGCAGTGCACGATCACCTCGTCGTGCTGGAAGAACACCAGCTCGGCCGCCAGGTCCGCGCAGGACCGGCGCAGCGCGGCGAGCAGCAGCAGGGCCCAGTCGGCGGCGCTGCCCTGCACCACGAAGTTGCGCGCGAAGCGGCCCCGCGCGCGGGAGTTGGTGGAGGCGTAACCGGGGACCCACGGCTGCTCTTCGGGGGTGTCCTCGCCGATGGGGATGCCCGCCTCCTCCTCCGCGTCCTCGCCCGGCCGGGCGGCGGGCGGGCAGGTCCGGCCCAGCCAGGTGCGCACGAGCCGGCCCTCCTCGCCGGCCCGCGCGGCCTCGTCGACGTAGGCCACCGCCTTGGGGAAGCGGCGGCGCAGCGCGGCGAGGTTCTTCAGGCCGTCGCCCGAGGTCTGGCCGTAGACCGCGCCGAGCACGGCGAGCTTGGCCTGGTCCCGGTCGCCGGAGAAGGCGCGGTCGGAGACGGACTGGTAGAGGTCGCTCTCGCGGCCGGCCACCTCCATCAGGCCGGGGTCGCGGGAGATCGCCGCCAGCACGCGCGGCTCCATCTGGTCGGCGTCGGCCACGACCAGCCGCCAGCCGGGGTCGGCGACCACGGCCCGCCGGATCACCTTGGGGATCTGCAGCGCGCCCCCGCCGTTGGTCACCCAGCGCCCGGTGACCGTGCCGCCGGCGAGGAACTCGGGCCGGAACCGGCCGTCGCGGACCCAGTCCTGCAGCCAGGACCAGCCGTGCGCGACCCAGATGCGGTACAGCTTCTTGTACTCCAGCAGCGGTTTCACCGCCGGGTGTTCGAGTGATTCGAGCTCCCAGCGGCGGGTGGACTTCACCTTGATCCCGGCCTGGGCGAAGGCCTTGACGACGTCGGCGGGCAGGTCGGGCCGGACCCGGCGGCCGAAGGCCGCGGACACCTCGTCGGCCAGCTCGGCCAGGCGGCGCGGCTCGCCGCCGCCCGCGTATCGCTCGCCCAGCAGGTCGTGCAGCAGCTCGCGGTGGACCTCGGCGCTCCAGGGGAGGCCGGCGTGGTTCATCTCGGCGGCCACCAGCATCCCGGCCGACTCGGCGGCGGTCAGCAGCCGCATCCGGTCGGGGTGCGCGGTCTTCTCGTGCCGCCGCTGCTGGTCGGCGTAGACCGCGAGGAGGTCCGTCAGCGGCAGCCGGGTGCCGGACGGCTCGAACAGCGGGGACTGGGCGCCCGGTTCGGCCGGGCGCAGCGGCGGGTCGGGCGGTACGGGGCCGCCGCGGAGGCGGGCCAGGGCGGCGGCGGCCGAGCGCGGCTCGCCGTACCTGCCCTCGTGGCCCAGCAGAAGTGTCTCGGCGTCCTCGATGTCGTAGCACCGCTCCACTCGCACCCCCGTGGCGAGCAGACGCGGATAGACCTCGGGGGTCGACCGCCACACCCAGCGCGTCACCTCCGGGCGGCTCCGCACCGCCCCGGCGAGATCGCTCTCCCGCCGCACCGGACCGGCGGGCAGCCCGTCCGGGCCGAGGGGGGCGACGTCCACGCCACCGTCCTCGGCCGGTGCGAGAGCCCACCGGTCGGTCATGACTGCGAGTGTGGCAGACGGCACTGACAATGGGCCTGACCTGCGGATTCGCGTCTCGGGGCAGGGTGCTCCCCGACCGCTGTTCCAGCCCCTTCTCAGTCCGCCGATCCGTCGGTCGCGGCCTCCGCCGCGTCCGAGGCCGCCCTCTTCTGCTCCAGCAACAGCGCCAGCACCCTGCCGACGTACTCCTCGGTCGCCGCCTTGGTGATGCCGAGCCCGGTGAGGACGCCCTCGCCGTTCTCGTGCTCCAGCAGGGCCAGCAGGAGGTGCTCGGTGCCGATGTAGTTGTGGCCGAGCCGGAGGGCCTCGCGGAAGGTGAGCTCCAGGACCTTCTTGGCCTCCGGGCCGTAGGGGACGAGGTCGGGGACCTCCTCGGCGGCCGGCGGGAGCGCGGCGGTCGCGGCCTGGCGCACGGAGTCCAGCAGGACGCCCTGCGCGGTGACCGCCTTCGCGGCCAGGCCCTCCGGCTCGGCCAGCAGCCCGAGGACCAGGTGCTCGGGGCGGCCCTCGGCGTTGCGCGCGGCCACGGCCTCGTTGTGCGCGGCCATGACCACGTTCCGCGCGCGCGGGGTGTAGCGGCTGAAGCCCTGGCTGGGGTCGAGGTCGGCCGACTCCTTCGGCACGAACCGCTTCTGCGCCGCCTGCCGGGTCACGCCCATGCTCCTGCCGATGTCGGTCCAGGACGCCCCCGAGCGGCGGGCCTGGTCGACGAAGTGACCGATCAGATGGTCGGCCACGTCACCGAGGTGGTCGGCGGCGATCACCGCGTCCTGGAGCTGGTCGAGGGGTTCGGTGTGGACCTTCTTGATCGCCTCGATGAGGTCGTCGAGGCGCACGGATGCCGTGATGTTCGGATTGGTCGCCATGTGTCAACCGTAGGTTGCCTCCCTCAGACTGTCAACCGAAGGTTGACAGTCCGAGGGGGCGAGACGCCGCGCCCCTGGCGGCGCCCGCGCCGAAAACCGTCCACAGGGTGTGGACGGCCCCGGCCCGCTGTCCGTGGCCCATGGCACGATCGACACCGTGACCAGCACCTCCAGCACCGTCGAGCGGGCCTTCCGGGCCGCCCTGTACGACGACACCGACGCCGGGCTCGACACGGGCGCCTCCCTGCTCGCCGCCGACCCCGCGTCCGACGCCGAACTCGTGCGGCGGGGCGAGGAGTTCGTCGCCACGGCCTGGCAGCGCGGCTGGCAGCCCGCCGACGTCGTACGGCTCGTACGGCGCGAGCTGGAGGACGGCCATGTCCGCCTGGCCGCGGGTCTGATCAGGACGCAGGCCGGGCGGGACCGTCCGCGCGGGCGCCGCTGGGCCGCCCAGCTGGAGGCCCTGCCGCAGGACCCCGCGCGCGGCGGCGACCGTTTCTCGCACGCCACCGCCGTCCTCCAGCTGTACCGCCTGCTGCTGCGGCTGCCCGCCCTGGAGCCCCTCGAAGAGCCCCGCCGCGCGCACGGACCCGCCGCCTCCCGCACGCTCACCCGGATCCGCGCGCTGCTCGCCAAGGCCGAGGCGACCGGGTATCCGGAGGAGGCCGAGGCGCTGAGCGCCAAGGCGCAGGAGCTGATGGCCCGGCACAGCGTCGACGAGGCGCTGCTCGCCGCCGCTGCCCCCGCGCCCGACGCGCCCGGCGCCTGCCGCATCGGTGTCGAGCCGCCGTACGAGCAGGCCAAGGCGGTGCTGCTGGACGCGGTCGCCACCGCCAACCACTGCCGCGCGGTGTGGAACGAACCGCTGGCCTTCTCCACGGTCGTCGGCTTCGAGGCGGACCTGGAGGCAGTCGAACTGCTCTACACCTCGCTGCTGGTGCAGGCCACGCACGCGATGTCCAAGGCGGAGGCCGCTCAGAGGGCCGGTGGCCGCAAGCGCACCAAGACCTTCCGGCAGTCCTTCCTCGCGGCCTACGCCCACCGCGTCGGCGACCGCCTCACGGCCGTGGCCGAGACCCAGGTCACCCAGGACCTGCTGCCCGTCCTCGCCACCCGCGAGACAGCCGTCACCGGCCGGCTGGAGCGCATGTTCCCCGAGACCACCACGACCCGGCTGCGCGGCGTGACCGACGCGGCCGGCTGGACGGAGGGCGCGCGAGCGGCGGACGAGGCCCAGGTCAGGGCCCGCCCCAGATTGCCGTGAGGGTCAGTCCCCGACCTGCTGGAAGGCGCTGACGGCAGCGTCCGGGGCGCCCTGGGTGCCCTTGGAGGCGATGGGCCCGTACGACCACGGGAAGCTCCGGGTGGTGCTGGAGCCGGGCAGGGCGATGTTCACGGTCTTCGCCTCCACGCTGCTCTTGTCGCCCGCCTTGCCGCGCACATAGGTGATGGTGAAGCTCGCCGAGTCGCCCTTGGCGAGCTTCAGCTTCTGGGCCTTCGCCCCCTGCTGCACGGGCACGTCGACCTGGGCGTTGACCGTCTTCAGCAGGGCGCTCGGGAACTTGTCCAGGGTGCAGGGCGCGCTCTGGTTGGTGATGCTGACGGGCACCTCGCCCGTGTCACCGGCGGCCGGGGCCACGCTCGCCGACCCGATCTGCACGGAGACCCCGCCGATCTCGCAGGCGGAGCTGCTCTTCCCGTTCTTGCCGCCGCCGCCGTCATTGCAGGCGGTCAGCAGGAGGGCGGCGGCGAGGGCGGTGACGGTGAGCGGAATGGCGCGCATGAGCAGATCCCCATCGAGGTCGTGACGGTCTCCCCGCATCATGGCCCCTGCGCCCGGGACGCGATCACGCGCCCCGGGCGAATTCACCGCTTCAGGCGGCCGTCACTGCTTGACGGGTGCCGTCGGCAGCCCGGACGGCAGCTTGCCACCCTCGGCCTTGGTGTAGGTCTCCTGGCCGAGCTTGCCCGACCAGGTCACCTTCATCGCGTTCTTGCTCACCGAGTCGACCATGCCGGTGACCCGGTCCTTGCCGCCGCCGGTGCAGGCCAGATGGATCATCTGCATGCCCGCCTCGGTGCCCGCGGCACCGCTGCACACGGTCCCGCCGGTCACGAACAGCCCGGCTTGCTTCCCGGTGACCACCAGGGCCACGACGGCGCCCTTGCTGGTGGTGATCCAGCTGCCCTGGAGCTTGTCGGAGGAGCCCGTAACGGCGCCCGTACCCGTGGACGTCGGGGTCGCGCTCGGGGTGGGAGAGGAGTCGTCCTCGGAGCCGCCCCCGCTGCACGCGGTCAGCGCGAGCGCGCCCACCAGCCCCGCGGCCGCGGCCGCGGTCCGCACCCTTGCAGTCGCCGTAGTCACGTCAAGCTCCCCAAGCTGTAGCGGGCCGGCCGCCCCGGGGCCGTCGGCCCGTCGCGGTCGACACCCCCCGGACCGGAGGGACCGCAGCAAGTTACCAGCCGTTATCAGGAGGACTTCCGGACGCCGGGCAGGAATCCGTTGTGAGCCCGCTCGCGCAGGTTCACCCGGGACAGGCCGAAGGTGCGCAGGTAGCCACGGGGGCGGCCGTCCACCTGGTCGCGGTTGCGGACCCGGGTGGCGCTCGCGTCCCGCGGCTGCCTGCGCAACTCCCGCTGGGCGGCGCGCCGTTCGGGTTCCGTGGGGGAGGGCCGCCGGACGATGTCCTTCAGCTCGGCGCGGCGCTCGGCGTACCGGGCGACGATCTCCCGGCGCTTCTCGTTCTTCGCGATCTTGCTCTGCTTCGCCATCAGACCTTCACCCCACGGGCACGGATCCGGGCCACGGCCGCCTCGACGCCGAGCGTGTCCACGGTCCTGGTCGCCTTCGCGCTCAACCGCAGCCGGACGTACCGGCCCTCGGCGGGCAGCCAGTAGCGCTTGGTCCGGATGTTGGGGTCGAAGCGGCGGGAGGCGCGCCGGTGGGAGTGGGAGATGCGGTTGCCGAAGCCCGGCCGGGTCCCGGTGAGCATGCAGTGGGCGGACATGGTGACGTACCTCTCGCGCTCAGTAATTGGGAATGGGATTCATTTTCAGTAACATAGCAGCATGGCACGCAACGAACTCCGCCCGGTCATCAGGCTCCGGTCCACCGCCGGGACCGGCCACACCTACGTGACCCGCAAGAACCGCCGCAACGACCCGGACCGCATGACGCTGCGCAAGTACGACCCGGTCATCGGCCGGCACGTCGAGTTCCGAGAGGAGCGCTGAGGCAACACCATGCGCGAGGGAATCCACCCCGGCTACGGGCCCGTCGTGTTCCGTGACCGGGCCGCGAACCACGCCTTCCTCACCTGCTCGACCAGGACGAGCGAGAAGACGATCGAGTGGGAGGGCGGCACCACCCACCCGGTCGTGGACGTCGAGATCTCGAACGTCAGCCACCCCTTCCACACCGGCACCGCGCGCGCCCTGGACACGGCCGGCCGGGTGGAGCGCTTCGAGCGCCGGTACGGGAAGCGGGGCGGGGCGTGAGCCTGCCGGTGGCCGTCGTGGGCGGGCTGCACGCCGCGGCCCGCAGGGCGGCCGTGGCGCGGTTGCTCGCCGACGTCCCCGGCAGTGTCGTACTCCACACCACGACCTGTCGGGCGCCGTCGGTGGCACGGTCGTCCGCACCCTCCGCGACCTCTCCGGCCTCCGTTCCGCCGGAGAGGCCCCCCGTCAACGACTGCGCCTGCTGCGCCCTGCGGGACGACCTGGTGCCGGAGCTGCGCCGCCTCGCCGAGGGCGGCACGACCCGGCTCGCGATCGTCGAGTTGTGGGACTCGGTCGAGCCCAGGGCGATGACCGAGGTGGTCGCGGCCGGCGGTCTCACCGTCACCGGCGTGATCACCGCCGTCGACCCGGCGCTGGTGCTGCCGTACCTCGGCAACGGTGACGACCTCGCCGAAGTCGGCCTCGCCGCGGCCGCCACCGACCGGCGCACGGTCGCCGACACCTTCGCCCGGCAGCTCGAGTACGCCCCCGTCCTCGCCCTGGCGGACTCCCCGGAAGCCGGCGACGAGGACCGCGAGCTGCTCGCGCAGCTCCATCCGGCGGCCCGCCAGATTCCGATCGGCCACGGTGGCTTAACGGGCGCATCCGCGTCTGCACGTGCATCCGCAGCAGCCTCCCCGCTGGCCGAAGCCGCCCTCGGCGGCTTCGACGTGGAGGCCGCGGCGGCCGCCCAGCACCCCGCCTGTGCCCTGCTGCCCGCCGAGGCCGACAGCCACGGCGTCTCCACGCTGGTCTGGAACCGCCGCCGCCCCTTCCACCCCGTGCGGCTGTACGCCGCGCTGGAGGACCTGACCTCGGCCGCGGCCCGCAGCCGGGGCCGGTTCCGGCTCGCCGGCAGGCCCGACGTGCTGCTGCACTGGGACGCGGCCGGCGGCACGCTGTGCGTCGAGAGCGCCGGGCCGTGGCCGGCCGCGCTGCCCGACGCGGCCTGGGAGACGGTCCCGCCCGTCCGCCGGGCCGCCGCCGCACTGGACTGGCACCCGGAGCACGGCGACTTCGGCAACCATCTCGTGTTCACCTCACCCGGCCTCGACCGGGACGGACTCGCACACCTGCTGGAGTCCTGCCTGCTCACCGACGCCGAGTACGCCGCCGGGCGCGAGGCCTGGAAGCGGCTGCCGCCCGCCTTCGATGCCCTGCTGGAGGTCTGATGCGTTCGGACTCCAGCAGGTGAGGAGCTATAGGTAGGCAATCTCCTACGGTTGACGCGTAGGGGATTTCCTACCTATTCTTCCGGGCATGACCGTCACGCACGCCTCATTCGTCACGCTTCCCGTCACCGACCAGGACCGCGCCCTGCGCTTCTACCGGGACGTCCTCGGCTTCGAGGTCACCGCCGACCTCCAGGTGCCGCCGGGGCGCTGGCTCCAGGTCGCGCCGAAGGGCGCGCAGACCGTCTTCACGCTCTCCGGACCCGGCATGGGGGATTTCGAGCCCGGTTCGGCCCGGGGGATCATGTTGGTGACGACCGATGTCGACGCCGACTGTGCCCGGCTCGCCGAGGCGGGCACGGAGGTGCAGGGCCCCGACGAGTACCCCTGGGGGCGGATGGCCTCCTTCCGGGACCCGGACGGCAACGGTCTGATGCTGCTCACGGAGGTACACCAGTAGGAAGGTCGGCAATGACCGCAGCCGGAACCCGGGAGGCCGCCGAGGACCGCGTCTTCGCCGCGCTCGCCAACGCCACCCGCAGGGAAGTGCTCCGGCTGCTGCGCGAGCGCGGGCCGCAGCCCGTGCAGGACCTGGCCGACCACTTCGACATGCGCCGCCCGAGCCTCTCGGAACACCTCAGGGTGCTCCGGGAGGCCGGCCTCGTCTCCGAGCAGCGCTCCGGCCGGCAGCGCATCTACCGCCTGGAGGCGGCCCCGCTCGCCGAGGTGCAGGACTGGCTCCACCCGTACGAGCGGTTCTGGCGGGACCAGTTGAAGGGCCTCGGCGCTCTGCTCGACCGCATGCCGGACGATGACCGCCCATGAACACCGCACCCGGCGACGCCGACGACCTCACCACGATCCGCGTCGACCAGTTCTTCCCCCATCCTCCCGCCAAGGTCTGGCGCGCCCTGACCGAGCCCGACCTGCTGGCCCGCTGGCAGATGCCCGGCGCCGAGGAATTCCGGCTCGAGGTCGGTCACCGGTACCGGATGACTTCGGTCCCGCGTCCCAACTCCCGGTTTTCCGGGGTCGTGGAAGTGCGGGTGCTGGCCTACGACACCGAGCGGATGCTGTCCCTCCGGTGGGCGGACGCCGATCCGGCCAATCCCGCGGACTGGACCATCACCTGGACACTGGAACAGGAAGGGCGCGGAACGCGTCTCTTCCTAGTGCACGAGGGATTCGATCCGGACGACCCGGCGCAGATGATGGCTCGGGAGATCATGGACGGGGGCTGGCGGGGGCGTGTTCTGCCGTCTCTGGGGCAGACGCTGGAACGACTTCGGTAAAGCGGACGTCAAAGCTGTAATCGCGGGAACACCCCCCGTGCACGTGCATCTGCTCATGCCTCTGCACGTGAACGGGGTTATGATCCGGATCGGTTGACTACAGCATCCATGGCCACACCAGCCAGTGCACCACCGGGGAGCGACCTGTGGACCGCGACGTTGACGGCGTGTACGGGGGGTACGACGTGTACAACGACGACGTGTACAACGGCATGGCTGCCACGCAGCTGGCGGGAGTGGCCTGGCAGAAGAGCCGGCACAGCAACTCGCAGGGTTCCTGCGTGGAGTTCGCCCGGCTGCCCGGCGGCGAGGTGGCCGTACGCAACTCGCGCTTCCCGGACGGGCCCGCACTCGTCTACACGCGCGCCGAGATCGAGGCCATGCTCCTCGGCGTCAAGGACGGCGAGTTCGACCATCTGATCGTCGGCTGAAACGACTCACCGGCCCCGAAGCGACTCTCTGGTGCGGCGATTGGGTGCCGCGCGGGCGAAGTCCGGGTGTACGCGCGTAGAAACGCGGCGTCGGTCGACGCCGCGTCGCGTCAGTCGGCCGTCCGGAGCCGGAACAGCGCCCAGACGACCTTGCCGTCGAGGCTGCCCGCGAGCGGGTGCCAGCCCCAGCTGTCGGCGAAGGAGTCGACCAGGAACAGTCCGCGGCCCGACTCGGCCGAGAAGTCGTCCGAGTCGCGCGGGACGGGCGTCTCGTGGCTGGGGTCGCGCACCGCGCACACCAGCCGCTCGGTCCAGCGCATCAGGTGCAGCCGTACCGAGGCCGCGTGCTCGGAGCACGCCGCGTCGGCGGGCAGCGCATGCCGCAACGCGTTGGTGACGAGTTCGGAGACGACGAGACATATGTCGTCGAAGCGGTCGCCCACGTCCCACTGGTCCAGAGTGCCGCGGGTGAAGCGGCGGGCCTCGCGCACCGCTTCGTAGCGGGCGGGCAGGGCGCAGGAGGCGGCATCGGACACGGCCGCGGGATCCAGCGGCGGAAGGCCCTGCCGTAACGGCTTGAGCATGGTCGATCCATTCGTTCCCATGCGAGGCACTCCCGGGAATTCGCGGTCGTTGCGATGCAGCGGTGGCGCTGCACCATGGTTTCGGATGGGAAGGGCAGATGCAAGGGCAGATGCACGTGCACGCGACCGAATTGAACCTGCCCGTACCGCTTCTTGGCCATTTTTTCCGCCAACTTGTGTCGCTCTTCTGTCAGAGGTCCGGACCTCTCCCTACGGAAAACGGCTGACCTCTTTCCGTTTCCGTAACCGGACGAGTACTGCTCGAAGTGTTTTAGTGGCAGACTTCGGCCCCAAAGACGGTTGGGGAGGCTGGCGAACGTGAGCGCGGGAGAGCCCGGATCGGTGGTGCGGCGCATGCTGCTCGGCTCGCAACTCAGGCGACTGCGTGAAGCACGGGGGATCACGCGCGAGGCGGCGGGGTACTCGATCCGTGCGTCCGAGTCGAAGATCAGCCGGATGGAGCTGGGCCGGGTGAGCTTCAAGACCAGGGACGTGGAAGACCTGTTGACGCTGTACGGCATCACCGACGAGGCGGAGCGCGAGTCGCTGCTCTCCCTCGCCCGGGAGGCCAACGTCGCGGGCTGGTGGCACAGTTACACCGACGTGCTGCCCAGCTGGTTCCCCACCTATGTGGGTCTGGAAGGCGCCGCCTCCCTGGTCCGGGTGTACGAGGTGCAGTTCGTGCACGGCCTGCTGCAGACCGAGGAGTACGCCCGCGCGGTGGTCCGGCGCGGAATGAAGGGTGCGAGCGCGGCCGACGTGGAGCGGCGGGTGGCGCTGCGCCTGGAGCGGCAGAAGCACCTGCTCGACGACAACGCCCCCGAGTTCCACATCGTCCTGGACGAGGCCGCCCTGCGCCGTCCCTACGGCGACCGCGACGTGATGCGCGGCCAGCTCCAGCACCTGATCGAGATCTCCCAGCGGCCCAACGTGCGGCTGCAGATCATGCCGTTCGGCTTCGGCGGGCACTCCGGCGAGAGCGGCGCCTTCACCATCCTCAGCTTCCCCGAGTCGGACCTGTCCGACGTGGTGTACGTGGAGCAGCTGACCAGCGCCCTCTATCTGGACAAGCGGGAGGACGTCGCCCAGTACGAGCAGGCGCTGAAGGAGCTTCAGCAGGACAGCCCGGGTCCGGACGAGAGCCGGGACCTGTTGCGAGGACTGCTTCAGCTGTCTTGAGAGGCCACCTTCAACTCTCTTGAATCGCAAGTACGATGACGGGTGATCAGACCGTGACCAGGATCTGGCATCGCTAGTGATTGAGGGATCACATGTCGTCCTACTTCAGCGAGCTGGCCCAGCAGTACATCGACGGTGAATGGCGCCCGGGCACCGGTTCCTGGGACGTCATCGACTTCAACCCCTACGACGACGAGAAGCTGGCCTCGATCACGGTGGCGACCGTCGACGAGGTCGACCAGGCCTACCAGGCCGCGGCCCGCGCCCAGAAGCAGTGGGCCGCGACCAACCCGTACACCCGCCGCGCGGTCTTCGAGCGGGCCCTGAGACTGATTGAGGACCGCGAGCAGGAGATAGCCGACCTGATCATCGCGGAGCTCGGCGGCACGCGCGTGAAGGCGGGCTTCGAGCTGCACCTCGCCAAGGAGTTCCTGCGCGAGTCGGTGCACCTGGCGCTGCGCCCCGAGGGGAAGATCCTGCCCTCCCCCGCCGACGGCAAGGAGAACCGTGTCTACCGGGTGCCGGTCGGCGTGGTGGGCGTGATCAGCCCGTTCAACTTCCCGTTCCTGCTGTCGATCAAGTCGGTGGCCCCGGCCCTCGCCCTCGGCAACGGCGTGGTGCTCAAGCCGCACCAGAACACCCCGATCGCCGGCGGCACCCTGGTCGCGAAGATCTTCGAGGAGGCCGGGCTGCCCGGCGGCCTGCTCAACGTCGTCGTCACCGACATCGCCGAGATCGGCGACGCCTTCATCGAGCACCCGATCCCCAAGGTCATCTCCTTCACCGGCTCCGACAAGGTCGGCCGGCACGTCGCCACCGTCTGCGCCTCGCACTTCAAGCGCTCGGTGCTCGAACTGGGCGGCAACAGCGCGCTGGTGGTCCTGGACGACGCCGACATCGACTACGCGGTCGACGCGGCGGTCTTCAGCCGGTACGTCCACCAGGGCCAGGTCTGCATGGCCGCGAACCGGGTGCTCGTGGACCGCTCGATCGCCGACGAGTTCACCGAGAAGTTCGTCGCCAAGGTCAGGACGCTCAAGGTGGGCGACCCGCGCGACCCGCAGACGGTCATCGGCCCGGTGATCAACTCCGCGCAGGCCAACGCCGTTTCGGGCGTCGTCGAGCAGGCGCTGGCCGAGGGCGCCACCGCCCTGGTGCACGGCACCACCACCGGCAACCTGGTCGAGCCCAGCGTGCTCACCGACGTCCCCGCCGACTCCGCCCTGCTCCAGCAGGAGGTGTTCGGGCCGGTCGTCTTCCTCGTCCCCTTCGACGGTGAGGAGGAGGCGGTCCGGATCGTCAACGACACTCCGTACGGCCTCAGCGGCGCCGTCCACACGGGCGACATCGAGCGCGGTGTGGCGTTCGCCAAGCAGATCGACACGGGCATGTTCCACGTGAACGACGGCACCGTGCACGACGAGCCGCTCGTGCCCTTCGGCGGCGAGAAGCACTCCGGCCTCGGCCGTCTGAACGGCGAGACGACCCTGGAGGCCTTCACCACGATCAAGTGGATCTCGGTGCAGCACGGCCGCAGCGGCTTCCCGTTCTAGGCCTCCTTCCGGATCCCTTCTGGGCTCCTTCCAGATCTCCTTCGAATCGCGGGCCCTTGCGGACAGAACCTGACCGCAAGGGCCCGTAGCTTCGTCGGTGTCAGGGAAACGGACCCGGAGAAGGGCGGTCGGTCATGGTCACTCACGTGGCGGCGGAGACGCAGGGCGACGAGCGCGGGGCGCTGCTGGCATTCATCGAGGAACAGCGCGGCGGGATCCGCCGGGCGCTGCTCGGGCTGACCGAGGAGCAGGCCCGCTCCCGCCCCAGCGCCAGCGAGCTGTCCCTGGGCGGACTGCTCAAGCATGTCGCCGAGGTCGAGCAGGGCTGGGTGGCCCGCGCCAAGCAGGAGCCGCCGGCGATCCGGCGCGACGAGTCGAACTGGCACGAGACCTTCCGGCTCGTCGGCGACGAGACGGTCGCCTCGCAGCTCGCGTACTGGGAGGAGATCGCCGCCGAGACCGAGAAGTTCATCCGCTCCGCGCCCAGCCTGGACGACACCTTCCCGCTGCCGCCCGACCCGTGGTTCCCCCCGGAGGGCCGCGTCTCCCTGCGCTGGCTGTGCCTGCACCTGATCCGTGAGACGGCCCGGCACGCCGGCCACGCCGACATCATCCGCGAGTCCCTGGACGGGAGGACCGCGTTCGAGCTGGTGGCCCTGGAGCAGGAGGGCTAGCTCCCCGGCAATAACCTGGACCGCATGTCAGCGATCCGTCTTCTCGTGCTGGGCGCGGTGCGCCAGCACGGGCGGGCCCATGGCTACCAGGTGCGCAACGACCTGGAGTACTGGGGCGCGCACGAGTGGTCCAACGCCAAGCCGGGCTCGATCTACCACGCCCTGAAGCAGATGGAGAAGCAGGGGCTGCTGCACGCGCACGAGATCGCGCCGTCCACGGCCGGGGGGCCGCCGCGCACCGAGTACGAGATCACGGACCGGGGCGAGGAGGAGTTCTTCCGGCTGCTGCGCGAGTCCCTGGTCTCCTACGACCAGAAGATGGACATCCAGTCGGCGGCCATCGGCTTCCTGGTCGAGCTGGCGCGGGCGGAGGCGCTGGACCTGCTCAGGGAGCGGATCCGGCGGATCGAGGAGTGGCGGGCCGCGGTCACCGAGCACTACATCCCCGAGGACGGTCCCGAACGGCTCGGCCACATCGGCGAGATCATGAACCTCTGGGTCCACACGGCCGACTCCGACGCGGCCTGGACCCGGGGGCTGATCGCCCGTCTGGAGGCAGGCGCCTACACGTTCGCAGGCGAGGGTGAGCGCTTCGTGGGCGTGCTCACGGAGGGCCAGGAGAACCCGTACGCGACGGGGGAGCGGCATCCGGAGGACCACCGCTAATCAAGTTTGACCAATTGGCCCGCCCGCGCTACTTTCGAAAGTAGTCAAGTTTGACTAGCGAGGGAGTGGCACGTGGCCGACACGGCGATCACCGTCGAGGACGCACGCAAGACCTACGGCACCGAACACGCCCTGGACGGGCTCGACCTGCACGTCACCCGCGGCACCGTGCACGCGGTGCTCGGCCCCAACGGGGCGGGCAAGACCACCCTGGTCCGGATCCTGTCCACCCTGCTCAGGCCGGACGGCGGCCGCATCGAGGTCGCCGGGCACGACGTGCTCACCGAGGCCCGCGCGGTACGGCGGCGCATCGGCCTGCTGGGCCAGTACGCGGCCTTGGACGAGCAGTTGGACGGCCGGCAGAACCTGGAGATGTTCGCCCGTCTGCACCACCTCGGCGCCCGCCACGCGCGCGTGCGCGCCGCCGAACTCCTGGAGCGCTTCGACCTCACCGACACCGGCCGCACCCCGGTGGCCCGCTACAGCGGCGGCATGCGCCGCCGCCTCGACCTCGCCGCCTCTCTCATCGGCAACAAGCACAGCACCGGCCCCGAGGTGCTGTTCCTGGACGAGCCGACGACCGGCCTCGACCCGCGCGGCCGCGCCGAGGTCTGGGCGGCCGTACGCTCCCTGGTCGGTGACGGCACGACGGTCCTGCTCACCACCCAGTACCTGGAGGAGGCCGACCAGCTCGCCCACCGCATCGCCTTCGTGGACCACGGCCGGGTCGTCGCCGACGGCACGCCCGACGAGCTGAAGACCCTCACCGGCGGCGACCGCATCGACGTCGTCCTGCGCGACGCGGGCCACCTCGGCGCGGCCGTCGCCCTGCTGCCCGTCACCGGCGTCTCGGTGGACACCGACCGCCGACTGCTCAGCGCCCCGGTCACCGACCGCATGAGCGCGCTCTCCGGGGTCGTACGCGCCCTGGAGGCGGCCGGCATCGAGGCGGCGGACGTCGCCCTGCGCCGGCCCACGCTGGACGAGGTGTTCCTGCACCTCACCGGCGACGAGAACCGAGTGAAGGAGGCCGCGTGATGGCGGTGGCCTCGTCCGTCCAGTATGTCCTGACCGACTCCTGGACCATGACCCGGCGCGAACTCGCCCACTGGGCACGGCAGCCCGGGCAGGTGCTGGTCGCCCTGGTCTTCCCGGTGATGCTGCTGCTGATGTTCGGCTACCTGGTCGGCGGCGGCCGGGGCGTCGCCGGCGACTACGTCGACTACCTGGTGCCCGGCATGCTCGCGCTCACCATGGCCTTCGGGCTGGAGGGCACGATGCTCAACGTCACCCAGGACCTCAACAAGGGCGTCATCGACCGCTTCCGCTCCCTGCCCATGGCCAACGGGGCGGTCCTGGTGGGCCGTTCGGCGGCCGACATGCTCCAGTCGGCGGTGGCGCTCGCCCTGATGACGGCGATGGCGTACGCGCTCGGCTGGCGGGCGCACGGCGGCCCCGGCGCCTTCCTGGGCGCCGTGGGCCTGCTCCTGCTGTTCCGCTTCGCGATGCTGTGGGTCGGCATCCACCTCGCCCTGATCGCCGGCCGGCCCGAGATGGTCCAGGCGGTGCAGATCCTCGTCTGGCCGGTCGGCTTCCTCTCCAACGCCCTCGCCACACCGGACGCCATGCCCGACTGGCTGGGCACGGCCGTCGGGTGGAACCCCCTGTCCCAGACGGCGACGGCGGTACGGGACCTGCTCGGCAGCCAGGGCGGCGATCCGGGCCACGTGGGGGCGGCGGTGGCCTGGCCGCTCGGCCTGCTGGCGGTGTTCTTCCCGCTGGCCGTTCGGAAGTTCGCGCGCCTGGGCCGCTAGTGGTGGAAGCCGGTGGCCGCCTCCTTGTCCCGGGTCAGGGGATGCGGCTGCCGGCGCAGCTCCGGCACCAGGCGGTTCAGGTCCTCCACGAACAGGTCGGCGAGGTCGTGGGAGAAGCCGTTGCGGCACACGATCCGGATCACGGAGAGGTCCTCCCGGTTGGGCGGGAAGGTGTACGCGGGCACCAGCCAGCCGCCCTCGCGCAGCCGCCGGGCGACGTCGAAGACGTCGTACGACGTCACGTCCGGAGCGGTGGTGAAGGCGAACACCGGCAGTTCGTCGCCTTGGGTGAGCAGCCGGAAGTCGTCCAGCGCCTCGATCCGGCCGGCGACGTAGCGCGCCACGTCCCGTGTCGACTGCTGCACCGCCCGGTAGCCCTCCCGGCCCAGCCGCAGGAACGTGTAGTACTGCGCGACCACCTGGGCGCCGGGCCGGGAGAAGTTGAGCGCGAACGTCGGCATGTCGCCGCCGAGGTAGTTCACCCGGAAGACCAGTTCCTCGGGCAGCGCCTCCTCGTCCCGCCACAGGGCCCAGCCGACGCCCGGGTAGACCAGGCCGTACTTGTGGCCCGAGGTGTTGATCGAGGCCACGCGCGGGAGGCGGAAGTCCCACACCAGTTCCTCGTCCAGGAAGGGCGCCACCATGGCCCCGGACGCACCGTCCACGTGCACCGGGATGTCGAGACCGGTGCGCTCCTGGAGGTCGTCCAGGGCCGCGCACAGGTCCGCGATCGGCTCGTAGGACCCGTCGAAGGTGGAGCCGAGGATGCCGACGACCCCGATCGTGTTCTCGTCGCACAGCCCGGCCGCCGCCTGCGGATCCAGGTGGTACCGCTCGCCCTCCATCGGGACCAGCCGGGGCTCCACCTCCCAGAAGTTGCAGAACTTGTCCCAGCAGACCTGGACGTTGACGCCCATGACCAGGTTCGGGCGCGCCGCCGGGTAGCGGTCGGCGTTGCGCTTCGCCCAGCGCCGCTTCAGCGCCATCCCGGCGAGCATGCACGCCTCGCTGGAGCCCGTGGTCGAACAGCCCACGGCGGCCGACGGGTCCGGCGCGTTCCAGAGGTCCGCGAGCATCGCCACACAGCGCCGCTCCAGCTCGGCGGTGCGCGGGTACTCGTCCTTGTCAATCATGTTCTTGTCCCGGCACTCCGCCATCAGCGCCCCGGCCTGCGGCTCCATCCAGGTGGTGACGAACGTGGCCAGGTTCAGCCGGGAGTTGCCGTCCAGCATCAGCTCGTCGTGTACCAGCTGGTGCGCCGTCGACGGGGGCAGCGGTGTGTCCGGGAGCCGGTGGGTGGGCGGGGCCTCGGTCATGCCGGCGACCGGATTGGCCTCCCCGAAGAACGGGTTGACCGACATCGGCCGCTCTTCGTGCTTCTCGGGGCCTTTGTGCAGAGCCATGGACGTGCCTCCAGAGGTAGGGACGAGGGTCAGCGGACCGGCCTGCCGTCCTTGCGCAGCTGCATCTGCGGGCGCCCCGTCACCAGCAGCCAGGCCGGCAGCGAGGCGAGACACAGCAGAGCGAGGATGACCGGCGACAGGACGAGGATGGCGGCGGTGAACAGGCTCACCCAGCCTTGACGGGTGATGGCGAGGAGGATGCCCAGCACAGCCGCCGCAACGCCCAGCGCGGGTTCCACGGCCGGAACGAGCGCATGGGCACACAGGCCCACGGCGGTGCCGGCGAAGACGGCGGGGAAGATACGGCCGCCCCGGAACCCGCAGGACGTGGCGACGGCCAGCGCGGCCAGCTTCACCACGGCCATCGTGGCGAACTGCCCCGCCGACCAGCCCTCGGGGTCGCGCGCCAGCTCCCCCATCTCCGTCAGTCCCTTGAAGAGCGTCAAGGGGCCTCCCAGGGCCGCCAGGCCCCCCAGGACGACCCCACCCGCCGGGAGCATCAGCATCGGGTGACGCAACCGCTGGAAGGCCGCGTGGGCGAACGGGAGGACGTAGACGGCGCACATGCCGAGCAGTGCGGCGGCAGACGCGATCACGAGCGCCGCCAGCACGTCCTTCCAGTTGGAGTGGTGCAGGGGCGGCAGGCCCAGGTCGAAGCTCGGGTGGTAGACCAGGCTGGTGGTCATGGCGCCGGTCGCGGCGGCGGTCAGCGGCGCGAACAGGTTGTCCCACAGCAGCCCGCGGATCGGCCGCCCGGCCAGCGCCTCGGAGATCACCAGAGCCGCCGCCACCGGCGTGCCGAAGAGCGCGCCGATCGTCGCCGCCTCGGCCAGTACCGGCCAGAGGGCGTCGGACGCCCGGGGGACGAAGCGCCCGCCCAGCCAGGCCGCGAGGCCGACGTTCACGGCGATGATCGGATTCTCCGGGCCGAGGCTCGGCCCGCCCGCCAGCATCAGCCCGACCGCCAGCACCAGGCCCGGCAGCACGACCGGCGGCAGGACGGGGGCGTCCAGACCGGTGGTGGCCGGGTCGGGCCCGGCATGCCCCGGGACCTTCCAGACCACCAGCCCGACGGCGACACCGGTCGCCACGAGCACGACGAACATCCACGGCACGGAGTAGCGGCCCACGCCCAGCGCGTCCGGCAAGGGCCCCCACAGCACGTGCTGGAGCTGCTCCGCCGCCGTGCTCACCCCGACGAACAGCAGGCTCGCGGCCACTCCCACGACGCAGGCGGGCAGGACCAACGGCAGCAGGGCCCGGGCCGGGGTCGCCGGGCGGGTCGTGGGAGCCTGCTGCTCGGAGTCCTGGGCCACGGAATCACCATAAGCGGACAAAAGATGTTGAACCTCCCGAAGTGAAACCGGCTTGCACCTCACGTGACGTGAGGCCTCAGCGTGGAGGACGTACCGACGACAAGGAGCGGAAAAGTGAGCTACTCCGTGGGACAGGTCGCGGGGTTCGCCGGGGTCACGGTGCGCACCCTGCACCACTACGACGAGATCGGTCTGCTCGTGCCCAGCGAGCGCACCCACGCCGGCCACCGGCGCTACGCCGATGCCGACCTCGACCGGCTCCAGCAGATCCTGTTCTACCGGGAGCTCGGCTTCCCGCTCGACGAGGTCGCGGCCCTGCTCGACGACCCTGACGCGGATCCGCGCGCGCACCTGCGCCGCCAGCACGAACTGCTGACCGCCCGGATCGAGAAGCTGCAGAAGATGGCCGCGGCCGTGGAGCACGCCATGGAGGCACGCACGATGGGCATCAACCTCACGCCCGAGGAGCGGTTCGAGGTCTTCGGGGACAAGGACCCCGAGCAGTACGCCGAGGAGGCGGAGCAGCGCTGGGGCGGCACCGAGGCGTACGCGGAGTCACAGCGCCGCGCCGCCCGCTACACCAAGGAGGACTGGAAGCGCCTGCAGGCCGAGGTCGACGACTGGACCGAGCGCTACGTCGCCCTGATGACCGCCGGTGAGCAGCCGTCCGGCGAGGCGGCCATGGCTCTGGCCGAGGAACATCGCCGGCACATCAGCAGATGGTTCTACGAGTGCCCGCACGCCATGCACCGCTGCCTGGGCGCGATGTACGTCGCCGACGAGCGCTTCAAGTCGTTCTACGACGCCATGCGGCCCGGGCTCGCCGATCACCTGAGCGAGGCGATCACCGCGAACGCCGACCGGCACACCGCGTGACCCCTGGCCCGGGAGGCCTACTCCCGGGCCAGGACCACCGCGGTCCCGTACGCGCACACCTCCGTGCCCACGTCCGCGGCCTCCGTCACGTCGAAGCGGAACGCCAGCACTCCGTTGGCGCCACGCGCGCGTGCCTGCTCCACCAGCCGCTCCATGGCCTGGTTGCGGGTCTGCACGAGCGTCTTGGTGAGGCCCTTCAGCTCGCCGCCGATCATCGACTTCAGTCCGGCGCCGATCTGACTGCCCAGGTGCCGCGAGCGCACGGTGAGCCCGAAGACCTCACCGATCACCTGCTGCACCCGGTATCCGGGCACGTCGTTGGTCGTGACGACCAGCACGTCCGGCTGGGGTCCCTGTCCGCCGCCGTAGTCATCGAGTCCCATGGCTCACAGCTTTGCCCCAGGTGCCCCACAGTGCATCCTGGAGTCACCGGTGGAACCTGGGGCGGTCACATCACGTTGATAGCTTTGTGCGGCGGCCCGTCGACGTTCAGCCGCCGTAGCCGCCCTCATCCCCCTCAGGAGCCCGGACCCGTGATGACACTCGCCCTCGGCCCGAGCTGGCTCGATCCCAACTACCTGCTCGACACGTACAGCATCTGGGGTCTGCTGCTCATCGTCTTCGCCGAGTCCGGTCTGCTCATCGGGTTCTTCCTGCCGGGTGACTCGCTGCTGTTCACCTGCGGTCTGCTGATCACGTCCAACAAGCTGGACTTCCCGCTGTGGGGCGCGATCGCCCTGATCTGCCTCGCCGCGGTCCTCGGAGACCAGGCCGGCTACGTGTTCGGCAAGAAGGTCGGCCCGTCCCTCTTCAACCGCCCGGACTCCCGCCTCTTCAAGCAGGAGAACGTCACCAAGGCGCACGAGTTCTTCGAGAAGTACGGCCCGAAGTCCCTGGTCCTGGCCCGCTTCGTGCCCATCGTGCGCACGTTCACGCCGATCATCGCCGGCGTCAGCGGCATGAAGTACCGCTCGTTCCTGATCTTCAACGTCATCGGCGGCGTCCTGTGGGGCGCGGGCGTCACGCTGCTCGGCTCCTGGCTCGGCAACATCGACTTCGTCAAGAAGAACGTCGAGGCGATCCTCATCCTGGTCGTCCTCATCTCGGTGATCCCGATCGCGATCGAGTTCCTCCGTGCGCGCGGCAAGGCCAAGAACGCTCCGGAGGAGACGCCGCAGCCTCCCCAGCAGCCCCAGTACCAGCACCCCCCGGTCATGGACGCCGCCACCACCCAGCTGCGCCGCATCGAGCCGGAGGAGCCCTACCAGCCGCAGTACCAGCAGCAGCCGTACCAGCCGCAGCAGGACCAGCAGTACTGGAACCAGGGCTACGACGACCAGGGCCAGCAGGGTTATGACAACCAGGGCCACCAGGGGTACGACCACCAGTACTACGACCAGCAGCAGTACCCGCAGCAGCAGTACGACCAGAACGGGTATCCCCGGAACTACTAGGCGGCTCAGAACCCCCTGGTCCGCTTGGCGGCTCTCCGCTTGCCCGCGGAGCCGACCCGCAGGGTCAGCCTGGAGATCTCCGATCCCAGGTTGACCCCGATGGCGATCGCCATGGCCAGCGAGGCGGCCTTCGCCAGGGACACCAGTCCCTTGTCCACCTCGTTCTGCGCCATGGACAGCAGCCCGAAGTACGTGGCCGAACCGGGCAGCAGCGGCCCGATCGCCGCCGTCGTGTAGGGCAGCGCGGACGCGAACCGGTACCGCGACAGCAGCTGCCCGAACAGCCCCACCAGCCCCGCCGCCACCGCCGTGGAGGCGACGGGGGAGATGCCGCCCGCGTAGTGCATGGCGCCGTACACCGACCACGCCACACCGCCGTTGAGTGTCACCGCCAGCACGGTGGATCGTTCCTGCTGCAGCAGGACGGCGAACGTCAGCGACAGCACCATGGACGCGGCGATCTGGATCAGCGGCCGTTCGGAGATGTTCATCGCCGCGTCCGGGTTGAGCTCGCCGCCCACCTTCACGCCGAAGTACAGGACGGTCAGCACACCGATGACGATGCCGACGAAGAAGTACATGACCTCCAGCAGGCGGGCGGCCGCGGTGATGTAGAAGCCCGTCAGCCCGTCCTGGACGCCCGCCACCAGCGCCCGCCCGGGCAGCAGCGCGAACAGCCCACCGGTGACGACCGCGGACGCCGCCACGTCGATGTGCGCCAGCGCGAACGCCACACCGATCGCCGCCGGGGGCATCGCGGCGATCGTGAACTGGTAGAACTCCGGCAGCCCCCGCCCCGCGCACAGCCACGCCAGCCGGTCGCCGAGCATCGCGCCCAACGCCGCCGCGAAGAAGACGATCAGGTCACCGCCGACCAGCACGGAGGCCGCACCCGCGAGCAGCCCGCTCGCCAGGGTCAGGGCCCAGCCGGGGTAGGGGTGCCGGTTGCGGCGGATCTCCGCCAGGCGCCGGTAGGCCTCCTCCAGGGAGACATGGGTCTCCGGGTCGGTCAGGTCGTCCACCAGCCGGAACACGGCCGCGAGCCGCGTGTAGTCCGTGCCCCGCCGGCGTACCGTCCGCGACGCGGTGACCGGGTCCTCCACCAGGGACGGCTGGTGGGAGATCGACAGCAGAGTGAAGGTGACGGTCGGCTCGCAGCGGTCCAGGCCGTAGGACCGGCACACCGCGAACATCGCGGCCTCCACGTCCTCCGCGCCCTCACCGCCCGCCAGCAGCAGCTCCCCGATACGCAAGGTCAGGTCGAGCACGCGCGGGACGGCGGGCCCGCCCTCCTCGGCCTTCTGCACCGGCTCCGGCGCCGGCCGCTCGGTCACCGGCATGCGCAGCATCGTGCGCATCCGGTCCTGCCAGGGCGCGTCCTTGATCAGGCTGACCGCCGGCATCCCGGTCGCCGGGGTGAACGCGGGCGGGGCGTCCTCGGCGCTGTAGGTGCTCGGCAGGCTGAACGCCGACCCCTCCGGCTCGGCACTCGGCGGCTGCGGCGCCGCCAGCCCCTCCGGCACGGTGAACTCGGAGGTGGTCTCCGGCTCAGCGACGCCCTCGGGTACCTCGATGCCCTGGGGGATGGCGAACTCGGACGTGATCTCCGGGTCGTACCGCGCCTCGTCGGACCGGGACTTGCGGTCCTCCGCCTCCGTCACCTCGCACCGCTCCCTGAACGACACCTTCCGTCAGCCACAGTATGCGCACAGACACGCGAACGGCCGCCCGGTCTCCAGGAGACCGAACGGCCGATCGCATATCGGCGCACGCACCGCAACCGTCAATTGCGCAACGGTGAGCAACCACGTCCGCGAGAGCGGCGCCGGTTCAGGCGCAAAGGGGTGCGTCAGTGACCGCCGTGCTCCTCGAAGCGCTTGTACGACCGCTCGATCTCCGCCTCGGCGTCCGTGCGGCCCACCCAGTTGGCACCCTCGACCGACTTGCCGGGCTCCAGGTCCTTGTACACCTCGAAGAAGTGCTGGATCTCCAGGCGGTCGAACTCCGACACGTGGTGGATGTCGCGCAGGTGCTCCACGCGCGGGTCGGTGGCCGGAACGCACAGCAGCTTGTCGTCGCCGCCCGCCTCGTCCGTCATCCGGAACATGCCGATCGCACGGCACTTGATCAGACAGCCCGGGAAGGTCGGCTCGTCCAGGATGACCAGCGCGTCCAGCGGGTCGCCGTCCTCGCCGAGGGTGTTCTCGACGAAGCCGTAGTCGGTCGGGTAGGCGGTCGAGGTGAAGAGGCGACGGTCCAGGCGGATCCGACCGGTCTCGTGGTCCACCTCGTACTTGTTCCGCGAACCCTTCGGGATCTCGATCGTGACGTCGAACTCCACCGGTGGCTCCTCCATGATCAGCACATAGTTCTGGTGGTTAAGTGTCCCTCACGCAGGTGTGTGATCGCGAAAGGGGCTGGTGGTCGTGCCAGAGCTGAGGCCTTGGCGAGCCGCGAGACCGCAGGTGGTGCGGATCGCGAACGCCGTACGACCGCGGCTGGCGCGCGCCGTGACGGCCGCGAAACCAGGGGTCGCGCGGCTGACGAAGGCAGTGCGCCCGGGGCTTGCACACCTCCCTCGGCCGCGAGCCGTCAGGACCTGGCAGTACACCGCGGGCGCCGCCACCGCCGGGCTGGCGCTGGCCGCCGGTGTGGTGGCCGTCGCCGGTCCCTGGGACGCCAACGGTCAGCGTACGGCCGAGCGGGACCGGGCCGCCGCCCTGGAGCGGTCAGGTGGCGCAGATCACGGCGACTCCGGCACGAGCGCGCGGGAGCCCCGGCCCGCACCGAGCGCCCCAGCCGTCCTGGCGGCCCTGGGCGGCGCCACGGGCACCGTCGGCACCAAGAAGGCCCCGCCGGGCCAGAAGGCCCTCGCGGACGTCCTGGGGCCGCTCCTGGACGCCCCAGCGCTGGGCGGCGGTCACGCGGCGGCCGTCGTCGACGTCAGCACCGGCAAGCAGCTGTACGGCACCGCCGCCGGCCAGGCCTTCACCCCCGCCTCCACCACCAAGATCGCCACCGCCGTCGCCGCCCTGTCCGCCCTCGGCCCCGACCACCGCCTCACCACCCGCGCCGCACTCGAACCCGACACCAGGGAACTGGTCCTGGTCGGCGGCGGCGACCCCACCCTCACCGCCCACCCCGAGGCCGACGGCTGGGCGAGCCTGCGCACGCTCGCCGCCGACGCCGCAGCCGCCCTCAAGAAGCGCGGCATCGACAAGATCACGCTCTCCTACGACACCACGCTCTTCTCCGGCCCCGCGCTGCACCCCATCGGCGTCAACGACAACCTCGCCCCGGTCAGCGCCCTGACCGCCGACGAGGGCCGCACCGACGACTCCACGAGCGGCCCGGCGGCCCGCGTGAGCGACCCGGCGGCCGACGCTGCCGGCAAGTTCGCGGACTGCCTCAAGAAGGCCGGCATCAAGGTCACGCCTCCCGGCCCCTCCAAGGCCACCAACCGTGCCGAGACCCTCGCCACCGTCTCCTCACCCCCGCTGTCCACCCTGGTCGAGCGCATGCTGACCAACAGCGACAACGACATCGCCGAGGCCCTGGCCCGCCAGACCGCCCTGGTCAGTGGCCGGGCGGCGAGCTTCGACGGCGGCGCGAAGGCCATCGCCACCCGGCTGACCAAGCTCGGCCTGCCCATGTCCGGCGCCGCCTTCCACGACGGCAGCGGCCTCAACCGCGACGACCGGCTCACGGCGAACCTCCTCACCGCCCTGCTGGTCAAAGCCGCCGACCCGGCCCGCCCCGGCCTCCGCCCGGTCCTCACCGGCCTCCCCGTGGCCGGTTTCACCGGCACCCTGGCCGACCGCTACACCGACGGCGCGGCAGGAGTCGTACGCGCGAAGACAGGCACCCTGACCGGCGTGAACACCCTGGCGGGCACGGTCGTGGACCAGGACGGCCACCTCCTGACCTTCGCCTTCCTGGCCTCCGACACGACCGACCCCATGGACGCCCAGTCGGCCCTGGACAAGACGGCCACGGCCTTGGCGGGCTGCGGCTGCCGGTAGGACACCAACACCCGTCCGTCACCGCACGAGAAACCGCACCTCACCCAATGCCCACGGCCTGCCCCGAGCGGGAGCGCTCACGTACCGTTGACGCATGACGAGCTTCGGTGGCACCGCATCTCCCGGGATGGTCGATTGGAACCTCGCGGTGGCAACCGCGACACGGCTCGTACGACCGGGCCCCGAAGTAACCCGCGACGAGGCCAGGGCCGTCGTGGCGGAGCTGCGCCGGCACGCGAAGGCCTCGGAGGAACACGTCCGGGGCTTCACCCGCATGGGCACCGAGGAGACCCACGACACCCCCGTCCTCGTCGTCGACCGCCCCGGCTGGGTCCGGGCCAACGTCGCCGGATTCCGGGAGATCCTCAAACCCCTCCTGGAGAAGATGCAGGAACGCCGCGGCAGCAGCCCCGGCAACGCCGTCCTCGGTGCCGTCGGCGGCAAGGTCACCGGCGTCGAACTCGGCATGCTCCTCTCCTTCCTCTCCTCCCGCGTCCTCGGCCAGTACGAGACCTTCGCCCCCGCCTCCCGCGACCTGCCGGCGGGCGAGAACGGGGGCGGCCGGCTCCTTCTCGTCGCCCCCAACATCGTCCACGTGGAGCGCGAACTCGACGTCGAGCCGCACGACTTCAGGCTCTGGGTGTGCCTGCACGAGGAGACCCACCGCACGCAGTTCACCGCCGTGCCCTGGCTCCGCGACCACCTCGAGGGTGAAATCCAGTCGTTCTTGGCGGAGACCGACGTCGACCCGATGACCGTCCTGGAGCGCATCCGGGAAGCCGCCCAGTCCCTCGCCGGCGGCCGCCCCGAGGGCGAGGAGGAGGACGGCGGACGCTCCTTCGTGGAGCTGGTGCAGACCCCGGTCCAGCGCGAGATCCTCGGTCGCCTCACCGCGGTCATGTCCCTGCTGGAGGGCCACGCGGACTTCGTCATGGACGGGGTGGGCCCGAGCGTCGTACCGACCGTCTCCGAGATCCGCGAGAAGTTCCAGCAGCGCCGTGCCAAGGGCGCCTCCCGCCTCGACCTCGCCCTGCGCAAGCTGCTCGGTCTGGACGCCAAACTCAGGCAGTACCGGGACGGCGAGCGCTTCGTCCGCGCCGTCGTCGACCAGGTCGGCATGGACGGCTTCAACCGCGTGTGGACATCCCCCAACACCCTGCCCACCAAGGCGGAGATCGCCAAACCGGCGGACTGGGTCGCACGGGTGCACCGCAAGGCCGAGTCGTGAACCGCATGAGGAAGTCGTGAACAGAATCCGGCCTACGGCAGGAGAACGCCCCTCCAATCACCCGTCCGAGGGACCGTGAGCCATGGGTAGGCGTGCAATGCTCGGGGAAGGGCCTGGTTCTGTCACCATCTACACACTCTGAGTGACCGAACCTCGGGCTCACCCCCCGAAAACTTCATGAAGGGAACCGGACATGGGTCCCCATCCTGCGGTCGCGGCGATACGCCTGGCGGTCCGCCGCGTCCTCCACGACCTCCTCACCGACCACAGCCGCACCACCGAAGCAGCGACGACAGCCGCCACGGCTGTCACCGAAGAAGCCCGCGAACCGAGCCGTAACGAGCGCACCTCCTCCCCGCTCGTGCTGGTCGCGTGCTCCGGCGGCGCCGACTCCATGGCGCTCGCCTCCGCCCTCGCCTTCGAGGCCCCCAAGCTCGGCATCCGCGCCGGCGGCATCACCGTGGACCACGGCCTCCAGCCCGGCTCCGACCTCCGGGCCGAGGAGGTCGTCCTCAGGCTGCGCGAACTCGGCCTCGACCCCGCCGAGTCCATCGCCGTGACCGTCGGCCGCGAGGGCGGCCCAGAGGCCGCCGCCCGCGACGCCCGCTACGCCGCCCTCGACGCCGCGGCCGCACGGCACGGCGCCGCCGCGGTCCTGCTCGGCCACACCCGTGACGACCAGGCCGAAACCGTCCTGCTCGGCCTCGCCCGCGGCTCCGGCATCCGCTCCCTGTCCGGAATGGCAGCGGTCTCGGGGGCCGACGGCCGTTACCGGCGCCCCTTTCTGCACATCGACCGGCAGACCGCCCGCAAGGCCTGCATGGTCCAGGCCCTGCCCGTCTGGGACGACCCGCACAACGCCGACCCCGCCTACACCCGCTCCCGGCTCCGGCACGAAGGTCTGCCCGCCCTGGAGAAGGCCCTCGGCAAAGGCGTCGTGGAAGCCCTCGCCCGCACCGCCCAGCTCTCCCGCGACGACGCCGACGCCCTCGACGCCTGGGCCTCCCAGGCCGAGGCCTCCGTACGCGACGCCACGGGCCTCCTGGAGTGCGCCAAGCTCTACGCCCTCCCGCCCGCCGTACGCCGCCGCATCCTGCGCCGTGCCGCCATCGAGGCCGGCGCTCCGGCCGGCTCCCTCTTCGCCCGCCACATCGAGGAAGTCGACCGGCTGATCACCGGCTGGCGCGGTCAGGGAGCCATCAATCTCCCCGGCAAAGTCGTCGCCCAGCGCCAGGGTGGCAGACTGGTGATTCGGCAAGGCTGAATCCCGACCCCGGAGCGACCCTCCGACGGGCCGGACAGCCGGTGGCCGTAAGAGCGGCCGTAAGTGCGGGACGACCGAAAGTGATGCGGGTGGACGCGAAAGACATGGGTGCCGACCTCAAGCAGGTACTCATCACCAAGGAAGAGATCGACGCGAAGCTGGCCGAGCTGGCCGCGAAGATCGACGCGGAGTACGCGGGCAAGGACCTGCTCATCGTCGGCGTGCTCAAGGGCGCCGTCATGGTCATGGCGGACCTGGCCCGGGCGCTGTCCACCCCCGTCACCATGGACTGGATGGCCGTGTCCTCCTACGGCGCGGGCACCCAGTCCTCCGGTGTCGTGCGGATCCTCAAGGACCTGGACACCGACATCAAGGGCAAGCACGTCCTGATCGTCGAGGACATCATCGACTCCGGCCTGACCCTGTCCTGGCTGATCAACAACCTCGGCAGCCGCGAGCCCGCCTCCCTCAAGGTGTGCACGCTGCTGCGCAAGCCGGACGCCGCCAAGGTCGCCATCGACGTGGAATGGGTCGGCTTCGACATCCCGAACGAGTTCGTCGTCGGCTACGGCCTCGACTACGCCGAGAAGTACCGCAACCTGCCGTTCGTCGGTACGCTCGCGCCTCACGTCTACGGCGGCTGAGCCAACCGGGCCAGTCCCTGTAAGACGATCGGGAACCCCAGCGGGTTTCGCGCCGTTGGAGCAAGCAGAGACGGGAATGCCAGCCGTCCGTGCCACTCCGTGCGGCTTCGGACAACAATGCTGGGGTACCGTCAGAAGAACTGTCTTATCAAACTCACTATGGCAGGAGGGACGGGGCGGCACCGCTCCGTATGGATGGACGTGAAGCGATACTTCCGTGGGCCGGTCATGTGGATCGTGCTGGCCGTCCTTGCCGTGGTCGTGTTGATGCAGGTCGTCGGCTCGTCCGGCGGCTACAAGACGGTGGACACCGGCCAGGTCGTGGCGGCGATCAACGCGAACAAGGTCGAGTCGGCCAAGCTCACCACCGGTGACGAGCAGACCATCAAGGTCACCCTCAAGGACGGCCAGAAGGTCGAGGGCAGCTCCAAGATCCAGGCGAGCTACATCGGCGACCAGGGCGTGACCATCGCCGCCACACTGCAGACCAAGTACCAGGACAAGCAGATTCCGGACGGCTACACGGTCTCGCCGTCCAAGCAGAACCCGTTCGTCGGCGTCCTGCTCTCCCTGCTGCCCTTCGTCCTGATCGTGGTCGTCTTCCTGTTCCTGATGAACCAGATGCAGGGCGGCGGCTCCCGGGTCATGAACTTCGGCAAGTCCAAGGCCAAGCTCATCACCAAGGACACCCCGAAGACGACCTTCGCCGACGTCGCGGGCTGCGACGAGGCCGTCGAGGAACTCCACGAGATCAAGGAGTTCCTCCAGGAGCCGGCCAAGTTCCAGGCCGTCGGCGCCAAGATCCCCAAGGGTGTGCTCCTCTACGGCCGCCCCGGTACCGGCAAGACGCTCCTCGCGCGCGCCGTGGCCGGCGAGGCCGGAGTGCCCTTCTACTCGATCTCCGGTTCCGACTTCGTCGAGATGTTCGTCGGTGTCGGTGCCTCCCGAGTCCGTGACCTCTTCGAGCAGGCCAAGGCGAACGCCCCGGCGATCGTCTTCGTCGACGAGATCGACGCGGTCGGCCGCCACCGCGGCGCCGGCCTCGGCGGCGGTCACGACGAGCGCGAGCAGACCCTGAACCAGCTGCTCGTCGAGATGGACGGCTTCGACGTCAAGGGCGGCGTGATCCTCATCGCCGCGACGAACCGGCCCGACATCCTCGACCCGGCTCTGCTCCGCCCCGGCCGCTTCGACCGTCAGATCGCGGTCGACCCGCCGGACCTGCAGGGCCGCATGGAGATCCTCAAGGTCCACCAGAAGGGCAAGCCGGTCACGCCCGACGTCGACCTGGCCGCCGTCGCCCGCCGCACCCCCGGCATGACCGGTGCCGACCTCGCCAACGTGCTCAACGAGGCCGCGCTGCTCACCGCCCGCAGTGACCAGAAGCTGATCGACAACAAGGCTCTGGACGAGGCGATCGACCGCGTGGTCGCGGGCCCGCAGAAGCGGACCCGGATCATGTCGGACAAGGAGAAGAAGATCACCGCGTACCACGAGGGCGGTCACGCCCTGGTCGCGGCGGCCTCGCCGAACTCCGACCCGGTCCACAAGATCACGATCCTCTCCCGCGGCCGCGCCCTCGGATACACGATGGTGCTCCCGGACGAGGACAAGTACTCGACCACCCGCAACGAGATGCTCGACCAGCTGGCGTACATGCTGGGCGGCCGCGCGGCCGAGGAACTGGTCTTCCACGACCCGACCACCGGCGCCGCCAACGACATCGAGAAGGCCACCAACCTGGCCCGCGCGATGGTCACGCAGTACGGCATGACCGAGCGGCTCGGCGCGATCAAGTTCGGCGGCGACAACAGCGAGCCCTTCCTCGGACGTGAGATGGCTCACCAGCGCGACTACTCGGAAGAGGTCGCCGCGCTGGTCGACGAAGAGGTCAAGAAGCTCATCGAGACCGCTCACAACGAGGCCTGGGAGATCCTGGTCGAGAACCGTGACGTGCTCGACCAGCTCGTCCTGCACCTGCTGGAGAAGGAGACCCTGGGCAAGGAGGAGATCGCCGAGATCTTCGCCCCGATCCACAAGCGCCCGCCGCGGCCCGCGTGGACCGGCTCCTCCCGCCGTACCCCCTCCACCCGCCCGCCGGTGCTCTCCCCGAGGGAGCTGGCACTGACCAACGGCGCGAACGGAGCGACTGCGGCGATCAGCACGGCCAAGTCCACGGTGTCGGAGTCCGCCCCGGTGACGGACACGACTCCGGAAGACCGCCCCGAGAGCTGAACACTTCCAGCCACCAGGCCGGAATGAATGCCGCGGCCCCCAGGTTCTAGCCTGGGGGACGCGGCATTTCGCATGTCCGCAGACAGAGCGCGTGGACGCACGCGTGACAGCACAGGAACGAGGAACCAGATGACCGACCCCGTGACCCTGGACGGTGAGGGCACCATCGGCGAGTTCGACGAGAAGCGCGCCGAGAACGCCGTACGGGAACTGCTGATCGCGGTCGGCGAGGATCCGGATCGTGAGGGCCTCAGGGAGACGCCGGCGCGGGTGGCGCGGGCGTACAAGGAGATCTTCGCGGGCCTGTGGCAGAAGCCCGAGGACGTCCTGACGACGACGTTCGACCTGGGGCACGACGAGATGGTGCTCGTGAAGGACATCGAGGTCTACAGCACCTGTGAGCATCACCTGGTGCCGTTCCGGGGCGTCGCCCACGTCGGCTACATCCCGTCCGTGACCGGGAAGATCACCGGCCTGTCCAAGCTGGCCCGGCTCGTGGACGTCTATGCCCGGCGCCCGCAGGTGCAGGAACGACTCACCACGCAGATAGCGGACTCCCTCATGGAGATCCTGGAGCCGCGGGGCGTGATCGTGGTCGTCGAGTGCGAGCACATGTGCATGTCGATGCGGGGCATCCGCAAGCCGGGCGCGAAGACGATCACCTCGGCGGTGCGCGGTCAGCTGCGGGACGCGGCGACGCGGAACGAGGCGATGAGCCTCATCATGGCGCGCTGACCGACCTTCGCTGAACGACTCCTCGGCGAGCGACTTCCAGGCGAACGGCTTCTTCGGAGCCGGTGGTCAGGCCGCCGGCTCCGCGCCCGCTCGGTTGCGGTCCTCGTCCTCGGGGAGCTTGCAGACTCGCTCCAGGAACATGGCCGCCGCTATCACGCCGATGCCGGCCAGGACCGAGAGGCCGGCGTAGAGGGCCTGGTCGCGGCGGGCGGGGATGTCGAGGAGTTCCAGGAGGAAGACGCCCGTACCGCCGTACATGCCGGCGACCAGGGCGGCCACCAGGGCGCTGGCCTGGCCGAAGACGACCGCTCGGGCGGCCATCAGGGGGTCGACGCCCTTGGCGCCGGGGCGACGCTCGCGCTGGGCCTTGAGGCGGGCGCGCAGCGAGAGCGCCGTGGCGAACAGGACCACCGCGATCAGCGCGAGGACGACGGGGGCGGCCAGGGGGACGCTGGGGAGTGTCCCGATCGAGTTCCAGAGGCGGGCGCCCGCCCAGGACAGGATGCCGGCTACGACGAACACGCCGGCCAGCACCCTGATGCGCAGCTCTCTCACGGTGTCCCTTCAGCTCCCCCGGACAGGTCCCGGACTGTGGTCGTCTTGACCTTAACGACTACTCGGGCAGTCGGAGTTCCAGGTCCTTGCGGGCCTCGATGCCGTCGCGGGTGACGGCCGACAGGAGTTCGGCCACCGTGCCCCGGCCGGGCAGCAGTGCCTGCGGGTCGATGTCGTGCCAGGGTGCGAGCACGAAGGCGCGTTCGTGGGCGCGCGGGTGGGGGAGGGTGAGCTGCGGGTCGTCGGAGGTGACGTCCGCGTAGGCGACGATGTCGACGTCCAGGGTCCGCGGTCCCCAGCGCTCGTCGCGGACCCGGTTGAAGGCCTCCTCGACGGCGTGGGCCCGCTCCAGCAGGGACGACGGGGGCAGGGTGGTCTTCAGGACGACGATGGCGTTGAAGTAGGAGGGCTGGCTGCCGGGGTCGACGCCCCAGGGCTCCGTCTCGTAGACCGGCGACACGGCCTTCACGCGGACGCCGGGGGTGTCCTCCAGGGCGTCGACGGCTCCCTGGAGGGTCTCCAGGCGGTTGCCGAGGTTGGAGCCGATGGAGATCACGGCCCATTTCGGATTGCTCAGTGTCGTGTCGGCGGCGTCCACCTGCTCGACGACCGAGGCAGGCACCGGCTGGACGGTCGGGTCGCTGTGACCCTGGGCGAAAGGTCGGGTCATACTCGGCTCCGGGTGATGGTGACGGTCACGTCGTCGAAGGGGACGGTGATCGGGGCGTCCGGCTTGTGGACGCGGACCTCGACCTCCTGGACCCCTTCGTGCTTCAGGCAGGTCTGGGCGATCCGCTCGGCGAGGGTCTCGATGAGGTTCACCGGTTCGCCCTCGACCACGGCCACGACCTCTTCGGCCACGATGCCGTAGTGGACGGTCTTCGCCAGGTCGTCGTCGGCCGCGGCCGGCCGGGTGTCCAGGCCAAGGACGAGGTCCACGATGAAGGTCTGGCCCTCCTCGCGCTCCTTGGGGAACACACCGTGGTGCCCGCGGGCCTTCAGGCCGCGCAGCGCGACACGATCCACGCGAATCACTCCTGCAATCGTCGGGAACGGCCGGGCGGTGCCGCGTGCGGGCGGCACACCGGCCTCTGACGAATCTACCTGCGGGCGCTGACACATCCGGGTGACGGGGGCGCGTGCCTGGGCGGGGACCCGGAGGCTTCACCGTGTGTTTCCCCTGGGGAACCCGGCCGCGTCATGGGCTGGTAGCCGCACATACCCCCGGGTAGGTGATTCCAACCACTTCTTGGTCCTTGTGGGGCTCGTACCCGGTTACGCGAGGGGGTTGTCGCCCGGATTCTCACCGTTCGCTCCGGTCTGGCCGTTTTCATCTTCCTCGTTGCTTTCGGCCAGTACGGGCGAGGCGTGGTGCGACCAGAGTTTCCACCCGGTGGGGGTGCGCCGGAACACGTTCGTGGCGACCACGAGCTGGCCGACCAGGGGGCCGAGTTCCGTGCCGTCCTCGGGGGCGGGGCCGCCGCTGAGGATGTTCTCGGTGCAGGTCACGAGGGCGGTGTCGCCGGTGACGGAGACGTGCACGTCGGTGAGGAAGAACTGGATGTAGTCGGTGTTCGCCATGATCAGCGCGTACGACCTGAGGACCTCGGAGCGGCCGGTGAGCACCGGCCAGCCGGGGTGGACGCAGGAGATCACGCCGGTGTCCGCCGGGTCGTGGTACTCCTCGTCGACGCCCAGGTCGGAGGGCGTGAGCCAGAGCGAGGACAGTTCCTCGAAGTCACCGCGCTCCATCGCCTCGTAGAAGGCGGTGTTGGCGGCCTCCACCTGTTCGACGTCGGTGTGGGGGGCGCTCACCGGGCTCCTTCAACGGCGCGCGCGACCCGCACCGCGTCCGCGGTGGCGCGTACCTCGTGCACGCGCACCGCCCACGCGCCGGCGTGCGCCGCGAGCGCGGAGACGGCGGCTGTGGCGGCGTCGCGCTCGCGGGCCGGCGGGGGCGCGCCCTTGGGGCCGGCGAGGACACGGCCGAGGAACCGCTTGCGGGAGGCGGCGACGAGCAGGGGGTGGCCGAGGGCGTGCAGGCGGTCCAGGTGGGCGAGGAGGGCAAGGTCGTGCTCGGCCTCCTTGGAGAAGCCGAGGCCGGGGTCGACGACGATGCGGTCGGGGGCGATGCCGCCCTCGAGAACGGCCTGCACGCGCGCGTGCAGTTCGTCCACGACTTCGGCGACGACGTCCTCGTACCTGCCCTGGACGTTGCCGCCCTGGAGGAAGCCGCGCCAGTGCATGACGACGAAGGGGGCGCCTGTGGCGGCGACCACGGGGATCATCGCGGGGTCGGCGAGGCCGCCGCTGACGTCGTTGACGAGGGCGGCGCCGGCGGCGAGGGCTTGCTCGGCGACGGAGGCGCGCATGGTGTCGACGGAGACGGCCACACCTTCGGAGGCGAGGCCGCGGACGACGGGGATGACGCGCCTGAGTTCCTCGGCCTCGTCGACGCGGGTGGCGCCCGGACGGGTGGACTCGCCGCCGACGTCGACCAGGTCCGCACCCTCGGCCACCAGGTCCAGGCCGTGCTTGACGGCGACGGTCGTGTCGAACCAGCGGCCGCCGTCGGAGAAGGAATCGGGGGTCACGTTCACGACCCCCATGACCGCGCACCGGTCCCATGCCGGAAGGCCCGCCACTCGGCCGCGCCCGCTGAGGTTGTTCATACGTTCAGCGTAGGCCCAGGGGGGCGCCGCCCACGCGCCGCGGCCCGGGCGGAAGCTCCCGTGCTGGAGGGGGTGGGGCTTCCGCCCGGGCCAGTCAGGGGCCGGGCAGTGCTCTGCGCGCGGCAGGGCGGGGTCAGGCGGCCCGGACGTCGCGTTCCGGCACGGAGTGCGCGCAGGGGCGCTCGGCGGCCGCCCGGCGCCGGCGCAGGAAGCGCGGGAGCGGCAGGGCGAGGTTGACGAAGCCCTCCGCCTGCATGGCGGCGAAGCCGATGCGGGGCAGGTCGGCGGAGGCGCGGTAGACGACGAAGCGCGGCTCCCAGCGCGGCTGGAACTTGGCGTTGAACTTGTACAGCGACTCGATCTGGAACCAGCGGGAGAGGAACACCAGCAGTCCGCGCCAGGCGCGCAGCACCGGGCCCGCACCGATCTTCTCCCCGCGCGCGAGGGCGGAGCGGAACATCGCGAAGTTCAGCGAGACCCGCGTGATGCCGAACTTGGGGGCGGCCTGCAGTGCGGCGACGATCAGCAGTTCGTTCATGCCGGGGTCGGCGGTGCGGTCGCGGCGCATGAGGTCCAGGGAGGCGCCGTCGGTGCCCCAGGGCACGAAGTGCAGGATCGCCTTCAGGTCGCCGTACTCGCCGGGCTCGTCGTCGGCCTTGTGGGCCGTGGCGATCAGACAGTCGCCGTCGGCGGTGTCGCCGATGCGGCCGAGCGCCATGGAGAAGCCGCGCTCGGTGTCGGTGCCGCGCCAGTCCTCGGCCGCCCGGCGGATGCGCTCCAGCTCGGCCTCGCCGAGGTCACGGATGCGCCGTACTCGGGTTTCGTAGCCGGCCCGCTCGATGCGCTTGACCATCTGGCGCACGTTGCGCATCGCGCGTCCGGCGAGTGAGAAATCCGCCACGTCGACCACCGCCTCGTCGCCCAGCTCCAGGGCGTCCAGGCCGGTCTCGCGGGTCCACACCTCGCCGCCCGTCTCCGAGCAGCCCATGACGGCCGGGGTCCAGGAGTGTGCCTTGGCCTCGTCCATGAAGCGTTCGATGGCGCCGGGCCAGGCCTCGACGTCGCCGATCGGGTCGCCGCTGGCGAGCATCACGCCGGAGACGACGCGGTAGGTGACCGCCGCCTTGCCGCTGGGCGAGAAGACGACCGCCTTGTCGCGGCGCAGCGCGAAGTGGCCGAGGGAGTCGCGGCCGCCGTGCTTGTCCAGCAGGGCGCGCAGCCGGGCCTCGTCCTCCTCGGTGAGGCGGGCGGCCGGGTGTTCGGGGCGGAAGGCCAGGTAGATGGTGGTGACCGCGGTCAGCCAGCCGAGGGCGCCGAGGGAGAAGGCCACCGTCCAGGAGGTGTTGCCGTCGTAGTCCAGGGGGCCCTCGAAGCCGAACAGGCCGTAGACGACGTGCGTCAGCCGGTCGGCCAGGCTCGGGTCGCCGACCATGCGGTTCGGATGGACGCTCACGATGACCAGGCCGAGAGCGAGTGAACCGGCGGCCATCAGGACGAAGTTGGCGAGTGCGCGCCAGCGGCTGCGCGGGTCGGGCAGGGCCGCGAACTCGTCGCGGTGGCGCAGCAGCGGTATCAGGAGCGCCATCGAGATGAGCATGCCGATGAGCGAGTGCCGGTACACGAACTCGGCGGCCGCACCGGCGGGCAGGAGAGCGACCGCCGCGCGCCACGCCCGGCGCTTGCGCCGCTTGAGCCCGTGTGCGAGCAGGAGCAGCAGCACGCCCGCGCTGAGCGAGAGCGCCGCCGCGAAGGGCCCGAAGGAGCCGGGCAGCACCTCGGCCAGGGCGTGCATACGGCTGTGACGGAAGCGCGGGAACACGCCCGCGGCAATGTCCACCACGCCCACGAGGGCGCACGCCCTGGCGACCAGAGCGGGGACGGCCTCGGGGCGCGGGCCGCGCAGTATGCGCCGCGCCCGGCTTGATCGGCCCGGAACCCCGCCCGACATTTCCCCATCTATCCTGACAGACATCGCATCCCGTAGTTCTGCGAGAGACCTTGAACCCGGTGCCGATCGGGGCATCCGGCGACATTGCGCCCTCTAGGACGGTGTCTTGGGGAGAGAGGTTCACTCCCCTCCGGAAAGTCGGGTCAAAGGCCAAGGAAAGCCCCGGGCAAGCCCTTGCAACGAAGCTGGGTGGGCCACGGGCGGAAAGCGCAGGCAGGAAGAGCCCATGGGTCTCACGAGCAACAAGGTGCTGGCGCTTGCGGTCATGTTCGCCGCGGTGCTGTTCATCGCCACGGTGTGGTTGTGGCCGCGGCTCGCCCGGCAGAACTGGCGGGCCGTCAGCGGGCGCGTCGGTCTGCTCCTTGCCACCCAGCTGGCCCTCTTCGGCTCCCTCGGGGTCGCCGCCAACCAGGCCTTCGGGTTCTACGCCACTTGGGCGGACCTGTTCGGCCAGGAGACCGAGCAGGGCATAGTCGTCGACCACTCGGCCAACGCCGGTACGGGCGGCCCGCTGCAGGTGGTCTCCACTTCCCTGGTCAAGGGCGTGAACGGCTCGCGGCCGCAGACGACCGGGCAGATCCAGAAGGTGGACATCGTGGGCCGCAAGACCCACATCGCCACACCGGCGTACGTCTATCTCCCGCCCGAGTACTTCCAGCCGCAGTACCGCACGCGTACGTTCCCGGCGGCCGTCGTGCTGACCGGCTACCCCGGTACGGCCCAGGCGCTGGTGGACAAACTGCACTACCCGCGTACGGCGCAGGAGCTGGCCAAGGACGGGCGGATGCAGCCGATGATCCTGGTGATGCTGCGCCCGACCGTGGCGCCGCCGCGCGACACCGAGTGCGTGGACGTCCCGGGCGGCCCGCAGAGCGAGACCTTCTTCGCCAAGGACCTGCCCGAGGCCGTACTCGCGCACTACAGGGTGGGCAAGCGGCCCGGCAGCTGGGGCGTCGTCGGTGACTCCACCGGCGGCTACTGCGCGCTGAAGCTCGCCATGCACCACCCGAGCGTCTACGCGGCCGCCGCCGGTCTCTCGCCCTACTACAAGGCGCCGATCGACCCCACGACCGGTGACCTCTTCCGCGGTGACACGAACCTGCAGAATCGTGCCGACCTGTGGTGGCTCCTCAAGCACGAGCCCGCGCCCGACACCTCGCTGCTCGTCACCAGCAGCAGGATCGGCGAACACAACTACAAGGACACCCTCAAGTTCATAGGGGATGTGCAGGCCACGAACCTGACCCGGATCTCGTCGATCATCCTGGACAGCGGCGGGCACAACTTCAACACCTGGCGCCGGGAGATCCCGCCGACGCTGCAGTGGCTCAGCGGGCGGCTGAGCGACCGGTGAGCCGCCGGGTGCCCGATGCCCGGGGAAGCTTTTGGTGTGACGGTGTTTTTACGGGGCGGGGGTCCGCGATTCGCCTACGCGCGGTAAGTTTCTGGCCATGCCACGTGGACGCCACCGCCATTCACCGCCTCTGCACCGGCTGTTGCCGCCGTCGGCGATCGCCGGCGTGTCCGTCGTCTGCGCGCTGGGTCCCTGGGTGTTCTCCGAGGTCACGGTGTTGCGCACGCTGGCCGCGGCCGCCGCGGCGACCGCTGTCGCGGGCGCCGTCGTGATGCGCCGCTGGGACTCCCAGGCGGGCAAGCAGGTCGCCGACCTCACGCGCGCGCGTGTCAGCGACGAGTGGCGCTACGACGAACGGGTCGCCGAACTGGAGACCGATCTGGAGGAGTCGCGCGAGCTGCGCACCAAGCTCGAGCAGCGGCTGCGCGCCAAGCGCGCGGAGCTGGCCGGGCTGCGCAACGAGCACGCGGCTCTGCTGCGCCGCTACGCCACCGCGGAGACCGAGCGCGCGAGCGCCCTGGAAGGACGGCGGCTGCTGGAGATCGAGGCGGCCGAGCCGTCCGGCCCGCCCGCGCTGCCGCCCGCGCGCAGCGCCGAGCCCGAGGCCGCCGAGCCCGAGGCCGTCGAGACGACCGCTGAGACCGCCGAGGCTGCCGAGGAGACGCCGAAGGCTGGTCCGGTCTTCTCCGCCGAGGGCGCTCAGCTGTTCCTGAAGGCCGCGGTGGCGCTGTCCCAGCTCGACCGTGACGGGGCGTCAGCCAAGGCTGAGGCCGAGGAGTCCGCGGAGGCCGAGGAGTCCGCGGAGGCCGAGGAGTCCGCGGAGGCCGGGTCCGGGGAGGCCGGGTCCGGGGAGGCCGAGTCCGCCAAGGTTGCGGCTGCCAGCGCCGAGTCCGTCGCGCCCGAGTCCGTCGCGCCCGAGTCGGTCAGGCCCGAGCCCGTCGCGCCCGAGTCGAAGAAGGCCGAGTCGAAGACGGCCGGGTCCGTCGAGGCCTCGGGTGACGGTGCGCGGAAGCAGTCCGCGCAGGAGGCCCTCACGGAGGACGAGGCGCAGGGGAAGCCCGAGGCGGCCGGCGGACACGAGCCCGCGGCCGCCACCTCGACCACACCGGACCAGCCCGCCAAGCCCGCCGGGCAGCAGCCCGCCGGTCACTTCACGGTGCCGACCGCGGTGGCCGTCGTACCGGCCGCGCCCGTGCGGCGCCCGGCGATCGAGGGCGGGTTCGACTTCTTCGGCACCCAGAAGCAGTCGGCGTCCGCCGCGCTGGAGTCCGTGCAGAACGAGGATCTCGCCGACGTCGTCGGGCAGGAGGCCCTCGCGCTGCACAAGGCCGAGGCGGAGGCCGAGTTCAAGCCCGCCGACGCGGAGTCGCGCGGCGTCGGCCAGGTGATCGACCTGACCGCGCACGACGAGACGGAGCAGATCGACCTCCAGGGGCTGCGCACCGCCGCTTCCTGAGACTCCGCCAGGCACCCACGAGGCACCGAGCCCGGTCCACCCGCGAGGAGTGGGCCGGGCTCACGCCATCCAGCGGTCGGGGCGGGCGTCCCTGCGGCCGGTGCGGGACCGCTCCGCCTGGGCGCGCAGCAGCCGCGCGGCCTCCTCGGCGTCCCGCAGACGGGCCGTGACGGTCTTGTCGGCCCCGGTGTCCACGTGGACGTCGGCGAGCCGCCACAGCCGCTCCCAGGGCCCCTGGGTGAGCCGTACGCTCTGCACCTTGGCGTGCGGGACCAGCGACAGGCGGCGGCGCAGCAGGCCGTGCCGGGCGGCGAACACCGCTTCGGTGACCGCGAGGCCGTGCCCGCGCCACCACACCGGCACGCGCCACCCGGCCCGCCGGGGCGGGCGGGACAGCGACTCCGGTACGGTCACGCCGGGCAGTATGCGCGCTATGACCGACTCGGCCACCGCGCGCGGGGCGACCGGCACCAGCACGGAGTTGTCGGAGCCGGCCACGTCCAGCTCCACCCGCACCCAGCCCCGCCGTCGCCACAGGAGCGGTTCCACGATCCGCACGGTCTGCACCCGCCCCGGCGGCACCGTCTCGTGCGCGCGGTCGAGCAGCCCGTGGTCGATGCGCAGCCCGTCCGGGGACTCGCCCACCGTCCAGTCGTACTCGGCGACGAACCGTCCCGCGCTGCTCGCGCCCGCCGTACCGAGCAGCGGCAGGGCGGCGGCGAGGACCGTCCACACGCTGTGCGTGGCGAGCCACAGCACGGGCGGTACGACGAGGGCGGCGGCCAGGGAGCCCCAGGCGGCGCCCGTCAGCACGAGGGAGAGCGCCAGCTCGCGCGGGGGCACCCGCAGCAGCTCGTGCACCGGCGCCTCGCCGACTTCCTGCGCCGTCTCGGGCGCGAAACCCGCGGCGCGCGCGAGCAGCTCCGCACGCAGGGCGCGCGCCTCCTGCTCGCCCAGGAAGGCGAGTTCGTCCTTCTTGTCGGCCCCGACGACGTCGATGCGCAGCTTCGCGACACCCGCCACGCGCGCGAGGAGCGGCCGCGTGACGTCGACCGCCTGGATGCGCTCCAGCCGGATGTGCGCGGTGCGCCGGAACAGCAGGCCGGTGCGTATGCGCAGTTCGCTGTCGGTGACCGCGAAGTGCGTGAACCACCAGGACAGGAAGCCGTAGAGGCCGGCCGCCGGGACCAGCACGGCGAGCCCGACGAGCAGCATCGTGGAGGTCAGCCGCTGCAGCTGCGCCTGCGCGCCGCTCGGGTCGTGACCGGCCCAGCCGGCGAGTACGGCGACCGGCGCCCAGGCCCGCCGGAAGGGCGTGACGGGGTGCAGCCGCCGCTCGGCCAGGGGCGGGCGCGCCGCCACGTCGTCGAGGTCCGGCGCGGTCACAGGCCCGCCGATCGGGCCTCGCCCAGCTCGGTGAGCCGGTCGCGCAGCCTCTCCGCCTCGGCCGGGTCCAGCCCCGGGATGGTCGCGTCGGTCGCCGCGGCGGCGGTGTGCAGCTGCACGCTGGCCAGCCCGAAGCAGCGCTCCAGGGGCCCCGAGGTGACCTCCACCAGCTGCATCCGCCCGTACGGCACCACGGTCTCCTCGCGCCACAGGACACCGCGGCTGATCAGCAGGTCGTCGGCGCGCTCGGCGTACCGCCAGGAGCGCCAGTTGCGGCCCAGCAGCCGCCAGCCCCACGCGCCCAGGGCCGGCGGGAGCAGCGCGAAGGCGGCCCACGTCCAGCCGGCGAGCAGGCCGGGCAGCAGTCCCGCCGCGAGGGCGAGCACGCCCGTCCACACCGACAGCAGCAGGCGGCGCATGCGCAGCAGGCCGGGCGGCAGTCCCCGCCACACCGGCTCTTCCCCCGCCACCCCGGTCCCCTCGGGGATCCCCGTTTCCATGGAGCCAGCGTACGTAGGGGAAACTGGGTCCATGACTGCGACGGAGACCACGGTCGGCATCGGCGGCGCCGCCGAGAGCACCGACATGGTGCTCAACATCGGCCCCCAGCATCCGTCCACGCACGGCGTGCTGCGGCTCAAGCTGGTGCTGGACGGAGAGCGCATCCTGCATGTGGAGCCGGTGATCGGCTACATGCACCGGGGTGCGGAGAAGCTCTTCGAGGCGCGCGACTACCGGCAGATCATCATGCTCGCCAACCGCCACGACTGGCTGTCGGCGTTCTCGAACGAGCTGGGCGTGGTCCTCGCCGTGGAGCGGATGCTCGGCATGGAGGTCCCCGAGCGCGCGGTGTGGACGCGCACGCTGCTCGCCGAGCTGAACCGGGTGCTCAACCACCTGATGTTCCTCGGGTCGTACCCGCTGGAGCTGGGCGGGATCACGCCGGTCTTCTACGCGTTCCGGGAGCGCGAGGTGCTCCAGAACGTCATGGAGGAGGTCTCCGGCGGGCGCATGCACTACATGTTCAACCGCGTCGGCGGCCTCAAGGAGGACCTGCCGGCCGGGTGGACGGGACGCGCGCGTGCCGTCGTCGCCGCCGTGCGCTCCCGCATGGACGTCTTCGACGACCTGGTGCTCGGCAACGAGATCTTCCGGGGGCGCACGAGGGGCGTGGGGGCACTCGCGCCGGAGACCGTGCACGCCTACGGCGTGAGCGGGCCCATCGCGCGCGCCTCGGGCGTCGACTTCGACCTGCGCCGCGACGAGCCGTACCTTGCCTACGGCGGCCTCCAGGACACCCTGAAGGTCGTCACCCGGAGCGAGGGCGACTGTCTCGCCCGTTTCGAGGTGCTCCTGGAGCAGACCCACAACGCGCTCGACCTCGCCGACGCCTGCCTGGACCGGCTCGCCGAGCTGCCGCCCGGGCCGATCAACCAGCGGCTGCCCAAGGTGCTCAAGGCACCCGAGGGCCACACGTACGCGTGGACCGAGAACCCGCTCGGCATCAACGGCTACTACCTGGTCAGCAAGGGCGAGAAGACCCCGTACCGGCTGAAGCTGCGCTCCGCGTCCTACAACAACATCCAGGCCCTGACCGAGCTGCTGCCGGGGACGCTGGTGGCGGACATGGTGGCGATCCTGGGGTCGATGTTCTTCGTGGTCGGGGACATCGACAAGTGAGCCGCCGGCCCTAGGCGAGTGGGTCCGGGATTCCAACCGGCTGGAGCAGCCAGCCGAAGTCGCCGAGGCCGCCCGGGGCGGTGAGTTCGGCGGCCTCGCCGGCGCTCGCGAGGGCGCGCACGTAGGCAACGGGGTCCGTGGAGGCCAGCGCGAGCGGGGGGCGTGCGCCGGTGAGGCCCAGGGCGCGCAGGGCAGCGCATTGCGTGAGCAGGCGGGCGGTGGGGAGTGTGCGCGCCGTGTCGGAGGGTGCGTGCGCCGTGTGAGCTGTCGCGCGGGCCGACGTGCAGGCGGCTGCGCACGCGTCCAGCGCGACGTGCGCCGTGATGTCGCACGACCCGTCCGGCACGGGCGCCGTCTCGCGCCCCTCCCGGAAGCCGGTGAGCGTCCCGAACGGGGGGCGCGCGTCCGCGGTGTGCGCGTAGTCCACGGCCACCGCGAGTCCCCGCACCACCCGGTCCACCGCGGCCGCCCACGCCAGGTCCCGGGGCAGCCCGATCTCCGCGCGCAGCCCCTCCTCGCCCGGCAGTGGCCACCACCGCGCCAGCCAGTCCGCGTCCGCGCCCGACACCGGCTCCCCGAGCCGCTCGGTGCCGTCCGCCGCGACCAGCACCAGCCGGGGCAGGCCCGCCGGGTCCACCTCGGCGACGTCCACGGGCACGTTGTCCAGCCATTCGTTGGCGAACAGCAGCCCGGTGATCGCGTCCGGGGGCTCGCTCAGCCAGGTGATCCGGTCGTCCAGGCCCGCCGGACGGTCCGCGATCTCGACGGCGTGCCCGCGCGCGCGGGCGGCCACGTCGGCCGGCAGGGCGGCCAGCACGCCGGTCACCAGCTCCCCCCGCCCGGCGCCCATGTCGACGAAGTCCAGCGCCCGCGGCCGTCCGAGCGCCTCGTCGACCCGGCACAGCAGCCGGGCCACGGCGCCCGCGAACAGCGCGGAGGCGTGCACGGACGTTCGGAAGTGACCGGCCGGGCCCTCGGGTCGCCGGTAGAAGCCGTCCGGCCCGTAGAGCGCCTCCTGGGTCGCCTCCCGCCAGCCGCGTCCCTCGCGGATGCTCTCCGCCGTCGCCTCATCCGTCACCGGGACAGACTAGGCGCACAGGTGATCACGGCATCCACCTTGCGGAGTACGCATCGCTCTTGCGGATCGGCCCTCCGGTTGACCCCTGCACGCATCTGGCTTCCCTACTCTGGGTTACGTGCAGCGCCTCTATGACTTCCTCCGCAGGCACCCGACATGGGTCGACAGCTTCTGGGCCGTTGTCCTGTTCGGGCTTTCCGGCGTGAGCGTGGTGAGTCAGAACGGCGTGCCGGACCACCACATGCCGATCGGCGGTGGGCTGGCGGTGTCCGCCGTCCTGTGCGTCGTCGTGGCGCTGCGCCGTCGTTTCCCGGAGGCGATGCTGCTGCTGGCCCTCGCGACCGGGCTGGCCCAGCTGGTCCTGGACATCGAGATGACCGTCGCCGACTTCGCCATGCTGGTGATCACCTACACGGTCGCGGCGGTCGGTGCGCGCTGGGCCTCCCGGCTCGCGCTCTTCGTCAGCCTGTCCGCGGCCGCCCTGGCGCAGATCCGCTGGCCGGACGAGCACTCCAGCGGACTGGGCCGGCTGGCGATCGCGGTGTTCCAGACGGTGCCGTTCGCCCTGGCCTGGGTGCTCGGCGACTCCATGCGCACCCGCCGGGCCTACTTCGCCCAGCTGGAGGAGCGTGCCGCCCGGCTGGAGAAGGAGCGCGAGGCGCAGGCGAAGGTGGCGGTCGCCGCCGAGCGTGCCCGGATCGCGCGCGAGCTGCACGACGTCGTCGCGCACAACGTGTCCGTGATGGTGGTCCAGGCCGACGGCGCCGCCTACGTCCTCGACGCCGCGCCCGACCAGGCGAAGAAGGCCCTGGAGACCATCTCCTCCACCGGCCGTCAGGCCCTCGCCGAGATGCGCCGCCTGCTCGGCGTGCTGCGCACCGGCGAGCACCAGGAGAGCGGGGAGTACGTCCCGCAGCCGGACGTCGAGCAGATCGACGACCTCATCGAGAAGTGCCGCAGTTCCGGTCTGCCCGTCGACTTCAAGGTCGAGGGCACCCCGCGCCCGCTGCCCAGCGGCGTGGAGCTGACCGCGTACCGCATCGTGCAGGAGGCGCTCACCAACACCCGCAAGCACGGCGGGCCCAACGCGGGCGCGAGCGTGCGGCTGGTCTACTTCGACGACGGGCTCGGCCTGCTCGTCGAGGACGACGGCAAGGGCGCTCCGCACGAGCTGTACGAGGAGGGCGGCGCCGACGGCCGGGGGCACGGCCTGATCGGCATGCGTGAGCGGGTCGGCATGGTCGGCGGCACCCTGGACGCCGGCCCGCGCCCGGGCGGAGGATTCCGCATCAGCGCGCTGCTCCCGCTCAAACCGGCGCACTGACGCCGCCGCACGCCCCCTGTTGACACCTGTCACGCCCCCAATGCGCTCCAGAGCAACCCCCAGAGCAAACGGAAGAGGACCCGATGACGATCCGCGTGATGCTCGTCGACGACCAGGTGCTGCTGCGCACCGGGTTCCGGATGGTGCTCGCCGCCCAGCCGGACATGGAAGTCGTCGCGGAGGCGGGTGACGGAGTCGAGGCCCTTCAGGTGGTGCGTTCCACCGCCGTCGACGTCGTCCTGATGGACGTCCGCATGCCGAAACTGGACGGCGTCGAGGCCACGCGCCGCATCTGCCAGGAGTCGAACCCGCCGAAGGTGCTCATACTGACCACCTTCGACCTGGACGAGTACGCCTTCTCCGGGCTGAAGGCGGGCGCCTCCGGCTTCATGCTCAAGGACGTGCCGCCCGGCGACCTGCTGGCGGCCATCCGCTCCGTGCACAGCGGCGACGCGGTCGTGGCCCCGTCCACCACCCGGCGCCTGCTGGACCGGTTCGCGCCGATGCTGCCCTCCGCCGGCCGCGAGCCCCAGCACAAGGGGCTGGAGCGGCTCACCGACCGGGAGCGCGAGGTCATGGTGCTGGTCGCGCAGGGCCTGTCGAACGGCGAGATCGCGGCCCGGCTGGTGCTGTCCGAGGCGACGGTGAAGACCCACGTGGGCCGCATCCTGACGAAGCTCGGCCTGCGCGACCGGGTGCAGGTGGTCGTGCTGGCGTACGAGACCGGGCTGGTGCGGGCCGGCGGCCACGGCTGACACCGGACCGCTGAGGTCCCGGGCGCCTCAGCGCAGGACGCCCTCGATGAAGTCGCTGCCCAGGCGGGCCACCGCGGACAGGTCCAGCTGGTGCTGGACGTACCGGCCGCGGCGGCCGCTCGTGATCAGGCCCGCCTTCTTCAGCACCGCCAGGTGCCGGGATATCTCGGGGGCGGACATGCCGTGCGCGTCCGCCAGTTCGCTCGTGGTGTGCTGGGCGCGGGCCAGATGGCGGCACAGCCGCATCCGCACCGGGTGGGCCAGCGCCTCCAGGCGGCGTGTGAGCTGCTCGACGGACGGCGCCTGCAGGTGGGAGCCGCTGACGGGATAGGCGATCGTGGGCTGCCAGCCGTGCCGGTGCAGGACCATCACATGCGGCCAGCCGAGGCTGGTCGGCACCAGGACCAGATTGCCGTCGCCCGTGGCCGTGTGCCCCACCAGGAACTTGTCGACGGTGATGAGCCCGGCCTCCTCGTCCAGTGCGATGGCACCGGAGAGCGAGGCGAGGGCCTCGCCGAGGCCCTTGCGGCGCAGCAGTTCGGTCCGGTGCCGGGCGTCCGCCGCGAGCTGGGGCTGGATCCGGGCCCAGGTGTCGGCGAAGAAGGCCTCGTCGCAGTCGAGCACGAGCTGCCGGAACCAGGCGCGGGCGGCGGGCGGGTCCTCCAGCAGCCGGAGGGTGACCCGCTCCTGGACGGCGCCGCGCGCGGCGGCCAGCTCCAGGGAGCGCCGGCGCAGCTCGGGATCGTCGAGCGGGCCGGGCTCGGCGACGTCGTAGCGCAGCTGGCAGGTGAACTCCAGGGACGCGTGGACGAACTGTTCGTCCGTCAGCATGTCCAGCTGGTCCAGTTCCTCGGTGAGCGTGGCGCCCGGTTGCGCGCGCCCGCCGGGTATCCCGGCGAACGGGGCGAAGACGTCGGAGAACGTCGTGCGCCACAGGAAGTCCGCCTCGCACAGCCGGTCGGCCAGACCCGGGTCCAGCCGGGTCGACACGGCGGTCACCCAGCCCTGCAACTGCGGGTGGTGGCCGGGCTCGCTGAGCGCGTGCAGCGCCATCCCCAGCTCCGCCAGCGGGGAGGGCACGACGGAGACCCTCCCCCACCTATCGGCTGCGCTCGAGCCGGGGGCACCCCCATCGGTGGCGAGTCCGGCGATGTCGATGGTCACGCTCATGTCCCCATGGTGCACCCGGCCACCGACAGTGCCCCGTGGATTGACGGCTGCCGTCAATCCACGGGACATCCGCTCTGAGCAGGAGCAACCTGAGGACACCGGGGCAGCCGCGGAGCCCGATCAGTCATCGATGAGCCACGTCCTGAGAAGGCGATCCGCCATGAGCATCACGCAGCAGTACCTCCTCGACACCTACCGCGCCCGCCTGCACGGCGAGCCCGCACCTCCCGCGCCGGGCCGCCACGACCGCGCCCTGATGCGTGAGCTGCGCGACCACCGGCGGTTTTGCGCGGTCCTCGCCGAGCGCCCGGTACACGGGCGGCTCCGCCAGGCCCTGACCCGCTGGCTGCGCCCCCGCGCGCTGTAGCTACGCCCTCTCCGGCAAGCGCGCCGTGAAGTCCGCGACCGCCGCTCGCACGTCGTCCGCGGTCCACTCCAGGCCGGCGGCGGTCACGGTCACCTCGACCGAGGACAGCCCCGGCCCCTTGGCGTCCCAGGGCCCGACGAAGAGGTAGGTCCCGGTCTCCTCGGCCTGCCGTACGGCCGCCTCCGCCAGTACGTCGGTGTCGTACGGCAGCCAGACCTGGAACTGGTGGGTGTGCGGCTCCTCGGGGTGCACGCGCGCCCACGGCAGCCCGGCCTCGGCGAACCCCTCGCGCAGCGCGGCGGCGACCACGCGCGCGTGGCGCACGTAATCGGGCAGCCGGGGCAGCTCCCGCTCCAGGCCGACGAGCGCCGACAGAGCGGTCGGGAACTGCTGGAAGACCGCGCCGCCGTAGCGGTGCCGCCAGGTCTTCGCCTCCTCGACCAGGGCCTTCGGGCCGGCCAGCGCGGCGCCGCCGAAGCCGTCGAGTGACTTGTAGAACGACACGTAGACGCTGTCCGCCAAGTCCGCGATCTCGTGCAGGGGCCGCCCGAAGTGGACAGTGGTCTCCCACAGGCGCGCGCCGTCGAAGTGCACCACCGCGTCGCGCTCCCGCGCCGCTTGCACGACGTCCGTGAGCTCCTCCCAGGAGGGCAGCACGAAACCGGCGTCCCTGAGGGGCAGTTCCAGCATCAACGCCCCGAAGGGCTCCTCGAAGCCCCGTATCTCCTCGGCCGTGGGGAGCCGGGGCTCCTCGGTGACGCGTACCGTGCGCAGGCCGCTGACCTCCCGGAACGCGTTGCGTTCATGCACCTCGGGGTGGGCGAGCGGGTGCAGGGCGACCGTGGGGTTGCCGGTACGGGCCGCCCAGCAGCGCAGGGCCACCTGCTGGGCCATCGTGCCGGTCGGGAAGAACGCGGCGGCCTGCGTGCCCAGCAGGGCGGCGACCCGTTCCTCCAGGGCCGCGACGATCCGGTTGCCGTACATGTCCGCCGATTCGTCCAGGTCGTACACCTCGTGCGCCGTCTCCTGGAGCAGCGCGAGCCGTTCGCGGACCGAGGCGCGCAGGCCCATGCGCGCGAGGACGCGCGTCGCCTTCCGGTAGCCGGCCGCGCGCCGCTCCTGCAGCTGCTCCTCCGCGGACCGCTCGTCACCCTGCTCAGCCGTATCAGTCATGCCGTGGATCATGCCCCGCGGGCTTCCGCGCGGCAGCGGAATTTCCGTACGGCGAAGGCGTGGCGAAACCCACAGCCTGTGGACAACCGGCCGTGATCCGACCCGATAGCGTTAACATGACGAGAAATCGTCCGGTACCCAGAGCGGACTGGAACGGGAAGGCCGCCGTCGCGTGAGTACAGTCCACCAGCCAGACCTCAAGGACCGCCCCGCGCGGCTCACCGTCGGCGTCGTCGGCGCCGGACGCGTGGGCCCCGCCCTGGCCGCGTCCCTCCAGCTCGCCGGGCACCGCCCGGTGGCCGTCTCCGGAGTCTCCGACGCCTCCCGCAGGCGCGCCGAGACGATGCTCCCCGGTGTGCCCCTGGTACCGCCCGCCGAGGTTCTCCAGCGCGCCGACCTCGTCCTGCTCACCGTCCCCGACGACGCCCTGCCCGGCCTGGTCGCCGGCCTCGCCGAGACCGGCGCCGTGCGGCCGGGACAGCTGCTCGTGCACACCTCCGGGCGGTACGGCGCGAAGGTCCTCGACCCGGCCCTGCGCGCGGGCGCGCTGCCCCTGGCGCTGCACCCGGCGATGACCTTCACCGGCACCCCGGTGGACGTCCAGCGTCTGGCGGGCTGCTCCTTCGGCGTCACCGCGCCCGAGGAGCTGCGCCTGGCCGCCGAGGCCCTGGTCATCGAGATGGGCGGCGAGCCCGAGTGGATCAGCGAGGAGAACCGCCCGCTCTACCACGCGGCCCTCGCCCTCGGCGCCAACCACCTGGTGACCCTGGTCGCCCAGTCCATGGAGCTGCTGCGCACGGCGGGCGTCGAGGCCCCCGACCGGATGCTCGGCCCGCTCCTCGGCGCCGCCCTGGACAACGCGCTGCGCTCCGGGGACGCGGCGCTCACCGGACCGGTCGCGCGCGGGGACGCCGGTACGGTCGCCGCGCACGTCACCGAGCTGCGCCGACACGCCCCGCAGACCGTCGCGGGGTACCTGGCGATGGCCCGCGCGACCGCCGACCGGGCCCTCGCCCACGGCCTGCTGAAGCCGGAACTCGCCGAGGACCTGCTCGGCGTGCTGGCCGACGGCACGAGCGGCATCAACGGCACGAACAGCACCGAGGGGAACCCCTGATGACCGCCGCCCTGCTGAGCACCGCCGAAGAGCTGCACGCGCGCGTGCGCCACGGCCGCCGGGCCGTCGTGATGACCATGGGCGCCCTGCACGAGGGCCACGCCACGCTGATCCGCACCGCGCGTGAGATCGCCGGCCCGGGCGGCGAGGTCGTCGTCACGGTCTTCGTCAACCCGCTGCAGTTCGGCGCCGGCGAGGACCTGGACCGCTACCCGCGCACCCTCGAAGCCGACCTGAAGCTCGCCGAGCAGGCGGGCGCCGACGCCGTGTTCGCGCCCTCCGTGGACGAGGTGTACCCGGGCGGCGAACCCCAGGTGCGCGTCTCCGCGGGCCCGATGGGCGAACGCCTGGAGGGCGCCTCGCGGCCCGGGCACTTCGACGGCGTGCTCACCGTCGTCGCCAAGCTGCTGCACCTCACCCGCCCCGACGTGGCCCTGTTCGGGCAGAAGGACGCCCAGCAGCTGGCCCTGATCCGGCGCATGGTGCGGGACCTGAACTTCGGCATCGAGATCGTCGGCGTACCGACCGTGCGCGAGGAGGACGGGCTCGCCCTGTCCAGCCGCAACCGCTACCTCTCGCCCGACGAGCGCCGTACCGCCCTCGCCCTGTCCCGCGCGCTGTTCGCCGGTGGCGACCGGCACGCCGCGCAGGAGGCGCTGCGCGCGCGGGCCCGCGAAGTGCCCACCACGCACGCGCGTGCCGAGGCGCTGAGCGCCATAGGGGAGTCCCGGGCGGCGGCCGACGCGCACGCCGTGGCCACGGCCGCGCCCGGCGGCCCGGCGGCCGTCCGCGCGGCCGCCCGCCAGGTCCTGGACGAGGCCGTCCGCCTCGACCCGCCGCTCCAGCTGGACTACCTCGCCCTCGTGGACCCGTCCGACTTCACCGAGATCGGTGACGACTTCACCGGCGAGGCCGTCCTCGCGGTGGCCGCCCGGGTCGGCACCACCCGGCTGATCGACAACCTCCCTCTCACCTTCGGATCCCTCGGAGCCGCCTCGTGACCAGCACAGGCATACGACTGCACGCACCCGCCCCCGGGTGGTCCATCTCCGCGGACGTGATCGTCGTCGGCTCCGGAGTGGCCGGCCTGACCGCCGCCCTGCGCTGCGAGGCCGCGGGCCTGACGACGGTCGTCGTCACCAAGGCCCGGCTGGACGACGGCTCCACGCGCTGGGCACAGGGGGGCATCGCCGCCGCCCTGGGCGAGGGCGACACCCCGGAGCAGCACCTCGAGGACACCCTGGTGGCGGGCGCGGGCCTGTGCGACGAGGAGGCCGTACGGATCCTCGTCACCGAGGGCCCCGACGCGGTACGGCGGCTGATCTCCACCGGCGCCCACTTCGACACCGACGACGAGGGCGACATCCAGCTCACCCGCGAGGGCGGCCACCACCGGCGCCGTATCGCGCACGCGGGCGGGGACGCTACCGGCGCGGAGATCTCCCGCGCGCTGGTGGAGGCCGCACGCGCGCGCGGGGTGCGCATGATCGAGAACGCGCTGGTCCTGGACCTGCTCACGGATGCCGACGGCCGCACCGCGGGCGTCTCCCTGCACGTGATGGGCGAGGGCCAGCACGACGGCGTGGGCGCCGTGCACGCCCCCGCGGTCGTCCTCGCCACCGGCGGCATGGGCCAGGTGTTCTCCGCGACCACCAACCCGTCCGTGTCCACCGGCGACGGCGTGGCGCTGGCGCTGCGTGCGGGCGCTGAGATCAGCGACCTCGAGTTCGTCCAGTTCCACCCGACCGTGCTCTTCCTCGGCCCGGACGCCGAGGGCCAGCAGCCCCTCGTCTCCGAGGCGGTGCGCGGCGAGGGCGCCCACCTGGTCGACGCGAACGGGGTGCGTTTCATGGTCGGGCAGCACGAGCTGGCCGAGCTGGCGCCCCGGGACATCGTCGCCAAGGGCATCATGCGGCGGATGCAGGAGCAGGATGCCGAGCACATGTTCCTCGACGCCCGGCACTTCGGCGCCGACATGTGGGAGCACCGCTTCCCGACCATCCTGGCCGCCTGCCGCGCCAACGGCATCGACCCGGTCACCGAGCCCATCCCGATCGCCCCGGCCGCCCACTACGCCTCCGGAGGCGTCCGCGCCGACGCGCAGGGGCGGACGACCGTCCCCGGCCTGTACGCGTGCGGCGAGGTCGCCTGCACCGGCGTGCACGGCGCCAACCGGCTCGCCTCCAACTCCCTCCTCGAAGGCCTCGTCTACGCCGAGCGGATCGCCGCCGACATCGCGGCGGCCCACGCCGCGGACGGCCTCCACGCGCGCGTGCCCGAACCGGTCCCGGACCCGCAGAGGCCCGCGCACCCGCTGCTCGCCCCCGAGGCCCGGTTCGCCATCCAGCGGATCATGACCGAGGGCGCCGGCGTGCTCCGCTCGGCGGAGTCGCTGGAGAAGGCCGCGGACCAGCTCCAGCGGCTGCACAGCGAGGCCCGCGACGCCCTGGAGGAGAACGGCAAGACCGCCGAGCCGGGCGTCGACACCTGGGAGGCGACCAACCTCCTGTGCGTGGCCCGCGTCCTGGTCGCCGCCGCGCTGCTGCGCGAGGAGACCCGCGGCTGCCACTGGCGCGAGGACCGCGCCGAGCGCGACGACACGAACTGGCGGCGCCACATCGTCGTACGGCTCAATCCCGACCGGTCGCTGGCCGTACGCACCACGGACACCGCAGACTTCCCCCCGACCCGGCAACACCAGCGCCCTCAGGAGCAGAACAAGTGAGCACCGACGACCTTCCCCTCGCCTCGACCGGCGGCTGCGGTGACGGCTGCGCCTGCGGCGCGGAGGGGGACGAGGAGTACCTGGAGTGCGGGCTCGACCCCGCGCTCGTCGAGCTGCTGGCCGCTGCCGGACTCGACCCCGTCGAGGTCGAGGACATCGCCAACGTCGCCATCCAGGAGGACCTGGCGGGCGGCGTGGACGTGACGACCGTCGCGACCATCCCCGAGGACGCCGTCGCCACCGGCGACTTCACCGCGCGTGAGGCCGGCGTGGCGGCGGGCCTGAGGGTCGCCGAGGCCGTGCTCTCGGTGGTCTGCACCGACGAGTTCGAGGTCGAGCGGCACGTCGAGGACGGCGACCGCGTCGAGGCCGGGCAGAAGCTGCTGTCGGTCACCACGCGCGCGCGTGACCTGCTCACCGCCGAGCGCAGCGCCCTCAACCTCATGTGCCGCCTGTCCGGCATCGCGACCGCCACGCGCGCGTGGGCGGACGTGCTGGAGGGCACGAAGGCACGGGTGCGGGACACCCGCAAGACCACGCCGGGTCTGCGCTCGCTGGAGAAGTTCGCGGTGCGCTGCGGCGGCGGCGTCAACCACCGCATGTCGCTCTCCGACGCGGCCCTGGTGAAGGACAACCACGTGGTGGCCGCCGGTGGTGTCGCACAGGCCTTCAAGGCCGTACGGGAGGCCTTCCCGGAGGTGCCGATCGAGGTCGAGGTCGACACCCTGCACCAGCTGCGCGACGTCGTCGAGGCGGGCGCCGACCTGATCCTGCTGGACAACTTCACGCCCGACGAGTGCGCGGAGGCCGTCGGGATCGTCCGCGGGCGGGCCCTGCTGGAGGCCTCCGGCCGGCTCACCCTCGACACCGCGCGCATGTACGCCGACACCGGCGTGGACTTCCTGGCCGTCGGCGCCCTCACCCACTCCTCGCCGATCCTCGACATCGGCCTGGACCTGCGCGAGGCGGAGTAACGGCCATGCTGCTCACGATCGACGTCGGTAACACGCACACCGTGCTCGGCCTGTTCGACGGCGAGGACATCGTCGAGCACTGGCGCATCTCCACGGACGCGCGCCGCACGGCGGACGAGCTGGCGGTGCTGCTCCAGGGCCTGATGGGCATGCACCCGCTGCTCGGCGAGGAGCTGGGCGACGGCATCGACGGCATCGCGATCTGCGCGACCGTGCCGTCGGTGCTGCACGAGTTGCGCGAGGTCACCCGCCGCTACTACGGCGACGTGCCCGCGGTGCTGGTCGAGCCGGGCGTGAAGACGGGCGTGCCGATCCAGTTCGACAACCCGAAGGAGGTCGGCGCCGACCGCATCATCAACGCGGTCGCGGCGAACGAGCTGTACGGCGGCCCGGCGATCGTCGTCGACTTCGGTACGGCGACCACCTTCGACGCGATCTCCGCGCGCGGGGAGTACGTCGGCGGGGTCATCGCCCCCGGCATCGAGATCTCGGTGGAGGCACTCGGCATCAGGGCCGCGCAGCTGCGGAAGATCGAGGTGGCCCGGCCGCGGAACGTGATCGGCAAGAACACCGTCGAGGCCATGCAGTCGGGCGTCGTGTACGGCTTCGCCGGGCAGGTCGACGGCGTGGTGAGCCGGATGGCCCGGGAACTGGCCGAGGACCCCGACGACGTCACGGTGATCGCCACGGGCGGTCTCGCGCCGGTGGTGCTGGGCGAGTCCTCGGTGATCGACGAGCACCAGCCCTGGCTGACCCTGATCGGCCTGCGCCTGGTGTACGAGCGGAACGTGTCGCGGATGTGAGGCACCGGCGCCCGTGGAGGGCGCCGGTCTTCGCGGTCCCCGCGCGCCCGGCTTGCGCGCAGCACGCGCGCGGGTGACCCCGGTCGGGGGAAACCCGGCAGCGACACGCGACGACACAGCATCCCGATTCGTCACTTTTGTCCGATTAGCGATAGCGTCGCCGCATGCCCACGCCATACGGATCCCGCGGCGGCATGGCGTTCGGTGCGGAGGAGCTGCGTGTGCTCCGCCGCGCTCTCGCCCTCGCCCTTCACCCCGGCCGAGCGTCCGCCGAGGACGTCAAGGACTGCTTCCGCCTCGCCGAGTCCCTCGACGAGGCGATGCGCGAGGGGGCCAGGCTGCGCGCCTTCCTGGTGGCCGACCTGGGCCGCTACCGCGCCGCCCTGCCGGGCACCGCCGCCGGCTACCTCACCCTGCTCGAGGAGGCGCTGGGCGCCGGGCACCGGCCGACGCCGGACGATCTCGCCGCGCTCCGGGCGCTGCGCGGGAACCCCGTGGCGGCCGTCCTGCTGGACCGCTGCCAGGCGCTCGCCGAGCAGGACGTACGGGCACGCTTCGCGCAGGGCGCCCGCAAGGTCCCGGCCCCCGCCGTACCGCCCTCCAGGACGCGCCTGCTGGCCCTTCCCGGCGGTGCGGGCGAGGCCCTGGCCGCCGAGGCCGACGACCAGGAGAAGCCCGCTCAGAAGCCCGCCCCGAAGCCCGGCAAGACCCCGCCCGCGCGCCCCGCCGAGCGCCCGGACACCGAACCGGCGGCCCCGAAGCGCCCCATCCCCACGCCGGGCGAGGTCTTCCCCCGCCGCAAGCCGCCGACGCCGCCCGCCGAGTCGGCCGACTCGGCCGAGTCACGGCAGCTCGCCGCCGGCTGAGCGACCGGTACGCCCACCCCGCCCCTTTCGCCCCGGCCACCCTGGCTACCCTGGAGCCCATGGACTACGTCTCCGCGCTCGTGCCCCCGGTCGTCATGGCCGTGTTCTTCATCGGTGTGGTCAGGGTGATCGTGAAGACCCAGGGCGGGGCCGCCAAGGCCAAGGAGGACGCGGCCGTGGACGCCGCCCTCGCGCGCACGGAAAGCGCACGTCAGGCCTCCGCCGCCGGCGACGCCTGAACCGTACGACTCTGGGCGCACGACTCCTCGCACCCCGGTGCTTTCCGAGTCGTGCGCCCTTTTTGTTCGCGTTTGTAACCTAAGTGCACGTCCGGCACGCCATTGACGGGATCTCCCACTATTGTTCTGAGCTGTGCCTCGCCCATTGGGAGAACTCGAAGACGCGGTCATGACGCGGGTGTGGAAGTGGAACCGCCCGGTGACCGTTCGAGAAGTCCTGGAAGACCTGCAGCAGGAACGGTCCATCGCGTACACCACCGTGATGACCGTTTTGGACAATCTCCATCAGAAGGGCTGGGTGCGCCGTGAGGCCGAAGGGCGCGCCTATCGATATGAGGCCGTCTCCACCCGAGCCGCCTACGCCGCCGCTCTGATGAACGACGCCTGGTCGCAGAGCGACAACCCCGCGGCGGCTCTCGTCGCCTTCTTCGGGATGATGAGCGAGGAACAGCGCCAGGCTCTCAGGGACGCCGTACGCATCGTCCAGGGTCCGGAAACCCAGGACGCCCCCCAAGCCCCGCGAGAGGAGAACCCCGGCGCGGCGGGGGAGACCGCCGGGCGATAGCGTCCGCTCATGTCAGCAGAGCGTCCCGAAGTCACCGCAAAAGCCATCACCGTCCGGCGGGCCCGGACCAGCGATGTCCCGGCCGTGCGCCGCCTCCTCGACGCCTACGCCCGCGACCGCATCCTGCTCGACAAAGCCACGGTGACGCTTTACGAGGACATCCAGGAGTTCTGGGTCGCGGAACGCGACGACAACGCCGAGGTGGTCGGCTGCGGGGCGCTGCACGTCATGTGGGAAGACCTCGCGGAAGTCCGCACTCTCGCGGTGAAGCCCGGCCTCAAGGGCGCCGGCGTCGGTCATCAGTTGCTGGAGAAGTTGCTGGAGACAGCGCGCTGGCTCGGCGTTCGGCGCGTTTTCTGCCTCACCTTCGAAGTGGACTTCTTCGGGAAGCACGGCTTCGTGGAGATCGGGGAGACACCGGTCGACACCGATGTGTACGCGGAGCTGTTGCGTTCCTATGACGAGGGCGTCGCCGAGTTCCTCGGTCTCGAACGAGTGAAACCGAACACCTTGGGCAACAGCCGGATGCTTCTGCATCTGTGATCGTCTTTGCCCCGGTGCCCTATGTCCGAAACGCGCATGTTTCCGGGCCGGGGTGGGCCCCTGGGCCTCTCCCAGGGGTTTGTGTTTTTCCGGCAAAAGCGGTTTGCTTTCCGACGTACTGCAGTACTGCATATAACAGGGGCGGCGAAACGGCGGGCGCCGCACACCCCTGGCCCTCACGTTATCGATGAAAGGAAATCCGGTGGCACAGAAGGTTCAGGTCCTTCTTGTCGACGACCTCGACGGCGGCGAGGCGGACGAGACCGTGACGTTCGCGCTGGACGGCAAGACGTACGAGATCGATCTCACGACTGCCAATGCGGACAAGCTGCGTGGCCTTCTCGACCCCTATGTGAAGGGTGGTCGGCGTACCGGTGGCCGTGCCTCGGGCGGGCGTGGAAAGACGCGTGCCGCTTCCGGCGGCAGCCAGGACACCGCGCAGATCCGCGCCTGGGCGAAGGACAACGGCTTCGAGGTCAACGACCGCGGCCGTGTTCCCGCGTCCATTCGCGAGGCCTACGAGAAGGCCAACGGCTGATTTCGCCGGCAAGCGGGCGGCTGGGCGCTCGCGCGCCGCAGCCGGACCCGGTGGCACTGCGCTGCCACCGTGTCCACCAGTCGTACGAGATCGGGGGCGCCTCCCGGGCTCCCCATGGCCGGCAACGCCGGCAGCGAGGCCTCGACCTCGCCCCCCGGCCCGGGGGGCCGCAGCCATACAGCGGCCCCCTGCAGGGAAACAGCGGCGGAGAGCCCCTCAGGACGCGGCCGAGCCCCGCTACGGGCCCGCTCGGGCGGAACCGGCGCTTCCATCAGGCCGCCCACGCCCAGGACCCGCAGGTCCAGCGTCAGCGCCCTCCATTCCAGCCACTCCAGCAGCTCGGGTAGTTCCTCCGCACTGCCGACGGCCAGCAGCAGCCGCATCCGGTCGCCTCGCAGAGCCACCGGAGAGTCCGGCGCGAGATGCCTGAGCGCCGCGGCTCCCGCCTCGGCCGGCACGTCCAGGACGTCGAACCGCAGCCCCGTGACCAACCGCAGCGGCCGTCCGGGCACGGTCGGCCAGCCCAGATCGTTCTCGTACCAGTGCCGGGCCCGTAGTTCCGGGTTCTCCGGAAGATCGGGGAGCTTCCGGTCGAGCGGTCGGCGAGGAAGGGGGACAGTGGAGGTCATGGAGACCGAGCCAGCCATGCCAAGTGCAACAGCCGAACCGGGCCACAAGTTACGCTGGGTGCTCTGACGATTGCGCAATGTGCCCAAAAGGGGAGCGTGTGGGGGTCCGGGGAGGCGCAAGGTTGTTCGCCCATAGCGGAGGGAACCGGTGCGCGCGGCATGGAGTGTCAGTCCCTGCGGGTAAGACATGCCTAGTGGGAGGGGGCGACGCGCAGAACGGGCCGTCTCACGTTCGCCATCGGCGTAGTGGCGAGTGGGGTAACTGCCTGGCCTGCGGGAACATCGTCTCGCACCATCGGGTTGGAGCAGATGTCGGCGTTCGGGGTCAGGAGGCCAAGGACGGTGTCGGCAGTTGGAATGAGCGGTCCCCGCTTGCGGGACTAAGCTGCGGAAGGACAGGGAGGGGAAGTTCCCCCCACTGCCTGACCGCTCTGAGGAGCGATTAACGATGTTCGAGAGGTTCACCGACCGCGCGCGGCGGGTTGTCGTCCTGGCTCAGGAAGAAGCCCGGATGCTCAACCACAACTACATCGGCACCGAGCACATCCTCCTGGGTCTCATCCACGAGGGCGAAGGTGTCGCCGCTAAGGCCCTGGAGAGCCTCGGCATTTCGCTTGAGGCGGTCCGCCAGCAGGTTGAGGAGATCATCGGCCAGGGCCAGCAGGCCCCGTCCGGCCACATCCCCTTCACCCCCCGTGCCAAGAAGGTCCTGGAGCTGTCGCTCCGCGAGGCCCTTCAGCTGGGCCACAACTACATCGGCACGGAGCACATCCTGCTCGGCCTGATCCGTGAGGGCGAGGGCGTCGCCGCCCAGGTCCTGGTCAAGCTGGGCGCAGACCTCAACCGGGTGCGGCAGCAGGTCATCCAGCTGCTCTCCGGTTACCAGGGCAAGGAGACCGCCACCGCCGGCGGCCCGGCCGAGGGCACGCCCTCGACCTCCCTCGTCCTGGACCAGTTCGGCCGGAACCTCACCCAGGCCGCTCGTGAGTCCAAGCTCGACCCGGTCATCGGGCGCGAGAAGGAGATCGAGCGGGTCATGCAGGTGCTGTCCCGCCGTACGAAGAACAACCCGGTCCTGATCGGTGAGCCCGGTGTCGGCAAGACCGCCGTCGTCGAGGGCCTCGCCCAGGCCATCGTCAAGGGCGAGGTGCCCGAGACGCTCAAGGACAAGCACCTCTACACGCTGGACCTCGGCGCCCTGGTCGCCGGCTCCCGCTACCGCGGTGACTTCGAGGAGCGCCTGAAGAAGGTGCTCAAGGAGATCCGCACCCGCGGCGACATCATCCTGTTCATCGACGAGCTGCACACGCTGGTCGGTGCGGGTGCCGCCGAGGGCGCCATCGACGCCGCATCGATCCTGAAGCCGATGCTGGCCCGCGGTGAGCTGCAGACCATCGGTGCGACCACGCTGGACGAGTACCGCAAGCACCTGGAGAAGGACGCGGCCCTGGAGCGCCGCTTCCAGCCCATCCAGGTCGCCGAGCCGTCCCTGCCGCACACGATCGAGATCCTCAAGGGTCTGCGCGACCGGTACGAGGCCCACCACCGCGTCTCCATCACCGACGAGGCGCTGGTCCAGGCCGCCACCCTGGCCGACCGGTACATCTCGGACCGCTTCCTGCCGGACAAGGCGATCGACCTGATCGACGAGGCCGGTTCCCGCATGCGCATCCGCCGGATGACCGCGCCGCCGGACCTGCGCGAGTTCGACGAGAAGATCGCCGCCGTCCGCCGGGACAAGGAGTCCGCGATCGACTCGCAGGACTTCGAGAAGGCCGCCTCCCTGCGCGACAAGGAGAAGCAGCTCCTGGCCGCCAAGGCCAAGCGGGAGAAGGAGTGGAAGGCCGGCGACATGGACGTCGTCGCGGAGGTCGACGGCGAGCTGATCGCCGAGGTCCTCGCCACGGCCACCGGCATCCCGGTCTTCAAGCTGACCGAGGAGGAGTCCAGCCGCCTGCTCCGCATGGAGGAGGAGCTGCACAAGCGGGTCATCGGCCAGAACGACGCCGTCAAGGCGCTGTCGAAGGCGATCCGCCGTACGCGTGCGGGCCTGAAGGACCCGAAGCGTCCGGGTGGTTCGTTCATCTTCGCCGGCCCGTCCGGTGTCGGTAAGACCGAACTGTCCAAGGCGCTCGCCGAATTCCTCTTCGGCGACGAGGACGCGCTGATCTCCCTCGACATGTCGGAGTTCAGCGAGAAGCACACGGTCTCGCGTCTCTTCGGTTCGCCCCCCGGCTACGTGGGCTACGAAGAGGGCGGCCAGCTGACCGAGAAGGTCCGCCGCAAGCCGTTCTCCGTCGTCCTCTTCGACGAGGTCGAGAAGGCCCACCCGGACATCTTCAACTCGCTGCTGCAGATCCTGGAGGACGGTCGCCTGACCGACTCCCAGGGCCGGGTCGTGGACTTCAAGAACACGGTCATCATCATGACGACCAACCTCGGCACCCGGGACATCTCCAAGGGCTTCAACCTGGGCTTCGCGGCCACGGGTGACACGAAGTCGAACTACGAGCGCATGAAGAACAAGGTCTCGGACGAGCTCAAGCAGCACTTCCGCCCCGAGTTCCTCAACCGCGTCGACGACGTGGTCGTCTTCCCGCAGCTGACGCAGGAGGACATCCTGCGGATCGTCGACCTGATGATCGGCAAGGTGGACGAGCGCCTGAAGGACCGGGACATGGGCATCGAGCTCTCCCAGTCCGCCAAGGAGCTGCTGTCCAAGAAGGGTTACGACCCGGTGCTGGGCGCGCGTCCGCTGCGCCGCACGATCCAGCGCGAGATCGAGGACAGCCTGTCGGAGAAGATCCTCTTCGGCGAGCTGCGTCCCGGTCACATCGTGGTCGTGGACACCGAGGGCGAGGGCGACGCCGCCGCCTTCACCTTCCGGGGTGAGGAGAAGTCGGCACTGCCCGACGTCCCGCCGGTCGAGCAGGCGGCCGGCGGTGCCGGACCGAACCTTAGCAAGGACGCGTAAGCGTCACGATCGACGAGAAGGGGCCGGTGCTTTCGAGCACCGGCCCCTTCTCGTATGCACGCTCTACGACAACTGCCCGTTGTAGTCCGGCAGTTTGAACGTCTTCTCGGCGTGGCCGCCCGACAGGTCGGTGGCGCTGTTGCCGATGTTCGCGATGATCGTGTAGCCCTGGTTCTCGATGTCGACGCGCTGGGCGGTCTTGTAGGCCGCGACGTCCTTGAAGAGGTCGAACAGGCCGCGGACGTAGAGACCGGAGACGTCGTAGCCGTCGTGCTCGAGGTTGTACTCGGTGGGCCAGTAGATGATGCCCGGCCGGGCCGTGACGAAGAACAGCGAGACGCCGTGCTCCTGGGCGTACTCGGCGACGTTCAGCACCGGCTTGTTGGCCGGCTGCGGGTAGCTGAAGCCGAAGTCGGTCTCCAGCGTGGTGTTGTCGATGTCGAAGACGATCGCCTGCTTCTCACCGGGCTTGGCGTCGGCGATGCGGGACTTCAGGTACGGCAGGGCCTGGTCCATGACCGACTGGCAGTCCTTCTGCCAGGTGGCGTAGTCGACCTTGGCGGCGGTGGCGGAGGCGCTGCTGGTCGTGCTCGTGTCCGCTGCCTCGGCCGGGGCGGCCAGCGCGGTGAGCGCGGCCACGGAGACGGCGGTGGCGGATATCCGGAGCGCCCAGGGGCGTCTGGTCATCGGTGGGGGTCCTCTCACGTCCGTACGCTGCACGGCCTGAACGGTGAACTGTCAGGAGCATGATCTGTGGCGAGGGTGGCGCGAGGGGAACCGTAGGGTTACCGGAGAGTAGGTGGCTAGAGGTGTGCGTCACATTTCTCGAATCGGCGCTTTGAGGATCCGGTGATATGGCGCACAGGTGAAATGTCCGTTACTAACCCACATAGTCGGACTCTCTATTCGGGCAAAAGGGACCTTTCATCCCGGAATCCTGCGTGAAGTGCCGCAGTGGTCAGGGCTGGTGGCCAGGGTGGGCGCTATGTCAAGGAGTGGGCGTTTTTAACCCCATCTACTATCTTGCGCCGTAGATATGGGCTCTTGGGCTGAGATGGGGTGACGGGTTACCAATGACTGGCCCGTCCGGCGAACGTCTGTGCGCCGGGTGGCGGATCTGTCCCCGAGCCCACGAGGTCTTCATGTTCCAGCGCTTCACGTCCCGTTCTTCCCGTACGTCCTCGCTTCGCAGCCGCGTGACCGTCCTGGCCGCCGGAGTGGGCGCCACGGCCGTGCTGGGGACCGGGATCGCGAGCGCCGCAGCTCCGTCCGCGGCCTCCTGGGTCGACCCGGTGAAGAAGTACACGCTCTCCGCCGGCTTCGACCAGGCCGGCAGCCACTGGGTCGCCAAGCACAGCGGCCAGGACTTCGCCGTCCCGACCGGCACCGAGGTCGTCGCCGCGCACGGCGGCACCGTCGTCAAGGCCGGCCCCAACGGCGCCGGTGACGGCCCCGCGTACGGCAACGCCGTCGTCATCAAGCACGGCAACGGCACCTACTCGCAGTACGCGCACCTCTCCCGCGTCGACGTCAAGATCGGTCAGATCGTCAAGACCGGCCAGCACATCGCCCTGTCGGGCAGCACCGGCAACTCCACCGGCCCGCACCTGCACTTCGAGATCCGTACGACCCCGAACTACGGCTCGGCGGTCAACCCGGTCGCCTTCCTGCGCGCCAAGGGTGTGACCGTCTGAGCCGGTCCTCCGGGCGGCTGGACTAGATCTGCTTGTGGGTGCCCTGGTGCGCCTGCGTGACGAGGTCCATGGCGACTTCGAGAACGGCCTCGTGCTTCTTCTCGGAGTCGCCTTCCACGTCCTGCATCACGAACATCCCCGCGTGCAGCGTGAACATCGCGCTGATGCAGCGGACCTGCTCCACGAGCGGCGCCTCGGGGTCGATGAAGATCTCCCTGAGGTCGCGCATCCGGTCCTTGAAGGTGTCGCCGATGCGCAGTTCCCGTACCGTCGCCTGGTTCTCCTGCATGAACCGGAAGAGCGGTTCCGCGCCGACCAGGGCCTGGCTGTAGCGCCGCAGGATCTCGTGCTTGGTCTCCAGGGTGTGCGGCTGGTTGCGGCCCCACTCGATCAGGTCCTGGATCGGTTGTGTCAGGTCCTCGAAGAGGCTGACGATGATCTCTTCCTTCGTCTTGAAGTGGTAGTACAGGGCCGCCTTCGTGACGTCGAGATGCTCGGCGATCTCGCGCAGCGAGGTCTTCTCGTAGCCCTGCTCGGCGAAGAGTTCGAGCGCGACGTCCTGGATGCGCTGGCGGGTGTTGCCGCGGCGCTGCTGCTTGGTGCCGTCCATGGTGACGCCCATCCTCGTACTCCTCGCCCCCCGGCGGAAACTTACTTGACGCCCGGCTAGTGACAGGTCTACCTTCCCCCAGTGTAGTGAACTAGCCGGGCGGCAAGTAAGTAGTCGTCAGGGGGAGTAGGAGAGATGGCGGACACACAGGCGGCCGTGGCGGCCCAGGGGACACCCGATCGACAGGAGAAACAGCCCAAGAGCGTGCGCGTGGTCCTGCTCGCGCTCATGATCGCGATGATGCTCGCGATGCTCGACAACATGATCGTGGGTACGGCGATGCCGACGATCGTCGGCGAGCTGGGCGGGCTGCAACACCTCTCGTGGGTCGTGACCGGCTACACCCTCGCGACCGCGGCGGCCACCCCGATCTGGGGCAAGCTCGGCGACATGTACGGCCGCAAGGCCACCTTCCTGACCTCGATCGTGATCTTCCTGATCGGCTCCGCGCTCAGCGGCATGGCCCAGAACATGGGGCAGCTCATCGGCTTCCGCGCGATCCAGGGCCTCGGCGCCGGCGGCCTGATGGTCGGCGTGATGGCGATCATCGGCGACCTGATCCCGCCGCGGGAGCGCGGCAAGTACCAGGGCATGATGGCCGGTGTCATGGCGCTCGCGATGATCGGTGGCCCGCTGGTCGGCGGCACCATCACCGACAACTGGGGCTGGCGCTGGTCCTTCTACATCAACCTGCCCCTCGGCGTGGTCGCGCTGGCGCTGGTCAGCGCCGTCCTGCACCTGCCGAAGAAGCGGGCCAAGGCCGGCATCGACTACCTCGGCGTCGTCCTGCTGACCGTCGGAATCACCTCCATCGTGCTGGTCACCACCTGGGGCGGCACCGAGTACGCCTGGACCTCCGCGCGGATCATGGAGCTGATCGGCATCGGCGTCGCCGCACTGATCGGGTTCGTGTTCTGGCAGACCAAGGCCGCCGAGCCGGTCGTGCCGCTGCACATATTCCGCAGCCGCAACTTCACCCTGATGTCCCTCATCGGCTTCATCACCGGCTTCGTGATGTTCGGCGCCACGCTCTTCCTGCCGCTGTACCAGCAGTCGGTGCAGGGCGCCTCCGCGACCAACTCGGGGCTGCTGCTCCTGCCGATGCTCGGCGCGATGCTGGTGACCTCGATGGTCGCCGGGCGGGTCACCACCGGCAGCGGCCGCTACAAGATCTTCCCGATCGTCGGCGGTGCGCTGATGATCGTCGGCCTGTACCTGCTGTCGCTGATGGACACGGACACGACCCGGCTGACCTCCGGCCTCTACATGGCCGTGCTCGGTCTCGGCATGGGCTGCCTGATGCAGGTCACCATGCTGGTCGCGCAGAACAGCGTGGAGATGAAGGACATGGGCGTGGCGTCCTCGTCCACCACCCTGTTCCGTACGCTCGGCTCCTCCTTCGGCGTCGCCATCATGGGCGCCCTGTTCAACCACCGGGTCCAGGACGTCATGGCCGAGCGGGCCGGCGCGCTGGGCTCGAAGATCACCGAGCAGTCGGCCCAGCTGGACGCGGCGAGCCTCGCGAAGCTGCCGGCGGCGGCGCGGGAGGCCTACCAGCACGCGGTGTCCGCCGGTACGCACTCGGCGTTCCTGCTGGGCGCGGTGATCGCCGTGATCGTGCTGATCGCCTCGCTGTTCGTGACGGAGGTGCCGCTCCGGGGCGGCCCGCAGAAGCCCTCGACGGACAGCGCTTAGGCGGATGCCGCTCCGGCTCCGGTGATCGAGGCAGTCTGAGTTTCCGAGCCGAAGGCCCCCGGTCGGTGTCCGCCCCGGGGGCCTTCGCCATGCCCGGCCTCTGTCAGTGCCCCATGTCACCATCGGCCTCATGGACAAGATGCGCCGGTTGCGCCTGGCCAAGGACGCCATGGACCGTGACTGGGCCGACCCAGCCCTGGACCTGGACGCGGTGGCCGCGCATGCCGGGTACTCGCGCTATCACTTCCTGCGCGCCTTCAAGGACGCGTACGGCGAGACGCCCGGGCAGTATCTGACCCACCGCCGGATCGAGCGGGCCGAGGAGATGCTGCGCGGGGCCAACCTCACCGTGACCGAGATCTGCACCCTGGTCGGCTTCAGCAGCCTCGGCACCTTCTCCGCCCGCTTCAAGGCCCGCACCGGGCTCACCCCGAGCGAGTACCGCACGAAGCATGTCGGCCGCGGCGCCTCCCTCATACCCGGCTGCTACGCCATGCTCTGGGCCGGCGGTTTCAACACCGCAACTTCGAAGAAGCGCGCCGAGCCCGCCCCTGCCTACGGTGACGAGCAGGAACAGCAGCCTGCCGACAGGAGAGCGGAGCCGTGATCAAGGGCCTGGGCATCACCACCGTATGGACCTTCGACCAGCAGCGCACGAAGGCCTTCTTCACCGAGAAGCTGGACTTCGAGGTGCGTGGCGACCTCGCCGTGGGGGACATGCGCTGGGTCACCGTCGGCGCCAAGGACCAGCCCGGTGTGGAGCTGGCCCTGATGAGCCTGGACGGTCCCGGCCTCGACCCCGAGTCCGCCGAGGCGTTGAAGAAGCTGGTGGCCAAGGGGGTGCTGGGAGCAGGGGCGTTCCGCACGGACGACTGCCGCGGGGACTACGAGCGGTTCAAGGAGCGGGGCGTGGAGTTCATCCAGGAACCGCAGGAACGGCCGTACGGCATCGAGGCGATCTTCCGGGACGACAACGGCAACTGGTACTCGCTGACCGAGCGCAGCGAGGAACTCGACTTCTCGAAGGACTTCGGCTGACCGGCGGACGGGGAGGGAACGGCATGCACGAGCAGACGGTCGAGGCGGACCACACGGCCGTGCGGGTCGCCCTGTGGCGGGCCCTGCACGTCCAGGCCGATCCGCCGCCGCATGTGATCGACGACGAGATCGGGCTGCGGCTGGCGGCCCCGGGCGAGGACTGGCGCGGCCGCCCGGACATGGACGTCGAGGCCACGCGGCGCACCCGCGCGTCCATCGCGGCCCGCGCCCGCTTCGTGGAGGATCTCGTCGTGGACCAGGCCGCGCGGGGCGTCGACCAGTACGTCCTCCTGGGGGCCGGACTGGACACCTTCGCCCAGCGGCGGCCGGACATCGCCGCCACGCTCCGGGTGTTCGAGGTGGACCGGCCCGGGCCGCAGTCCTGGAAGCGACAGCGGCTGGCCGAGCTGGGGTACGGCGTCCCCGAGTGGCTGCGGCTGGTGCCGGTCGACTTCGAGGGGGACTGGTGGGGGCAGCTGGTCACGGCCGGCCTGGATCCCGGCCGGCCGGCGGTGGTGGCCGCCACCGGCGTCACGATGTATCTCACCGGGGACGCGGTCGAGGCCATGTTCCGCCTCGTCGCCTCGCTCGCCGCGGGCTCCACACTGGCCACGACCTTCCTGCGGCCGCCGGCGGACGTCGAGCCGGAGCAACGTCCGCAGCTCCAGGCCGCCGTGAACGGCGCCCGTGCCGCCGGGACCCCCTTCCTCAGCTTCTTCACACCGCCGCGGATCCTGGCCCTGGCCCGCGAGACCGGGTTCCGTGAGGTCCGCCATGTCACGGCCGAGGAACTCGGCGAGCGCTACTTCGCCGACCGGACGGATGGCCTGCGGCCGTCACGAGGAGAGGAACTGCTCGTCGCGACGACGTGAGGCGGTCACGTGAGGCGACCACGTCAGGCGGCCACGTCGGGCGGCCACGCGAAGGCGTTGCCTCCGGAACGAGGCCGCTCCCTGCTCAGCCGGCGCCCCCGGACAGCGGCAGCATCGGATAGCTGCCCGTGTTCGTGGGCGCGTGTTCCGGGAGCCAGAGGACGGCCACCGCGCCCTCGGCCGGGAGGTGGTCGGGGGTGCCGACGGGGCGTACGTTGCGGAAGGTCAGGCGGGCGCCCAGCACCCGGGCCTGGCCGGCCGCGATGGTCAGGCCCAGGCCGTGCCCCTGGCCCGCGCGGTCCGCGCTGCCGGTGCGGAAGCGGCTCGGGCCGTCGGCCAGCAGCGCCTCGGGGAAGCCGGGGCCGTGGTCGCGGACCCGGATGACCCGGCCCTCGACGGTGACCTCGATCGGCGGCTTGCCGTGCCGGGCGGCGTTGGCGAGGAGGTTGAACAACACCCGCTCCAGGCGGCGCGGGTCGGTGGTGACCTCCGACTCGTGCACCACCCGTACGGCGATGTCCGGGTCCTTGGCCGCCACGCGCCGGGTCACGAACTCGCCCAGCATGATGTCCTGCAGCTCGGCCCGCTCGGAGGCGCTGTCGAGGCGGGCCACCTCCAGGACGTCCTCGACGAGCGTGCGCATCGCCTTCGCCCGGTCCAGGACCAGCTCGGTGGGGCGGCCGGGCGGCAGGAGTTCGGCGGCGGTGAGCAGGCCGGTCACCGGGGTGCGCAGCTCGTGCGCGATGTCGGCGGTCACCCGCCGCTCGGCCTCCAGGCGCTGCCGCAGCGCGTCGGCCATCGCGTCCACCGCGCGCGCGAGATCGTCGGTCTCGTCCCGTACGACCCCGCCGATGGCCGCCCGCACCCGTACGTCGGTCTCGCCGTTGGCGACCCGGCCCGCCGCGGTCGCCGCCTTGCGCAGCCGCCGCGACAGCTGCCCGCCGATCAGCACGCCGAGCGCGCTGCCGCCGAGCACGACCGCGATGGACCCGATGACCAGGGCCTGGTCGAGGTCCTTCATCACGTCGGTGGAGCGGTCCGGGACGTGGCTGTGCAGGGACAGCACATGCCCGTCCTTGGCGGGTACGGCCGCCCAGATGTCCGGTGGCCCTCCGTCGTGGTCCGAGACGTCGCTGACCCGGCGGCCCTGCTCGACCTTCTCGCGCAGCGCGGGAGGCAGCCCTGGGTCGTCGATCTTGATGTTGGGGAAGTTCGGCCGCCCGTACCGCTCGTAGTTGCCCTGGGCGATCTGGACGCGCTCGTTGGCCAGGTCGCGCGCGTTGTCCAGCATCGAGACCCGGGCGGCGTTGTGCACGACCAGGCTCAGCACGATCGCCACCAGCCCGGCGACCAGCGCGATCGCCGCGCTGAGCTTCCATCTGAGCCCTGTCTTGAGGCCCGCGCGCTCCGCCCACCCCGCTGGGCGCCGAATGATCCCCCGCATGACCGCCCCGCTCAGGCCTTCAACTTGTAGCCGAAGCCGCGGACCGTCTCGATCCGGTCCTGGCCGATCTTCTGCCGCAGCCGCTGCACGTGGACGTCGACGACCCGGGTGTCCCCGCCCCAGCCGTAGTCCCACACCCGCTCCAGCAGCTTGTCGCGGGAGAGTACGGTGCCGGGCGCGGTGGAGAACTCCAGCAGCAGCCGCATCTCGGTAGGGGTGAGCGCCACCGGCTGCCCGGCCCGGCGCACCTCCATGCCCTCGGTGTCGATCTCCACGTCACCGAAGGTCAGCGGGCCGCCGTTCACCTGCGCCGGGTTCTCCTCGACGTGCGCGGCACCGGCGTGGCCGAAGCGGCGCAGCACCGCGCGGATCCGGGCGACCAGGACGGCACCGTCGAACGGCTTGGTCACATAGTCGTCGGCGCCCGCCTCCAGACCGAGGACGACGTCGATGGAGTCGGCACGCGCCGAGAGCATGATCACCGGCACGGTCGACTCGTCCCGGATGCGACGGCACAGGCTGACCCCGTCCAGGCCGGGGACCATGACGTCCAGCAGGGCGATGTCCGGCCGGTCCGCCCGGAACGCTTCCAGGCCCGAAAGCCCGTCGGGCATGGCCGTGACCGCGAAGCCGTCCCGCTCCAGGGCGAGCTGCGTGGCCTCGCGGATGACGTCGTCGTCCTCGACGAACAGGACGTGGGTCTGGTCTGCCATCCCGGTGCTCTCAGTCCTTGTGGTGTGCGTGCTTGGAGGGTCAGTTGTCCGACGCGGACGCGTCGCCGCCGGATTTGCTGTAGTAGGTGTCGTGCCTGTACCGCTCGGTGAACCGGCCCGCCTTCCACTTGTAGGTGATCACGGTCTCCTTGGACGGGTTGGACATCTGATCGTCCGTGTCGTACACCTGCTTGGTCACGGTCAGGCTGGTGCCGTCGATCTCCGCGACGACCGGCGACTCCTCCGCCTTGAACACGTTCGTGTACGTGCCCCCGACGTCCCGGTACACGTACGTGCCGATGCCCACCCAGTCACTGCAGGACGACACGTTGATCAGGACGTCGTCCACGGAACCGCCGGTCAGGTTGCCGTAGGTGGCCTGGACCGGATCATCATCGCCGTCGTCGCACGGTTTCAGGTCGCGTTTGACGGATGCCGAGACCGCGGGGTCATGCAGGAGCAGGGCCACGGCGTCCACGCGCCGGTAGGACTCGGACGGGCTGGGCGTCGGCGAGGCGACGGCGCCCGCCTTGGCGGACGCGTGCGCTGGGCCCTCGTCCCGGGCTCCCTCGCCGCCACTGCCGCACGCGGCGATGAAAAGGGCGAGGGCGGTGATCGAGGCCACAGCCGCGATCACCGCCAAAGAACTCTCTCGGGCCCCGCTGGGCCCGGCCCCGGTCAGGCAGCGCAACGCTCCCGCTCCTCACGCTCCAGCGCGCGTGCGTCCAGATCGCGGGCCTCCAGCTCCTCGCGGAGCCGGGCGAGCGCCCGGTGCAGCGTGCTCTTGACCGTACCGGCCGACATGCCGAGGGCCGCGGCCGTCTCCTCAGTGGACATCTGCTCCCAGTGTCGCAGCACCACGACGCTGCGCTGCTTCGGAGCGAGCACCTTCATGATGTCCATCAGCAGGGCCCGGTCGGCGTGCTGCTCGGTGGAGTCGTCCACGGAGGCGTCCGGCAGCTGCTCGGTCGGGACCTCCTCCAGCTTGCGCGCCCGCCACCACTCGGTACGGGTGTTGATCATCACCCGGCGCAGGTAGGCGTCCGCGAGCCGCTTGTCGGCGATGCCCTCCCAGCGGCCGTACGTCCGTACCAGCGCGGTCTGCAGCAGGTCCTGGGCGTCGACCGGGTCCGGGACCAACCGGCGGGCGCTGCGCAGCAGCGCGTCCTGCCGGGTGCGGACGTACTCCTCGAACTCGAGCACCTCACCCTGCGACATGATCAACCGCCTCCGTTCCCCGTGTACTCCGGCTCCCCGCCAGAAGTCCCGCTGTCCTGCTGGCCCGTGGTCTGCCGGGCACGAGAAGAAAGCTACGGAGCTGTTGTCACGGGGCTGTGCGGAGCAGCCTGCGGCTAGCAATCGGCTGTCCGTCGGTTGTGTAACGGAAGCAGGTTCGGGGTAAGGCGGTTGACCTTTATGTCCCTTTATGGAGCGGTTTATGTGGCGGGAGGGGCTGTAACGAAAGCCCGTACGCCGTGACTTGGCTGTGTGTCAGGTCAGCGGCAGCCGGTACACGCCACCGGGCAGCGGCTCCACCAGACCGTCCGTGACGAGCCCGTCGAGCGCGCGGGCCCGCTGCACCGGCTCGTGCCACACCCGGTCCAGCGCCGCCTGCGGCACCGGCGCGTGCGCCTCCCGCAGGACGGCGAGCAGCTTGCCGCGCACCTGCCGGTCCGTGCCGGCGTACGTCTGCCCGCGGCGCGGCGGTCCCTCGTGCTCCGGCTTGCCCGCCAGCCGCCAGGCGCACTGCACGGCGATGGGGCAGCGGTGGCAGCCCTCGTTCTTCGCCGTGCACACCAGCGCGCCCAGCTCCATGGACGCGGCGGCCCACCGGGCGGCGGTCCTCTCGTCCTCCGGCAGCAGCTCACGGGCCAGCTTGCGCTCGGCGGCCGTGGTGGCGTTCGGCGGGTACTGCACCCCGGTCACCGCGCGCGCGAAGACCCGGCGCACGTTCGTGTCCAGCACCGGGTGGCGCTGCCCGTACGCGAAGGAGGCCACCGCGGCGGCCGTGTACTCGCCGATGCCGGGCAGTGCCAGCAGTTGAGTGTGATCCGTCGGTACGTCCCCGCCGTGCCGCTCCGTTATGGCGACCGCGGCGCCGTGCAGCCGCAGGGCGCGGCGCGGGTAGCCGAGCCGGCCCCAGGCGCGCACCGCCTCGCCGGGGGCCTCCTCGGCGAGGTCGGCGGGGCGCGGCCAGCGGGCGAGCCACTGCTCGTAGACGGGCAGGACCCGGCTGACGGGAGTCTGCTGGAGCATGAACTCGCTGACCATCACGCCCCAGGGGCCCGCCTCCGGGCGGCGCCAGGGGAGGTCGCGGGCGTGGATGTCGAACCAGGCGATCACGGGGGCGTGGAGCTTCTCAGTCATGGCATTCCGATCCTGCCACGCATCGGGCGGGCAGGGTCGACGACAGCGCGGTCGCGGAGCGTCGCGTCTGGTCGCGGTGCGTGAAGGACCCTTTCTCCTGCGGCAGTTGCCGGGATGATGATCCGGAAAAGTTGGAGTCGAGGCGGCGGGTGGCGCAAGCAAGCGCGCCGATCTCTCGTACAGTTTGCGCCGTGGGATCTTTGCGCAATCCGGTCGGGCCGCTTCCCTCCTCCATCTACTGGCGACGGAGGGTCGTCATCGTGTCGGTGGTCGCCGTGTTGGCGCTGCTGATCACCTGGATCGTCACGGCCGGTGGCGGGGGCGGCAAGAAGAACGCCGACGCGTCCAACGGCAAGAACCCCGTGTCCACGATCACGCCGGGGCCCTCGTCGTCCGAGTCCGCGATCAGCCAACACCCGGGCGGGCGCGACGAGTCGAGCGGCGGCGAAGACACCGGCGGGAGCGCTTCCGGGTCGGACGGCAAGGGCGGCTCCGGCTCGGCGGGATCCGACGGCGGCTCGGGCGGTGGCTCGGATTCGGGCTCCGGTGGGGGCGATGTCGGCACGGGCGACACGCTCCCGGCGTCCACCTCGCTGCCCAAGTGCACCGCCGGGGCGGTCACGTTGAGTCTGCGCAGCCTGCACAACTCCTACTCGCCGGACCAGGTGCCGACGTTCGAACTCGTCGCGAAGAACGCGTCGTCCAGTGACTGCAAGGTCGATCTCGGCCCGAAGAGCGCGGTGTTGACGATCACTCCGGCCGACAGCAGTGACGTCTACTGGTCCTCGGGCGACTGTCCGAAGGGTGCCGCGAGCCTGGTGTTCCGGGTGCCCGCGGGGCAGAGCATCACGTACGCCGTGAAGTGGGACCGCAAGCCGAGCGCTCCCCAGTGCGGGACGCCTCCGGCGGGGTCGGCGAAGGCGGGCACGTACTTGCTGGAGGCCGAGGCGCCGGGGTTCGCGAAGGCCCGGGCTTCGTTCGTGCTGTCTGCTGACTAGCGGCTGCCGACTGGGGCCGGCCCGGGGGCGGCCGGGTCCGTCGTAGCTGCGGGCCGGTGGGGGCCGGTCGCGCAGTTCCCCGCGCCCCTCAGGTACTCACCGCACCGCCCGCTGCGTTCGCGGCCGACGGCGCCCCAGGGGCGCGGGGAACTGTGCGAGGACCACGTACTGCCCGCAGCTACGACGGACCCAGCGGCTCCCACATCATCAGACGTACCGCTCCAGGATCGACGACTCGGCCAGCCGCGACAGGCCTTCGCGCACGCTCCGAGCCCGCGCCTCTCCGACGCCGTCCACCGCCTGAAGGTCGTCCACGCTCGCGGCGAGCAGCTTCTGCAGGCCGCCGAAGTGTTCCACCAGTCGGTCGATGATCGCCCCCGGCAACCTCGGCACCTTCGCCAGCAGACGGAAGCCCCGCGGGGACACCGCCGAGTCGAGGGTCTCGGGAGAACCCGTGTAGCCCAGCGCACGCGCCACCGTGCCCATCTCCAGCAGCTCCGCGTGGGAGAGCGCGTCCAGCTCGGACAGCGCCTCCTCGACCGTGCGGGAGCGCTTCGCCGTGGGCTCGGGGACGTAGTCCCGGACGACCAGCTCACGGTCGGGCTCGACCCCGGCGATCAACTCCTCCAGCTGAAGTGCCAGAAGCCGACCGTCCGTGCCCAGTTCGACCACGTACTCGGCGATTTCGGTGGCGATGCGCCGGACCATCTCAAGACGCTGGGCGACCGCCGACACGTCCCGGACCGTCACCAGGTCCTCGATCTCCAGCGCCGACAGCGTGCCCGCGACCTCGTCCAGCCGGAGCTTGTACCGCTCCAGGGTGGCCAGCGCCTGGTTCGCGCGGGACAGGATCGCCGCCGAGTCCTCCAGCACGCGCCGCTGCCCGTCGACGTACAGGGCGATCAGCCGCATGGACTGGGAGACGGAGACGACAGGGAAGCCGACCTGCTTCGAGACCCGGTCCGCCGTGCGGTGCCGGGTGCCCGTCTCCTCCGTCGGGATCGTCGGGTCCGGCACCAGCTGCACGCCGGCCCGAAGGATCTTCGAAAGGTCGGAGGAGACCACGATGCCGCCGTCGAGCTTGCACAGCTCCCGCAGGCGCGTGGCCGTGAACTCGACGTCCAGGACGAACCCGCCCGTGCACATCGTCTCGACGGTCTTGTCGGAGCCGAGCACGATGAGCCCGCCGGTGTTGCCGCGGAGAACCCGCTCGAGGCCGTCACGCAGGGCCGTGCCCGGAGCCACCGCGCTCAGTGCGGCGCGCATCAGGCCCTCGGCACCGGAACTCCCACCGGACTTTCCGGGAGCTGCCGCCCGGTCGTTGGCTGCCACTGCACTCCTCCGGTCGCAGGTTCTGAGGCGCTCCCGTTTCGCGCACTCGGTTCGTACGGACGGGCGAGACCTGGGCAAAGTCTACCGGCGGTCCTCCGCCTCCTGTGGGGCCTCTCGGCGACGGGAGCGCGGCAGGACCCTGAGCGCGTCCCCCATGTCGGCGACTTCCAGGACCTTCATCCCGGGCGGGACCTTGCCCGGATCGCCCGGCACGAGGGCGTGCGTGAAGCCCAGCCGGTGCGCCTCGGCGAGCCTGCGCTGCACGCCGGTGACCCGTCTGACCTCGCCCGCCAGACCGACCTCGCCGATCGCGACGAGGTTCTTGGGCAGCGGGGTGTCGCTGGCGGCCGAGGCGAGGGCGAGGGCGATCGCGAGGTCGGCGGCCGGCTCCGACAGCTTCACGCCGCCCACCGTCGCCGAGTAGATGTCCCGCTTGCCGAGCGCGCTGATCCGGCCCCGCTGCTCCAGTACCGCGAGCATCATCGACACCCGGGAGGTCTCCAGACCCGAGGTGGTCCGGCGCGGGGAGGGGATCTGGGAGTCCACGGTCAGCGCCTGCACCTCCGCCACCAGCGGGCGGCGGCCCTCCAGGGTGACGGTCAGGCAGGTGCCGGGGACCGGCTCGTCGCGACGGGTCAGGAAGAGTCCGCTGGGGTCCGCGAGGCCCGCGATGCCCTCGTCGTGCAGCTCGAAGCAGCCGACCTCGTCCGTGGCGCCGTAGCGGTTCTTCACGCCCCGCACCAGACGCAGGCGCGCGTGCCGGTCGCCCTCGAAGTGCAGGACGACGTCCACCAGGTGCTCCAGCAGCCGGGGGCCGGCGATCGCGCCGTCCTTGGTGACGTGGCCCACCAGCAGCGTGGACATGCCACGCTCCTTGGAGGCGCGGATCAGGGCGCCGGCCACCTCGCGGACCTGGGCCATGCCGCCGGGCGCGCCGTCGATCTCCGGGGAGGCCACCGTCTGCACCGAGTCGAGGATCAGCAGGGACGGCTTCACCGCGTCCAAGTGGCCGAGGACGGCGGCCAGGTCGGTCTCGGCGGCGAGATACAGATGGTCGTCGAGGGCGCCGATGCGGTCGGCGCGCAGCCGGACCTGGCTCGCGGACTCCTCGCCGGTCACATAGAGAGTCCTGTGCTCCTCGCTCGCCGACTTGGCGGCCACGTCCAGCAGCAGGGTGGACTTGCCGACGCCCGGCTCGCCCGCGAGCAGCACGACCGCGCCGGGGACGAGACCGCCGCCGAGCACCCGGTCGAGCTCCGGCACGCCGGTCGAGCGGGCGGTGGCCTGGCGGCCGTCGACCTGGCCGATGGGCAGCGCGGAGCTGGTGACCCGGCCGGGTGCCGTCGTACGGACCGCGGGCGCGCCGTACTCCTCGACCGTCCCCCAGGCCTGGCACTCGGGGCAGCGGCCGAGCCACTTGGCCGTCTGCCAGCCGCACTCGGTGCAGCGGTAGGACGGTCGGTCCTTGGTGGTCTTGGTACGGGCAGCCATGCGCAAACCGTAGCCCGCAGCACTGACAACCCCCGCTCGGGGCGCATGTGGGTGGATCGGTATTGGCCACCACCCATCGGGTTCGAGCCACGGAACAAAGGGTTCCTGTCCCCTTATGAGGGATCGTTTCACCCGTACGGATTAAAAGTGCTCAAGCTGCAAGAAGGGGCACTCCGTCGCCGCCTACGGTCGCACGGGTGATGAGCAGCAGTCCTCAGACCACGATCCGCTCCACCGGCGCGCACCGGGCACAACGAGAGGCGCGCGATCGAGCCGCCGCGCGCACCCTCGCCCAGCGGTCGCCGGCACGCTACGAGCCGTACCTGGACGGTCTGTTCACCTACTGCCTGTCGGTGCTGTGCGACCACGACGCGGCCACCGCCGCTCTCGGGGACGTCCTGGTGCTGGCCGAGCGGCGCGGACAGCGCGTCCCGGAGGCCCCCGCCGACCGCAGGGCCTGGCTGTACGCGCTGGCCCGCTGGGCGTGCCTGCGGGGGCTCGCCGAGGCCAAGCAGAAACGTCAGGCCACCCACGCCGCGGGCCGCTCCGCGGCCACGAAACAGGTACCCGATCCGCCCGTCGCCCCTGAGGTCCTGGAGCAGCGGCGCCACGAACTGGCCCTGCTCGCCTGGCCGGAGGCGGCCGGCACCACCCCAGAGCAGCGCGAGGCCCTGGAACTCGCCGTCCGCCACCACCTCGCCGCCCCCGAGGTCGCCGCCGTCCTCGGCATGGAGCCCGCCGCCGCGCGCGAGCTGCTCGCCTCGGCGGCCTGCGAGGTCGAGCGCACCCGCGCCGCGCTCGCCGTGGTCGAGACCGGCGGGTGTCCGAGCGTGGCCCATCTGACCGGAGACAGCCAGCTGGTCCTCAGCACGGCCCTGCGCCGCGAGCTGGTCCGGCACGTCGACGACTGCCCGCGCTGCCGCCGTACCGCCGAGCGCGCCGTGTCCGGCCACTGGCCCGGCGCCACGGTCACGCCGGCCGAGCTGCCCGTCCTGGAGGCGCCCCGCGCGGCCCTGCACGCGGCGCTCGCGCTCCAGCCGCGTGCGCGCGGCGCGGCCGTACCCCGCTTCGACCGGCGCGGCTTCCCGATGGATCCCAAGGACCGCGCGGCCCGTCGTGACCGCCTACGCGCGCGTGCCGTCACCACGACCGTCGTCGCCACCGTCGTCGCGGCCCCCGTGCTCGCCCTGTGGGCCGCCTACCGGAGCACCCCGGACGCCGAGGACGGCCGCGTGGCCACCGCGCGCGAGGCGCAGGGGCCCGCCGCGCTCGGCAGCGACACCGCCGGCGGCTACGAGAACGCCGGGAACGCCAGCGTGAAGCCCGGCGGCGCCGGCAAGGACGGCAAGTCGGACGTCTCCGTGGAGGTCATCAGCGTCTCCGGAGGCGACAAGAAGGGCGCGGGAGAGCTCGCGGTCAGCGCCGCCAACGACGGCGACACCACGCTGATCACCCTCACCGCCTCCGGCTCCGGCTCCGGCCCCGTCCGCTGGTCCGCCACCACCTCGGCGGCCTGGCTCTACCTCAGTCAGTCCACGGGAACCCTCGCCCCCGGCGAGACGTTGACGATCAAGGTGTACGTCGACCATCTGCGCGAGCCCTCCGGCCACTGGCAGGCACAGGTGGCTGTCTCACCAGCCGGCGCCGTGGTCACCATCGACGGCTACGGCACCGCCCCGACCCGTCCCACGACCCCGGCCCCGACCCCCGGCACCCCCGACCCGAGCCCTTCGTCCTCGCCCCCGACGGACCCGCCGTCCAGCCAGTCCCCGACCCCGACGGACCCGAGCCCCAGCCCCACGGACCCGACCCCGTCCGACCCCCCGAGCCCGTCCCCGTCCCCGAGCGACGACGGGACTCCGAGCCCGTCGGACAGCTAGAGACGCGGCGGTCCGGCAGAGACGCGGGGGCCCTGGCCGCACGGCCACCCGACACCCCGGACTCGCGACGCCCCCCCCGTCGACCTAGCCGGCTCAGCACCACCGCGGAGCACCACAGGAAAGCACGGCGGGACCACGCGGCTCACGTGGTCCGATCCCCGCCCCTCGCGGAGGCCGGCCGGTGCCGAACGGGAGTGCCCCAGCTCGTACGGGGTCGTGTGACTCGCCTGGTCCGACGGTGTGCCTCTGCTGGGGCCGGTCGGTGTCGAAGAGGAGTGCCCTGGCTCGCGCGTGGCTGCTCGGCCCGACGGGGTGCCCCTGCCGGGCTCGCCGATGCCGAAGAGGAGCGCCCCGGCCGCCGCGGGGCCGCGCAGTTCAGCCGGTCCGATCCCAGATCCTCCCGCCGTCCCCCGCAGGCAGTGCGGCACCCCGGAAGGCGCTGCAGTCCTACGCCGGATCCGCCGGATGTGGTGCGACCAGCGGCAGCTGCGATGCCAGTCGCTGCTCGCACAGCTCGACCAGGCGGTCGTAACCGGCCTTGCCCATCAGTTCGGTCAGCTCGGGGCGGTAGGAGACGTACACCGGCTCACCCGCGCCGTGTGCCGAGGTCGCCGACGTGCACCACCAGTGCAGGTCATGGCCGCCCGGACCCCACCCCCGGCGGTCGTACTCGCCGATCGACACCTGGAGGACGCGCGTGTCGTCGGGGCGGTCGATCCAGTCGTACGTCCGCCGGATCGGCAGCTGCCAGCACACGTCCGGCTTGGTCTCCAGCGGCTCCCGGCCCTCCTTCAGGGCCAGGATGTGCAGCGAGCAGCCCGCGCCGCCGGCGAACCCGGGACGGTTCTGGAAGATGCACGACCCCTGGAAGGGCCGGGTCTGCCGGGACCCCTCGTCGTCCACGGAGACCCAGCCGTTGCGCGTGCCCTCGCCGTGGTGCTGCCAGATCTCCGGAGTGAGCCTCGCCACATGCTCGGCGACCCGCTTCTCGTCGTCCTCGTCGGAGAAGTGGGCCCCCAGCGAGCAGCACCCGTCGGCCGCGCGGCCCGCCTGGATGCCCTGGCAGCCGCTGCCGAAGATGCAGTTCCAGCGCGAGGTCAGCCAGGTCAGATCGCAGCGGAAGATCTGCTCGTCGTCCGCCGGATCCGGGAACTCCACCCACGCGCGCGCGAAGTCGAGACCCTTCTCGTCGCTCACCTTCGGGGTCTTCCTGGACGTCGACGCCTTCGCCTGCGAAGGATCCTTCGACCCCTTGGAGGATTTGGGCGTCTTGTCCGACTTCACACCCTTGGCGCTCTTGGTGCTCTTGTCGGAGTTAGCCTTTTTCGTCTTTGGCACCCGTCCAGGGTAAGTGGCCCGGGGCCGCTTCGGGGACCGAGGACAGCGGTTCTCGCAGTAGCGTTCCGTACATGAGACTCGGTGTCCTGGACGTGGGTTCGAACACGGTGCATCTGCTGGTGGTGGACGCTCACCCCGGCGCGCGCCCGTTGCCCGCGCATTCGCACAAGGCCGAACTTCGGCTCGCCCAGCTGCTCGACGACAGCGGTGCCATAGGCGATGACGGTGTCGAGAAGCTGATCGCCGTCGTACAGGACGCGCTCCAGGCCGCGGAGGACAAGGGCGTGGAGGACCTGCTGCCGTTCGCGACCTCCGCGGTCCGGGAGGCCACCAACGCCGACGACGTCCTCGCGCGCGTGGAGGACGAGACCGGCGTACAACTCCAGGTCCTCACCGGCCCGGAGGAGGCCCGGCTCACCTTCCTCGCCGTCCGCCGCTGGTTCGGCTGGTCCGCCGGAAAGCTGCTGGTCCTGGACATCGGCGGCGGCTCGCTGGAGATCGCCTTCGGCATCGACGAGGAGCCGGACGCCGCCGTCTCCCTCCCACTCGGCGCCGGCCGTCTCACTGCCGGCTGGCTGCCGGGCGACCCGCCCGACCCCGAGGACGTCCGCTCCCTGCGCCGCCACGTCCGCGCGCAGATCGCCCGAACCGTCGGCGAGTTCCACCGCTTCGGCACCCCCGACCACGTGGTCGCCACCTCCAAGACCTTCAAGCAGCTGGCCCGCATCGCCGGCGCCGCCCGCAGCGCCGAGGGCCTGTACATCCAGCGCGACCTCAAGCGGGAGTCCCTGGAGGCCTGGGTCCCCCGCCTGGCCGGCATGTCCACGCAACAGCGCGCCGAACTTCCCGGAGTCTCCGAGGGGCGAGCCGCCCAGCTGCTGGCGGGCGCACTGGTGGCCGAGGGCGCGATGGATCTTTTCGGGGTGGAGAGCCTGGAGGTCTGCCCGTGGGCTCTGCGCGAGGGTGTGATCCTGCGGCGCCTTGATCACATGAATTCGGCTTGACTGCGTGAAGGGGCGCGGGCCGTGTCGGTGGGCGGCTCCGCCGCGTGGGCGCAGGCCGCCGCAACGCACCCGCACCCACCCGAATGGCGAACGTCACAACGGCGAACGGGCACCCCACCCCCTCACCACTCGACCCCGTAAGGTGACGGACGTGGCTGAACCAAGGGACGTGTCCGTCGCGCTGTCGACAGCCTCCGTCTACCCGGAGTCGACGGCGACGGCCTTCGAGATCGCCGCGCGCCTCGGGTACGACGGCGTCGAGGTCATGGTCTGGACCGACCCGGTCAGCCAGGACATCGAGGCCCTGCGTCGCCTGTCCGACTACCACGACATGCCGATCCTGGCCGTCCACGCCCCCTGCCTGCTGATCACCCAGCGGGTCTGGTCCACAGACCCCTGGGTCAAGCTCCAGCGGGCGAGGGCGGCCGCAGAGAAGCTGGGCGCCTCCACCGTCGTCGTACACCCGCCCTTCCGCTGGCAGCGGCAGTACGCCCGCGACTTCGTCTCCGGCATCTGGCGGATGGCGCACGAGACGGACGTACGGTTCGCCGTCGAGAACATGTACCCGTGGCGCTACCGCGACCGCGAGATGCTGGCCTACGCGCCCGACTGGGACGTCACCAAGGACGACTACCGGCACTTCACGATCGACCTCAGTCACGCGGCGACGTCCCGCACGGACGCGCTGGCCATGGTCGACCGCATGGGCGACCGTCTCGGCCACGTCCACCTCGCCGACGGCCGGGGCTCGGCCAAGGACGAGCACCTGGTCCCCGGCCGCGGCACCCAGCCCTGCGCCGAGCTGCTGGAGCGCCTCGCGCGCACCGGCTTCGACGGCCATGTCGTCATCGAGGTCAACACCCGCCGGGCGATGTCCAGCGCCGAGCGCGAGGCCGACCTCGCCGAGGCCCTGGCCTTCACCCGTCGGCGCCTGGCCGCCGCCGTGCAGGTGCCCCGGCGATGACCGGGGCGACCGCACGCCGAAGGGGACGGCCGCCGCGCGCCGAGTCCGCCGACACCCGTGACCGGATCCTCACCGCGGCCCGGGAGGAGTTCTCCGAACGCGGGTACGAGAAGACGTCCGTACGCGGTATCGCCAAGTCCGCCGGGGTCGACTCCGCACTGGTCCACCACTACTTCGGCACCAAGGAGCAGGTGTTCGAGGCGGCCATCGAGGTCGCCTTCGCACCCGCGCTCAACGCGCCGAACGCGGTGGCCGACGGCCCGCTGGAGGGAGTGGGGGAGCGGCTGACCCGCTTCGTCTTCGGCGTCTGGGAGAACCCCACGACCCGTACCCCCCTCCTCGCGATCCTCCGGTCCGCCGTGAACAACGAGACCGCGGCCGCCGTCTTCCGCCGCCTCGTCGCCGCCCAGCTGCTGCGCCGCATCGCCGCCCAGGTGGACCTGCCGGACCCGGAGCTGCGGGCCGAGCTGGCGGCCGCGCAGCTGGTGGGCACGGCGATGATGCGCTACGTGATCAAGCTGGAGCCGCTGGCCTCGGCGGACCTGGAGCAGATCATCGCGCGGGTGGCACCGGTGGTGCAGGGGCATCTGACCCAGCCCTGAGGTGACGACGTGGTCCTGACGGCGACGCGTTCCTGACGGCGACGCAGCCCTGACGTCGGCGTTCCGTGAAACACGCGTCCCGCATTCCGGACAAGCTTGTCCAGCCCTTGGAGGGGCGGCGTACGCTCGTAGGGAGTCAGAAGTCTCTCTGATCGCAGTCTCTGAAGGAGCGAGCGACGATGCCCGAGCTGAGGTCCCGCACAGTCACCCACGGCCGCAACATGGCGGGCGCCCGCGCCCTTATGCGCGCCTCTGGTGTACCCGGTGCGGACATCGGCCGGAAGCCGATCATCGCCGTCGCCAACTCCTTCACGGAGTTCGTCCCGGGCCACACCCACCTGCAGCCGGTCGGCCGGATCGTCAGCGAGGCGATCAGGGAGGCCGGCGGCATCCCGCGCGAGTTCAACACGATCGCGGTCGACGACGGCATCGCCATGGGTCACGGCGGCATGCTGTACTCCCTCCCCTCCCGCGACCTGATCGCGGACTCGGTGGAGTACATGGTCGAGGCCCACTGCGCCGACGCCCTGGTCTGCATCTCCAACTGCGACAAGATCACCCCGGGCATGCTGATGGCGGCCCTGCGCCTGAACATCCCGACGGTCTTCGTCTCCGGCGGCCCGATGGAGTCCGGCCGCGCCACCCTGGTCGACGGCACGGTCCGCACCCTCGACCTGGTCGACGCGATCTCCGACGCCGTCAACGACAAGATCTCCGACGAGGACATCCTCCGGATCGAGGAGAACGCCTGCCCGACCTGCGGCAGCTGTTCCGGCATGTTCACCGCCAACTCGATGAACTGCCTGACCGAGGCCATCGGTCTCTCCCTCCCCGGCAACGGCTCTGTCCTCGCCACCCACACCGCGCGCAAGCAGCTCTACGTCGACGCGGCCCGCACGGTCATGGACCTCACCCGCCGCTACTACGAGCAGGACGACGACTCGGTCCTCCCGCTCAACATCGCGACCTTCGCGGCCTTCGAGAACGCCATGGCCCTGGACATCGCGATGGGCGGCTCCACCAACACGATCCTGCACCTGCTGGCCGCCGCCCAGGAGGCCGGCGTTCCGTTCGGCCTGGAGCAGATCGACGCCGTCTCGCGCCGCGTCCCCTGCCTGGCCAAGGTCGCGCCCAACGTCGCGAAGAACCGCACGTACTACATGGAGGACGTGCACCGCGCCGGCGGTATCCCCGCCCTCCTCGGCGAACTGCACCGCGCGGGCCTGCTGAACGAGGACGTCCACGCGGTCCACAGCCCCTCCCTGGCCGACTGGCTGAAGACCTGGGACGTCCGTGGCGGCTCCCCGTCCCCCGAGGCCGTGGAACTGTGGCACGCGGCCCCCGGCTGCGTCCGCTCCGCCGAGGCCTTCTCGCAGTCCGAGCGCTGGGAGTCCCTGGACGACGACGCCGAGAACGGCTGCATCCGCTCGGCCGAGCACGCCTACTCCAAGGACGGCGGCCTCGCGGTCCTCAAGGGCAACCTGGCGGTCGACGGCTGCGTCGTGAAGACCGCCGGCGTGGACGAGTCCATCTGGACCTTCGAGGGCCCGGCCGTGGTCTGCGAGTCCCAGGAGGAGGCCGTCCAGCGGATCCTCACCCAGGAGGTCAAGGACGGCGACGTCGTCGTCATCCGCTACGAGGGCCCCAAGGGCGGCCCCGGCATGCAGGAGATGCTCTACCCGACCTCGTACCTGAAGGGCCGGGGCCTGGGCAAGAGCTGCGCCCTGATCACCGACGGCCGCTTCTCCGGCGGCACGTCAGGCCTCTCCATCGGCCACGCGTCCCCCGAGGCGGCCTCCGGCGGCACGATCGCCCTGGTCCAGGACGGCGACCGCATCCGCATCGACATCCCGAACCGCACGATCGAGCTGCTGGTCGACGAGGCGGAGCTGACGCGACGCGAGCAGGCCCTCGGCGGCGTCTTCGCCCCCAAGAACCGCGAGCGCAAGGTCTCCGCTGCCCTGCGTGCCTACGCCGCGATGGCCACCAGCGCGGACAAGGGCGCGGTGCGCGACGTCACCAAGCTGGGCTGACCGGTTCACGGAAAGGGGCCGCCTCCTTCAGGGGGGCGGCCCCTTTCGCACGTCACCAGGCCGAGGGGTCGCGTGCGTCGAGGGCGAAGACGGTGCCGTCGGGGGCGGTGGCGCACAGGTGACGGCCGACGACGACCGGTGCGGGCGGTGCTCCCGCAACCCGGGCCGAGTGGCTGCCGAGGCGGGCTTCGGTCTGCCCGACGAGCCTCCCCTCGGCCGCGTCGGCGGCGAGGAGCCGCCCGTCACCCGCGCTGAAGTACACCCTCTCGCCGTCGGTGACCGGTGCCGACCCCCGGGTCACGGAGGTCTCCAGCCGCCACAGCTGCTTTTGCGTGTCCAGGTCGACGGCGACCAGGGAACCACCGGTGGCCAGGAGGTAGACGAGGCTCCCCCGTACGGTCGCCTGAGCGTCGTCGAGCGCGACGGGCAACCTCACTCGGCGCGTCTCCCTGGAGGCGGTCGTATAACGGACGACCTCCTTGGTCTGTCCGTAGACGCTGTCGACGGACAGGAAGAACACCGAGCCGCCCTGGGCACCGAACGGCCTGAGAGCTCCGGCGAGCTGAACGTCCCACCGTACGTGCCCCGTGCGCGGATCCATCGCGGTCACCCGCGTGGTCGAGCCGTCACCGGACGTACGGGCCGCGTAGGCCGACGAGTCCCCCGGGAACGAGAGAAAGGCCGGTGCGCCCTGACCGGGGAACCCGCGCTGCCACTTCGCCTCACCGGTCGCCGCGTCGACCCCGGTGACCGTCCCGTCGGCGCGCGTGAGCAGAGCCATGCCGCCCGCGTATCGGATCGTCGTGTCCGGGGGCAGCCGCCGCTCCCAGACCTCCTTGCCCGAGGCGGGGGCGAGAGCCGCCAGACGTGACCCGCCGCTCGTATAGGGCTGCACGAGACCGGCGGAGACCACGGGTGGTTCGCTCGTGGTCAGCGTGGCGACGGAGTGCCGCCACAACACGGTGCCGTCGGCGGGGGCCACGGCGAACACGGCACCGGGCTGGGCACAGAGCAGCTTCCCGGCTCCGTAGGAGCACTGCGGCATACCCTTGTCCGCCCCGACCGGTCCGGCCGTCCACCCGGCGGAGGCCGTCGACACGGTCCGCGGGCTCCCGTGCTGCGGCGTGGGCCGACTGCTCTCGAACAGCCGTACCGAGACCAGGGAGCCGAGCAGGGCCAGGCCGAGCGCCGCGGCGCCCACGGCCGCCACTCGCTTCCCCGGGCGACGGCGCCTCGCGGACCGCTCCACGGACTGCTCCGCAGACCGTTCCACGGCCTGCTCGGCACCGGCCTTCGGCTCCTGGTCGTCCTCACTCGTCCGCTGCGCCGGTATGAACGCCTGTGTGTCGTACGAGGCGGCCACCGACCGCAGCTCCCGCATGAGCTCGTCGGGAGTCGGCCGATCGTCGGGTTCCTTGGCGAGGCAGCGAAGGATCAGCGGCGCCAGACTCTCCGGCACCCCGGTCAGATCGGGCTCGTCGTGCACCACCTGGTAGGCGACCACATAAGGGCTGTCGGAGTCGAACGGTCCCCTCCCGGTCGCCGCGTGCACCAGCACCGACCCGAGGGCGAAGATGTCCGCCGCCGGTCCCACTTCCCGCGGCCGCCGGAACTGCTCGGGCGCCATGAACGGCGGTGTACCGATCAACTTCCCGGTCTCGGTCCGCAGTTCGCTGTCCTTCGGCCGGGAGATGCCGAAGTCGATGACCTTCGGTCCGTCCTCGGCGAGCAGCACGTTGCTCGGCTTGAGATCCCGGTGCACGACCCCCACCCGATGGATGTCGCGCAGCGCCTCGGCGAGCCCGGCCATGAGCCGACGCAGCTGTGCCGCCGGCATCGGACCGTTCCGCTTCACATGCTCGGAGAGGGTCGGACCGGGAATGAACAGCGTGGCCATCCAGGGCCGTTCGGCCTCCGGATCGGCGTCCACGACAGGCGCGGTGAAGGCACCGCTCACCCTCCGAGCGGCGGCGACCTCCTGCCGGAAACGCCCCCTGAACTCGCGATCCCGGGCGAACTCGGCGTGTACGACCTTCACCGCGAGCCTCAGTCCCGAGGTGCTCCGGGCCAAGTGCACCACGCCCATGCCACCGGAGCCCAGACACGACTCCAGGTGGTACTGACCGGCGTACTCGGGAAGTTCCGCTTCCGCGCCCGCTCCGGTGTTGCGCTGTGGCGTCATGGACCACCCCCGTGCTGTTCGTCCGCGCGCGCGACGCACGGAGCCTAGTCGATGACTCGTACGAGACAGAGGCGGCTTGCTAGCGTCTGCATACGAGTTGCGCACAGGTGTTTCGCAATTCGATTCAAGGGAATCAACGTGTCCCCATGACAGTCATGGGGACAACGGGGGGAGGCACTCGATGTCTGTCGAGCGCGTCGAAGAAGACGACAACAGCCGCGACACGGCCGCGGTCGTGACGGAGTCCCTGCGCTACTACTCGGTCGCCCCGGGCGTACGCCTGAACGTCCGCAGTGGGCCCGGCACCAACTACAACCTCGTCCGCGTCCTGCCCGAGGGAGCCAAGGTCCACATCTACTGCCAGTCGCCGGGCACCACCATCGCCGGCCCGTACGGCACCTCGAACCTCTGGGACAACATCGGCAACGGTGAGTACGTCTCGGACGCCTTCGTCCAGACCGGCAGCGACGGCTACGTCGCCCCGCGCTGCGGCTGACCCCACGAAGAGCCCGCCTCCGCCCGGAGCCATAATCGTCCCGTGAGCGACGAGACCGGCACCCCGGACACCCCGGCGGGCTCCCCGGGCGGCGCGGCCCAGGGCGGCCCCCGCCCCGAGCCCCTCCGCTTCTTCGGCACCTCCTGGGTGAACCACGACAACGGGTACGCGGCCCGCCGAGCCGGCGTTGCCGTCGGCTCCCTCGCCGCGGCCGCCGTCTCCTGCCTGGTCCTGAACTTCGCCTACGAGGGCATCCAGATCGCCGACAGCGGCGTCTTCGTGACCGTGCTGGTCGTCGCCATGTTCGCGATCTGCAGCGCGCTCGCCTTCCACAACACCTGGGAGGGCTTCGGCCGGCGCCACGACCCCCAGCGCCAGGCCTCCCTGCGCGGCCTGCTCGCCATCGGCTTCGTCGGCTCCCTGCTCGCCTACTTCTTCCGCTCCCTCACCGAGGCCCCGGGCGAGAAGCTGCACCGTGAGGAGTACGGGAAGGCCCGCGAGGAGTACGAGCGCCGGTCCTCCCGGCGCACGGGCAACCCGTCGAAGAAGAAGCGGCGCCGGTAAGTCGTAAAGGACGCAGGCGGGTAAGCCGTAAAGGCGGTAGGCGGTGAAGCCCGTGAGCCGGTGAGCGGCATGTCTGCGTGGGGCGGTGGGCCTGTGCAGAGCGAGTGCCTGGCTGGAACGCGCCGCTCTCGCCCACAAACCCGCTGTGCCCTCCCCCCCCACACCGCGCACCATGGCGGCATGACCACGACCGCAGCCACCCCGGAACCGGCCACCCCGTCCCCCGCCCTGCGCGCCCACTCCTTCAACGCCGCGGCGGCCCAGTACGCCGCGAACCGCCCCTCCTACCCGCCCGCCCTCTTCGACACCGTCGAGGAGCTGGCCGGCCGACCGCTGTCCGGTGCCCGGGTCGTGGACGTCGGTGCCGGGACCGGGATCGCGACCGCCCTGCTGGACGCCCGCGGCGCCGACGTCCTCGCGGTCGAACCCGGTGAGGGCATGGCCGCCGAGTTCCGCCGCGCACTGCCGCACATCCCGATCGTGCGGGGCAACGGCAACGCCCTGCCCGTCGCCGACGCCCACGCCGACTTCCTCACCTACGCCCAGGCCTGGCACTGGACCGACACCGCGCACTCGGTGCCGGAGGCGCTGCGCGTGCTGCGGCCGGGCGGTGCGCTGGCGCTGTGGTGGAACACCGACGCCCTCGACATCGAGTGGATCGCCGAGGCCGCCGACCGCACCGGCCGGTTCTTCGGCGTGGACATCGCCGCCGAGAAGCGCCAGGCCGGAGACCGCACCGAGGGCGCCGACCCCAGCGGCCGCCTCCGCTTCACCCGCCGCGCGGTCCGCTGGAGCCGCCGTGTCCCGATCGACACCCACCTCGCCAACATCGGCAGCCACTCGGCCTTCCTCGTTTCTCCCGAGGAGCGCAGGAACGCGTTCCTGGAGGAAGAGCGTGGCCATCTGCTGAAGGTCTTCCCGGACGGCGTCGTCGAGGAGACCTACGACGTGCTTCTGCTCGTCGCGACCACACTCTGATCCGACACCTCGTCAACCTCCCCAGCGGCAGCGGCGGCCCGGTTCATCCCGGGCCGCCGCTTTCGTGTGCGGCACACCGATCCCCTCCCCTTGACGGCACCGGCCCGCCGGCAAGATTATTCACCGCATGATGAATTACGCGCCCGATCCACCTCACCCCACCGCACCGGACGCCGTCCACGCCGACGACCTCACCGTCGTACGCGGCCCCCACACCGTCCTCCACCACCTCCGCTTCACCGTCCCCCGCGGCCAGATCACCGGCCTGCTCGGCCCCTCCGGATGCGGCAAGTCCACCCTGATGCGCTCCGTCGTCGGCACCCAGGCCAAGGTCACCGGCACCCTCGACGTCCTGGGCCGCCCCGCAGGCCACCCCACCCTGCGCAGCCGCATCGGCTACGTCACCCAGGCCCCTTCCGTCTACGACGACCTGACCGTCCGCCAGAACCTCGACTACTTCGCCGCGATCCTCGACCCCGGCCGCGGCCCCGCCGAACGCCGCCAGGGTGTCGCCCGAGTCCTCACCGACGTCGACCTCACCAGCCACGCCGACGCCCTCGCCGGCAACCTCTCCGGCGGCCAGCGCAGCCGCGTCTCCCTCGCCGTCGCCCTGCTCGGCACGCCCGAACTCCTCGTCCTCGACGAACCGACGGTCGGCCTCGACCCCGTGCTGCGCCGAGACCTGTGGAACCTCTTCCACGACCTCGCCGCCCGAGGCGCCACCCTCCTCGTCTCCTCCCACGTCATGGACGAGGCCGAGCGCTGCCACCGCCTGCTCCTCATGCGCGAGGGCCGCATCCTCGCCGACGACACCCCGGACGCCCTGCGCACCCGTACCGGCACCGACACCGTCGAGGCCGCCTTCCTCCACCTCGTCGACGAAGCAGACCAGGCAGACCAGGCAGACCAGGCAGACCAGGCAGACGAGGCCGACGCCGCGGACCGGACCAAGGAGACGACCCGATGAGCACGACCACACCGGCAGCGCCCGCCGCTCCCGCCGCGCCCACCAGCGCCTTGAACGCCGCCCGCACCACCGCAACCGCGGCCCGCGTCCTGCGCCAGCTCCGCCACGACCCGCGGACCATCGCGCTGCTGATCCTCGTCCCCTGCCTGATGCTGATCCTGCTGCGCTACGTCTTCGACGCCAGCCCGCGCACCTTCGACAACATCGGCGCCTCCCTGCTCGGCATCTTCCCGCTGATCACGATGTTCCTGGTCACCTCCATCGCCACCCTGCGCGAACGCACCTCGGGCACCCTCGAACGCCTCCTCGCCATGCCTCTGGGCAAGGCCGACCTCATCGCCGGCTACGCCCTCGCCTTCGGCGGCCTCGCCATCGTCCAGTCGGCACTCGCCACCGGACTCGCCGTCTGGCTCCTCGGCCTGGACGTCACCGGCTCAGCCTGGCTGCTCCTGCTGGTCGCCCTGCTCGACGCCCTGCTCGGCACGGCCCTCGGCCTCTTCGTCTCGGCCTTCGCAGCCTCGGAATTCCAGGCGGTCCAGTTCATGCCCGCGGTGATCTTCCCCCAGCTCCTCCTCTGCGGCCTCTTCACTCCTCGCGCCCACATGCACCCCGTACTGGAGGCCATCTCCGACGTCCTCCCGATGTCCTACGCCGTCGACGCCATGAACGAGGTCCTCCGCCACACGGACATGACGGCGACGTTCGTACGGGACGTCTCGATCGTGGCGGGCTGCGCGGTGCTGGTCCTGGTGCTCGGGGCAGCGACGCTGCGACGGCGCACGGCATAGCCCTGGGCCCACCCGCCGACCGACATTCCGCCTGCCGGACAGCCGCCCGCACACCCGGCCCCGGTGCCAAACTGAACGGCATGAGCCAGAAAGTCGCAGTCCTCGGCACCGGCAAGATCGGCGAAGCCCTGCTCAGCGGAATGATCCGGGCCGGCTGGGCCCCCGCCGACCTCCTGGTCACGGCCCGCCGCCCCGAACGCGCCGAAGAACTCCGCACTCGCTACGGAGTCACCCCGGTCACCAACCCCGAGGCCGCCAAGACCGCCGACACCCTGATCCTCACGGTCAAGCCGCAGGACATGGGCGCTCTCCTGGACGAACTGGCCCCGCACATCCCCGCCGACCGCCTGGTCATCAGCGGCGCCGCCGGCATCCCCACCTCCTTCTTCGAGGAGCGCCTCGCCGCGGGCACTCCGGTCGTCCGCGTCATGACGAACACCCCCGCCCTCGTCGACGAGGCCATGTCCGTCATCTCCGCCGGCAGCCACGCCACCGCCGAACACCTCGCCCACGCCGAGGAGATCTTCGGCGCCGTCGGCAAGACCCTCCGCGTCCCCGAGTCCCAGCAGGACGCCTGCACGGCTCTGTCCGGCTCCGGCCCGGCGTACTTCTTCTACCTGGTCGAAGCCATGACCGACGCCGGCATCCTGCTCGGCCTGCCCCGCGACAAGGCCCACGACCTCATCGTCCAGTCCGCGATCGGCGCCGCCGTGATGCTCCGCGACAGCGGCGAACACCCCGTCAAGCTCCGCGAGAACGTCACCTCCCCGGCCGGTACGACGATCAACGCCATCCGCGAACTGGAGAACCACGGAGTCCGCGCCGCGCTCATCGCCGCACTCGAGGCCGCCCGCGACCGCAGCCGCGAACTCGCCTCCGGCAAGAAGGACTGACACCCACGACACCGCGAAGGCGGCGGGCCACCCCGCCGCCCCACGGCTAGCGAGCGGCGCTCAGCGGGCTCAGCGAAGGCTCCGCCACGGGCGGCAGCAACCCGATGGCCCGATAGGCGGTATCGACGATCGGACGGGCCATCGCCCGAGCCTTCTCCGCACCATCCCGCAGCACCCCCTCCAGATAGGCAGGATCCGCGCACAGCTCCCTGTGCCTGGCCTGCACGGGCCTGAGAACCTCCACCACCGCCTCCGCGGTGTCCTTCTTCAAAGCGCCGTACGAGTCGTAAACGGCCGACAGTGACTCAGGGTTCCCGCCCGTGCACGCTGCGAGAATCTCCAGCAGATTCGCGATCCCCGGCCGGGCCTCCCGGTCGTACTCCACGTCCCGCCCGCTGTCGGTCACGGCCCGCATGATCTTCTTGCGGATCACGTCCGGCTCGTCCAGCAGATAGACGATCCCCGGCCCCGAGTCGTCCGACTTCCCCATCTTCGACGTCGGGTCCTGCAGGTTCATCACCCGTGCGGCCACCTTCGGCGGGGTGGCCCTCGGCACCACGAACGTGTGCCCGTACCGCTGGTTGAACCGCACCGCCAGATCCCGCGTCAGCTCGACGTGCTGCGTCTGGTCGTCCCCGACCGGCACCTCGTCCGCCCCGTACGCCAGGATGTCCGCCGCCATCAGCACCGGATACGTCAGCAGCGACAGCCGCACACTCCCACCGCGCTCACGCTCCCGCGCGGACTTCTCCTTGTACTGGATCATCCGTCGCATCTCGCCGTCCGTCGCCACGCACTCCAGCACGTACGACAGCCGCGTGTGCTCGTCGACATGGCTCTGCAGGAACACGGTGCACAGCTCGGGATCGAGACCCGACGCCAGCAACAACGTCGCAGCCTGACGACTGAGTCTGCGCACCCGCGCCGGATCGTGGTCCACGGTCAGCGCGTGCAGGTCGACGATGCAGAACAGGGAGTCCGCCCGGTGCTGGTCCACCGCGGCCCACTGCCGCATGGCCCCCAGGTAGTTGCCCAGCGTCAGATGTCCGGTCGGCTTGACCCCGCTGAAGACCCGCGTCATCTCTACTCCTCCTCCAGTTCGAGACCGCCGTCCCGGTCGGCCGGCCCCCGGAGTCCTGGAGGGAGATACGAGAACGGCCGCCGAGGCGGCGGCCGTTGAGTGCATACGTGAGTACGGCCGCCTGTCAGGCGGCCCACCAGAGCTGGGTACACGTACGCGTCATCACGGCCCCAGCGTACGCCCGCAGGGACCCGCCCGCAGCGAGTTGACACACCCCGGCCCGATACGTAGTGTTCTCCGGGTTGTCCGACGTGAGCGCCGACTCCGGTCGGTCCCCGGACAGCCATTCCGCAAGTACCAGCCAGCAATCGGCGATCCGTCGTCGTGCGCTTCCGCGTGCGTATTTGCGAAATGAGGAATCCGCGTTCGAAAGGACGCAGCCCCCGATTAGCTCGGGGGCCGGGAATCCGCTAAAGTCTCACTCGTCGGAACGGCCCAACAGCCGGGAAGACAAACCCGCCGACCGGGAATCGGACGCCGAAAGGATCTGATAGAGTCGGAACCGCCGGAAAGGAAATCGCGAGAGCGGAAACCTGGAAAGCACCGAGGAAATCGGATCGAGAAAAGATCTGATAGAGTCGGAAACACCGAAGGGAAGCCCGGAGGAAAGCCC